>JBLIRI010000099.1:0-6511 GCA_049472235.1 Thermoplasmatota archaeon | reverse complement strand
GAACAAGACCAACGGGGCGGGGGCGCTCAACCGCTACTACGGTCTCAACGAGGACGGGGAGATGAAGTTCAGGGGGATCGAGTGCAGGCAGCACTCGACGCCGTATTTCATCAAGGAGGCGCAGGAGGATATGCTGACCGCGTTGTCGGGGGCCGGGGGGGCGGGGGAGATCCCCGACCACCTTCCCGGAGCCTTCGAGGTGATGAGAGAGAAGGGAAGGATGATCATGGAAAGAGAAGTTGATCCGAAGGAGCTTGCAATAACGATACGCGCCTCACGGAACCTCGAGGACTATTCGACGCGCTCCGAACACGTTTCCGCCATGACGCTGTTGAAGAGGGAGGGGGTCGACGTGAAAGGCGGTCAGAAGGTCCGGTTCGTGGTCCTGGACCACGAGGCCAAAAGGCACGAGAACAGGGTCGCACTCGTCCACGAGGAGATGGGGGAGGTGAGGTACGACACGCAGAGATATCTCGAGCTCACTGCAAGGGCGATGTCGAGCGCATTGGCGGTATTCGGAGTGGACGAGGCGTGGTCATTGAGGATATTGAAGGGCGTGGAGCAGAAGGGGCTGGAGGACTTCATCAAGGAACCTGTAAAAAGAAATGACAGGCATTGATCCAAGAGGCGATCCTTTTAACCTTATCCTTCTGGGTAAACAAACTTATAACCGACAATGCTCTATTATCATATCAAGGAGGCCTGGGACTGAAGGTTCTGGTAGTCTACTATTCACTTCAGGGTAATTCGAAATGCGTCGGCGACCACATAGCCGACCTGCTCAAAGCGGACGTGGAGGAGATCAAGACCGTGAATGCGATCGATCACCATCGTTTCATGGACCATTACTGGGAGGGCAGTAAGGACCAAAACCTGGAAGAGGTCGAGATCCAGCTCCCGAAACACAACCCGAAGAATTATGATATGATCGTTATCGGGACCCCGGTATGGGCCTGGGCTCCCGCCCCCCCGATCTCCGCGTACCTGAAGAAGATGAAGATAGCAGGAAAGATGATAGCGCTCTACACCTGCAGTGAAGGAGAGGCGGGAAGAACGCTCGAGAAGATGAAGGACCTTCTGAAGGACAATAGGGTCCTTTCCGAGAGGGAGTTCATAAATCCCAGAAATGACATGAACGGTACGTGCAGCATGAAGGCCCAGGAATGGGCCCGAAGCCTGTCAAGGATTTCTGTATAGATAGAAACGGGGGTTTGAAACCTTGAAGAAGCTGGTCGTGTTCTATTCCAACGAGGGAAACACCAGGCTCCTTGCAGAGGATATCGCCATCTCCATCGGAGCGGACATCATGGAGATAAAACCGGAGAAGGACTTCAAGCCCAAAGGGTTCATGAGATACTTCCTTGGGGGATGGCAGGCTATCAGGGGGTTCAAACCACCGTTGAAACCCCTCCACAGGAATCCGGAGGAGTACGAGGTCATCTTCGTCGGGACCCCGATATGGGCGGGCAGGCAGACCCCTGCGATCAAGACATTCCTTGAGGACCATCTTCCCGAAGGAAAGAAAGTTGCTTTCTTCTGCACTCACACGGGCGGTGCGGGAAGCGCACTTCAGAACATGAGGAGCATCTCACCTGAAAGCGAGTTCCTCGGTGACCAGGAGTTCTTGACCTCGAATAAAGACGAGAGAGGACCCTTGGTGGCCTCGGCAATGAAATGGGCAAGGTCCATCGTCGCTTCCATCCAGTGAGAGGGGAACCTGATAAATCCCATAAGCTCCATTGTTTGACCTGTCCACGGGAGGTGCCGGATATGGAATTCGATGAGGTACTCGAAAGAAGAAGGTCCAGAAGGGCATACGATAACATCGATATTACAGATAATATGGTCAGGGAGCTTCTCCATGCCTCCGAACTTGCCGCTTCGTGTTTCAACAACCAGCCCTGGAGGTTCGTCATGGTCAGGGACCCCGAACAGCTGGAAAAGGTTTTCGGAACCCTCACCAGGGGCAATTACTGGATGAAGAAGGCTTCAATGGTTGTCGCCGTGTTCACGGAACCTGGTTCGGACTGCGACGTCCAGGGGGTCCAGTACGAGATGTTCGACACGGGGATGGCTACCGCACACATGCTTCTCAAGGCGACCGAAATGGGACTGCTGGCCCACCCGATCGTTGGTTTCAGCAAGGAGGAGGTCAAGAAGGTTCTGGGCATTCCCGATGAACACATCATAATAACTCTCATCGGGATAGGAAAGAGGTCCGATGACCATAGCTTCCTGGGAGAGAAGCACAGGGAGCAGGAGACGTCCCCCAGGGAAAGAAGACCACTCGAGGAGATCGGTTTCATGGACCGGTACGCCCCATGAGAGCTAGCAGTTATTTAACAGGGATTCGTATTCACACATATTTCCGGTGTGGACAGCATGCGGAGAGGAATGAAGGGATCATACAGAAGGACCGCCGATCTCATAAAAGAGCACTTTACATCAATACTTCTGATCTGTGCGGCAGTGTACGTGGTATTCCTTTGCATGTCGATGGTCCAGCAGTTCTTTCTGTTCATCATCTACGGCCTGTTAGGCGTTGGATTGTTCGCCATCATAGGCGGTGTGCTGCTTGCGACCCTGGGAGGAGGCCTGACCGCACTGGGGATCATTATCATCATCTTTGGGATCGTCCTTCTCTTCATCATGTTACTTTTGTTCCTGCTTTTCATAATCGCCGCAGGTGCTTTCAACTTCGGGCTCCAGATCTACATCGCTGAGCTCCTGCTCAAGCTGAAAAATGGTGCCAAGGTGGATTGGAGCGATTTCTGGAACGATCTCAGGAGCGGCTGGAAGCGGATCATGAAGCGGGGTGCAGGATTGTTCCTGCGCTACCTGCTCATCGCACTTGTGATCTCGCTTCTGACCTACCTTATCCTGGCTTGTTTTGTAGCAGCATTCATATTTATGTTCATTTTCGAAGCCTCTCCGGTAATGACGGTGACAACGTCGATCCTTGCCAATATACTGCTAATGGCCTTCTACGGCATCTTGATGGTCGTGGTCTATCCCGTCCTGTGGTTCGTCTTCGAGGCGGCTGCAGTAAGGATGGCGGAGGGAAAGGATGCAGGAAAGGCGGTTAGGCAAGGTCTCAGGGACATAAGGCACCATAAAAGAGGGGTTCTGTACTTCGCAGCCGGGTATCTGATGCTCATACTGGCGACCATGGTCTTCTTCCCGCTGGCTTTCATCCTGGGACCGATCATGCCGGTGCTGACAAAATCCTTCTTCATCGCCAACAGGGACATGTTCTGCGAATGATCCTATCCCTTCCGGACCTTGACGAGGGTCGGTCTCAAGGGATGGTCCCATCCCTCCAGGATGCTTGCATAGCCGCGTTTCACGAGCTCCTTGTTGATATGGATCCTGTTCGAGAGGTAGACCAGGGCGGATCCGTCATCTTGAAGGTCGCGGAGTATGACCTGTTTGCCAACAACGTATTCCCGCAGGTATTCTGCGGAAAGCTCCTTCTCATCGATATGGATGCCCATGAACGAGATCTGCCCGATATTCCTTACCTTGAGGCGAAGGTCCGCTGTGACACCATCCACACGGTGGGTTCGAACTTCACGTTCCCGGTCCGGGCCCAGGGGGTCGATGTCCTGGACGGATGGAGTGTATCCTATCTTGCCGATGACCGCCTGCCCCTTTCTTTCCTCGATGTCGAGCTTCGCATCCTTCAGGACTGACATCTTTTTCCTTATGACCGCTGCAAACTCAGGGTTAACCTCGTATCCTGCGAAGTTCCTGCCGTGGCGGTTCGAAGCAAGGGCCGTTGTCCCGCTTCCAAGGAACGGGTCAAGGACCGTCTCCCCCTCAAGGGAGAACATCCTCACGAGGCGGGAGGGGAGCTCCTCGGGGAACATGGCCTCGTGCCCGACCTGGCGGGCCCCCCCGAAGCTCCAGTGTGAGATGTGGAATTCCTTCCACTCCTCCTTGGAAAGTTTCGAGCTCTCCTTCAGCCCAGCCTCGAGCTTTCTTGCTTTCCCCGGCTTCTTGAAGACCATGATGTGCTCGTAATCGATCTCGATTATCCCGTTGGGAGGGTAGGGATAGGATCCCATTATCGTCGCCCCCCCCGAGGTTCTCATGGAGGTCCTCTTGTTCCAGATCACGGACCCCATGAAATCGAACCCGATGCCCTCCATCTGCAGGATGATCTCGGCGTGTATGGGGACGACCTTGTACCTGCCGTACTGGGAGGCCCTTGTGAACTGGTCCCCTATGTTGATGCAGGCCCTCCGGCCGGGCTCGAGGACCCTGTGGACCTCCTTCCAGACGCGGTACAGGTCCTTCAGATATTCGTGAAGGGATTGTCCGTATCCGAGCTGGTTCTCCGTCCCGTAATCCTTGATGTGCCAGTAGGGGGGCGAGGTGACCATAAGCTGGACGGAACCGTCCTCAAGCTCCCTCATGTCCCTGCTGTCGCCTATGATCACTCTGGATGCCGGAGCCATGATGTTTGATGACCTGACACCAATTAATTAAGCTTAATCCCCTTCGAAGGGCATCCTTGATCTACTGCTGATCAACCTTTTCCTGGACCTTCTCATGCTGTTTCGGTCTAAACCATAGATATGTAAGAGGTCCCATGAGCGGCACCAATGCGAATGAAAGGAACCTTCTGAACTCGAACCAATCCCTCCTCTTCATATCGTCCCACATTGCATACGGGAATACAGCTGATAAAACCAGGAAGTCCAGGGTCATCACATGGACGAGGGTGTTGTTCCAGAAAAGCTCCGAATACTCCTTCCAATCCCCGGCACCCAAAGCGTAAGCGACAAGTGAAATGGCCACCAGTTTCAGGACTATTCCATATACACGGGAATCCATGATCTTCAAGAGGGTTCCCTTTGTTCCTCTGAAAGCTGTCTGCGGTGACCTGAACCCCATGTAAAGCAGCAGGGAAAAAGCACCGGCGAAAAAGGAACCGAGAACGAAGGGCCATGACCTCAATCCTGTCTTCCTGCCTTCGAAGAGAAGCACCGCCGAGTATGCCAGGGGAAGGACACCCATTAGGTTGAATATCGCAATTACTATGGGATTCACGCTCCCCGGGTCCAGCATGATATCCTTGATGAGCTGCAGGGTGTCATCGGGAGATCCAGGTGCGAAAAGCAGTGAATAGAATAGAAGACCTGCCCATAGCAGAAGGAGTAACCGGTTCCACCGAATATCCATGGTCTCTTGAAGGAGGATCTGATGATAAGTCTTTATCCTGATATCTGAGGGTCACCTGGATGTCTGTATGTAGTTTTCCACGGACCTGTCGTAGGTGGCCTCCGCCTGCTTCGAGAAATAGCATCCGGGAAGCTCTCTCCTCCTTCTGTGATATGCCACACAGGCACAGCAATGGCCTCTCTTCTCAAAGGGATAGGTGCAGTTGCAGACCTTCAGGTTCTCCTCGATATTGCACTCCATGTTGACCGAACAGGGAATGATTAGAAAAAGGTTGGGGGACGACCTTCTCGAGGAGACGACAAATCTTATTACCGGATGGGGGATTTTCCATCTGTCTTTCAAAACGGGGGCATATCATGAACATCATCATGGAAAGAAGGAGCATACGCAGATACGACGGCAGACCGGTGGAGAAGGAGGTCGTCGAGCGCATTCTGGATGCTGCAGATGCGGCCCCCTGCGCCCGCGGTCTGAGGTCCTGGCATTTCATTGTCATTGACGACCGGGTCCTCCTCGATCGCGTTCCGGACTTCCATCCGTATTCCAGGATGATCCTGGAAGCCCCCCTGGCCATCCTGGTCTGCGCCGACACGGAGGTGGAACCCAGGGAAGGATACTGGATGCAGAACTGCTCCGCCGCCACTGAGAACCTACTCCTGGCATCCCAGGCAGAAGGGCTCGGGTCCGTCTGGCTCGGGATCCATCCCAGGGAGGAGAGAGTGGCCGGCATGAGGAAGCTCATCAAGGTCCCGGACCACATCATACCATTCTCCCTGGTGGTCATCGGACACCCCCTGGAGAAGAAGGAACCCCATGGGGGTCACGAACCTTCCAGGGTCCACCGGAATTCGTGGTAGATATTCTCAACAGGGGATAATTTCCCTTTGAAATTTATATAACAGGTATTTCGATGATAAATCACGGTGCTGTGATGTCTTCGGAAACCGTCTACATGATCTGTGGTAAGAAACTCGTTCTCCCGGCGACCCCGGAAGTGCTGGAGTTCAACTGGGAAAAGAAAACAGAGCATGGCAAGGGTTCTGCCAAGGGCAGGAAAGGTTCCGATGCTTCGGATCATGCCCCGAAGGTCCCGAAACCTGTCAAGAAGCGCTTTCGCAGGAAGAAGATACCAAAGACCTGACGGGAAAACATTTTTTTCACAACCACCCTTCGGAGCTTCATGAAGAGACCCTTGATAGCAGTGATCGGCAGCGGCGATGCTCCACCAGATGACCCGACATATAAGACTGCAGTTGAGATCGGCAGGAGCCTTGTTGACAGGGGCTTCAGGGTGCTGACCGGGGGGCTTGGGGGCATCATGGAG
>JBLIRI010000098.1:0-6582 GCA_049472235.1 Thermoplasmatota archaeon | reverse complement strand
GCCGAGACCTACGATTGGATGGAGGCCGCCATGCCTTCAACCATGTCGAGGCTGCTTGAAAAGTTCAGGTCGGACCGGAGGGTAACCTACGAGAAAGCCCGGGAGATGGTGGTCGACTTCTCATACGATGGGTTCAGGGAGATAGTGGATGACAGGTCAACACTTCCCGAATGGCTTGGTATCGAGTTCGAGGGAAGGATGGTCCTGAAGGATTTCGGTCATATCGATGACTACTATGACCACAAATTGGCATGGGAGGAATACTGGGGGAAGACACCTTTCGATCTCCGGGAGAAGATGGAATCCTTGATCTTCGCGGTGTATGGTTTCACCGATTTTCAGGGGCATACTCTCTCTGTCACGACGAAGTTGAACGAAGGGAAGCTCTATTTCCCCCTGGGAACATCCAAGGGATGGGACAACCCCATCTCGGAGACCATAGTGATATTGAGGACCGAGAGGAAGAGGTCTCTCGACCTCAACCTGGAACCGGACCACAAGGCGTTCCTGGAAGACGAGCACTGCTACATCGTGGAGTTCATGGACGCGAATCCGGATACGGATGTCGAAGCTTCCGTCAAGGATTCCGGGGTCAGTGAGAGGGCGGGGGCATCTTTCTCCAAGTTCGTCCACTTCACGACCCCGTGGGCCCCTTTCCTGCTCGTGATCCTCGGAGAGGTCCTGCTGTTCCTTGGCCTGATATGGCTGTTCCGAAAGTCCTCCGGGGAGAGGATCGACCTCAAGCTCTTATCGAGGAAGAACCTCACCATGTCCCTCCTCAACCTTATCATCTCCGCCCCGGTGGTTTACATCATCTTCGTCAGGAACCCGTTGACCCTGGGCACCAGGATCAAGGAAAAAGCCGCGGTCAGGGTCTACAACATGACATTCATATCATTCATCGCCATCAACGCCGCATTGATGTTGTGGGGGATGGTGGCATGAAGGTCTCGAGCTATCTCCGGTGGACATCGGGGTTCGTCATCACACTGATCGTTCTCTACAGCATATCCCTTCTTATTACCATCATAATAATGCTCCTGCTCTTTGACTATATGGGCTCGTTGTTCACCAACGAGCTTTCCACACAATACGGCGCATCCATTGCCCTGGGAGGGATGATCTATCTCATAGGAGGTTTCTTCCTTCTGATCACCTCGGCTGCCCTGCAGGGGGTCTATTCGAAGCTCAAGCGGACGGTCGAGAGGTTAGATAAGAGCAGGAAGCAGCCCGGATACGATAAGAGGCTGCTGCTTATCGCGATGATCGCCGTCATCTGCTCGTGGGCCCTTTCTGCCGCCATTTTCATCGACGGTTCCGACGAGCTCATTGCAGTTGGCATAATGGGGGCCGTTCTCCTCCTCCTCTCATTCCTGAACTGGAAAGTTGTCGATATACCCGCCCGGGCGCTTGCGGTCGCAGGGGACACGACAGCTTTGAAGATATCCACCCATGCCGCCGTACCAATGGTGGTGCTGGGAGTGAGCTTCATCCCGTTCATCTCAGCATTGCAGTACGAGAACGCCCCCACGGAGACCATAGTCTCGGTCTATCTCGAGGCGATGTTCGCACTGGGGGTCATCTGCACCTTCGTGAGCCTTATAAATATCCAGAGTAAGCTCGGCAAGCGCATCGAAGCCCTGGAGAAGGAAACTGAACAATGAACTCGCCAAGTTAGTTCAACAATCTCCTTAAAAGCATATTCTTATCCTAATTCATGGGAAGAAATGCGAGGATAGGCCTTTTCGTCATGCTCCTCTCGCTCATTTCCATTCCATTTGGTTCCAACCAGGCGGTATCCGTTTGCCCATCTGGCGAGCCCTACATATATATAACGATCGCACAGCCCAACCAGACCGCATACGTTGCCCCCGGGCAGGATGGGATAGTCACATTTACAGGAGTGGTGGGAATGGGCCTGCCATGGCCCGAGGGATCGAAGGGAGTGAAGGTGCATTTGCTGCCTGACGCAGGTGATTGGTTCGTGGTCCCTCCGCCTGAACTGTTCTTCTCGAGGGCGGAAAGGATCAAGAGATTCTCCCTTGAGGTTCACGTTCCCATCGGAACCTCCATCTCCTGCAAAGGGCAATTATCAGTGGGTGGGACATGGGAACATCTGAACACCACAAAAGGGGGAACCATTCCGATGGCGACCGCTATCATAGTGGTCGAACAATACAAATTCATAAAAATGGACTCTCCGGAGAGATTCATCCGGATTGAACGGGGTCAGAGCCTCCGGACCCAGGTGAAGGTCGAGAACCAGGGGAATGGGGATGAAAGACTTAAAGCAAGAATAAACAACCGCAATGAACTGGAAAGCAGGGGCTGGAAGATCGATCTCGCCCCCGAGAAGATCGCTGTCGAAGAGGGGAACTCCACCATGCTGGACCTTGAAATGACCTCCTCCGACGACATGGAGACCGGTTTCTACAACCTTAGCATAGGGATAGCTGTCGCAGGGGCGCAGTGCGAGGACCCATACTTCTTTGACCACACCCTCTTCATCGAGGTTCATGAAAAGGAGGTCTTCGGGATCGAGCTCAGGTTCTGGCTCATCTTCGATCTCTCGATGATGATATTGATGGGTATGGTGGCATCCTTCCTCGTATCGATCAGAAAACGGAAAAAGCATCTACCTATTCGAATCTCCTGAGGACCTTTGTGTAGATCTCCTTCTCCTCGCCCCTGGCCCTGGCGTGAAGCTTTTTCAGTATCAGCTCCGGGGTCGACCTTGCATGAAGCCCTATGACAGGGGTCCTGTCGACGATGAGATTGTGCTTATCATCGAGCCCCCTTGCCTCGATCCCGTCCACCCTGCACCCCGTGTACTTCCCGATCTCATCGGCCATATGGGTGACGACAACTGAATACGCCCCCCTCGAGGAGAGCTCCTCTATGAACACTCCGATGATCCGGGAAGCGGCCTCGAGCTCCGTCATCGCCTCGAGCTCGTCGGCAAGGACGAGAGAGCTTCCGTCGACCTTCATCGACAGGGGCAGCAGTTCCTTCAGGAAGTTCTCGAGACCCCCTGCGTCGAGCCTCCTTTTCGGCTTGTAGATGAAGACCTTGGCGATGTCGGGGATGAATGCCCTTTCAGCGGGGACGGGAAGCCCCATCCTTGCCATTATCACCGTCTGGGCAAGGGTCATCAGAAGGGTCGTCTTTCCCCCGGAGTTCGCTCCGGTCAGCATCGCCGACCTCGATCCGGAGATCTCCCTGTCGGGGAACATCAGGGACAGACCTTCCGGAACAGGGCCGAGATGGTAGTCTACGGCTTGGAACTGTCCATCCATCCGGAGATGGATGTCGGCGGCCCCCTTCACGGCAAAGAAATCCTCCACCACCTCGAACGGGGCCAGGGAGAGGTCCGTAACGAAGCATCCGAGACCGAACCTCCAGTCGAGGTCCACGGCCCAGTCGAGCTCCTTCAGGACCTCTTCCTTCAAAGCAAAGATCTGCCTGCCCAGGGCGACCTTGGTCCTGAAGCGGTCCCCGGCCGCTTTCTCCCGTATCCCGTTTATCATCCTTTCCAATGATTCCTCGTCGATCTCAAGGGGATACCTTACCCTGAACAGGTCCTTCTTCACCCCGAGCCTCTTCCAGACCAGATCGGCGGCCATCCTGGCATGTTCCCTGTAGATCTCCTTCAGAGGGGCCGTCTCACCAGCCGCAAGCAACATTAGAGCGTCATCGCCCGAGAGTGTAAGACCGGCTATGGCTGTCTTGAGAGACCCCTCCACCTCCAGCCGCACCTCCTCGACCGATCTCCTGATGTCATCGGGCTCCATCGGCCCCCCGGACAGCGCAGAAAGCTCGTCGATGAGCTCTACAGCCTTTCCGCAGATGGTCTCCTCTCCGAACAGGGCCCTCAGCTCGGAGACCGCCCGGATCCGGTCCAGGTGGTTCATGAGGCCGTCCATTGCCCTTTCGGGTATTATCTCGTGTTCCGGACTGGAGTAGTGGACGGAACTTACGATGGGAAGGACCTCCTCGTCGATCTCCCTCTTGCTGTGGACCAGCACGATGTCCCCCTCGAGGTTCCCCGCAAGTTCGTCCGGGGAGAGCACCATGCAGGTCGAATCCAGCCCTCTTTTCCTTATCCCCTGGTAGGCTTCCTCGTCCTCGACCACAAGGATGTAGGGGTCCTTCTTCCTCGAGACCTTCCCGTGGCCTTTCCTTGAAACTGCCTCGAGGAGTGCTTCGATCCTCCTCCGTTCCCTTCCCCGGAGAAGCTCCGAATACGAATGAACGGTCCTCGCTTCCCTTTCCCGGTCCTTCAGTTCCCCTCCCGGAACCAGAAGCTGGGCCCTGTTCTTCGATGTCTCCGTGTGCATGTGGCCCTTCAGGACCTCCATGATAGAATCGTAGATCTGTCTCGTGGCCTCGGTCCCGAGGACAGTCCCCGGGTCCAGACCCTTGTAGGCAAGGACCAGCTCCACGGCCATCCTCTGGGAGACGCCCTCAACCGAGGACAATCGGGAAACGTCCCCGCTTTCCAGCAGGGAGGCCAGACCGCTCTCGCCTTGGGACCCCCTGATCAAAGAAGCGAGTCTCCCTTCGCCCATTCCCTTCACGGACCTGAGCCGGGAGAGGTCCCGATCTATCTGCTCCAAGCCCCTGGCACCTCCTCCCTTGCCTCCCTTCCCACCAGGCTGGGGTCGAGGTCCCATTTGATCATCCTTGCCCCGATCCTCCCGTCAAGGGAATCGATGGAAACGATACCGTCCGACGTGTATCGTCCTATTCCGCCCGGGGAGCAATCATTGTAATCCACTATCAACGTGGTGACACCGAAGGACCTCGCTGTCAGTAGCAGCTCCTCGAGCATGGGGAACCATTTATCGGAACCGCGGAGGGCCATTGCCTCCGGGTGGTCCAGTACCAGTCTGTGCAGGCCTCCGTCCTCGATAAGACCGATGAGTATGTCGACCCTGTCGAGGTCCCTGAGGTCCATTACAACAGGTTCGTCGGTCTCGAAAAGGGGGGCGTACCTTTTCACGTCCCTCACCCTCTTGAGGACGTTCAGGATCGGGACCGAGGAGAAGCAGACCAGAAGACCGGTCTCTCCGGACACGAGCCATTCCGAAAGGAAGGAGAGCGATATCTTCGTCTTGCCCACCCCTGGCGGGCCCGTGAGATTTACTACCGTCCCTTTCCGAAGCCCCTTGCCCACGAGACCGTCAAGGTCATGGATACCAAAACCAACTAGCCCGTTCGTCATCTGCACCACTACCCGCTGGAAGGGTATGGTTGATTGCGTTCCATTTTAAAAATAATTGCCGGGGGAGTTCAAAGAAAACCGAAAATCAGGACAGACCTTCCTCTTTCATCCTCTGGATGAACCTCTTTTCCCTCTCCATCCCCATCCTGACGTCCATCTCCACCTCTCCCTCGAGCATCTCCTTGATCCTCTGCTGGCGGTTCAGCCACTGCTCCATGCAGGACCGGATGACCTCCGATGGATTGTAATGGTTCTCCTTGCAGAACCTGAAGAACTCCGTAGCGGTATCCTCGAAGTTCCTGGTGACCGCGATATGTATCTGGTCACCGGACCGGTAAACCTTCATTGATCGTTTTCCCATTGAGAACCACCTTTTTGGCTGTTCGATACGAAATCATCCCACGGCGGTATATAAATTAGTTTTGTTCCTATTCGACGCCATGTAGAATCATGTACACGAAGGCTCTCCTTGGGATATATTTATCATTTTTCCGGTTCATCCACCCGGCATGGCCCAAGGGAAGGATGAAAAAGCGAAGAAGAAAGCCAGAAGGTCCCCCAAGGAACCCCATTCCTGGAAGAGGAAATGGTCAGTCCAGCAGAAATTGGACGTCCAGGAGGTGGAAAGGCTGTCCTCTCTCTACATGGAATATCTCGATTCCGCCAAGACCGAGAGGGAGGCCGTATCCTACTGGTGCGGGAGACTGCTGGATAACGGGTTCTTCGAACTCACACCGAGGACCAGAAGGAAGCCAAAGCCGGGAGACGGGTTCTTCGTTGTGAACAGGGATAAGCAGATCGCGGCAGGGATCGTGGGGAAGGCCGAGATCCAGAAAGGAGTGAACATGGTGGTGACCCACCTTGATTCCCCGAGGATCGACCTGAAACCTCTTCCACTGGACGGCGATCCGGAGACCGGTCTGGGGATACTTCGGACGCATTATTACGGCGGGATAAAGAAGTACCATTGGGTGAACATCCCCCTTTCCCTTCACGGCAGGGTGGTCAGGTCCGACGGAAGCTTCCTTGACCTCAGCATCGGGGAGGACGAAAAGGATCCCGTATTCCTCATACCCGACCTCGAGCCGCACCTTTCCAAGAACGTTCAGAACAAGCGGAAGATCTCGGAAGCCATACACGGCGAGGAGATGCTTGCCCTCATAGGGTCCGGACCTGTTTTGGATGACGGGGAAGAGAGAAGCCCGGTGGTGGGGGACGTTCTATCCTACCTGAACCGCGAGTACGGGCTCAGGGAGGAGGACCTGATCTCCTCGGACCTGACCCTGGTCCCATCCTGGGGAGCAAGGGACATCGGACTCGACAGAGGGCTCATCGGGGCATACGGACATGATAACAGG
>JBLIRI010000097.1:0-7572 GCA_049472235.1 Thermoplasmatota archaeon | reverse complement strand
GTGCTCGCCGCCGTCGAGGAGGTCCGGTGAGGACACAGTCCCCGGGGTGTGGGTACGGACGATCTCGCGTCGCACCAGGCCCTTGGCGGTGGCCGGGTCCTCCACCTGCTCGGCGATGGCGACCCGAAACCCGGCGCCGAGCAGCTTGCCGAGGTAGCTGTCGAGGGCGTGGTGGGGGACCCCGCACATCGGCGCCTCGACGGCCTCGTTGTGGCGCCGGCGGGTGAGCGCGATGCCGAGCACCGGAGCCGCCCGCTGGGCGTCGTCGAAGAACATCTCGTAGAAGTCCCCCATCCGGTAGAAGAGCACCATGTCTGGATACTGCTTCTTGATGGACATGTACTGCCTCATCAAGGGGGTTAGCTCGCTCTCCTTGACCTCCGGTAACATGGGGATGCGCTAGGAGATGTGAAACAAGTTCTAAACCCTTTTCCACACTTCGTTATTGTTACAATGATACGGAATAGCTTTTTAACAAGGGCCTCCATTGCCAGTACCCGTCGGTGATCTAAGATGAGGTCCGGGACACCTTCGCTGCTGGTTCTACTATCGATCATCCTTGCAGGGGCATTCGTTCTCCCTCCCTTCCCCGCCGGAGGGGCCCAGGTGGACCTGCCTCCTTTCGGGTCCACCCTGGAGATCGACCTGGGCCGGGCCGATTTCCAGCTGAAGGAAGAGTGGCTGGACGGACGGCTCTGGTCCACCATAGATCTCGTAAACGGTCTCAACCCGCCGACCAACGGCGAGCCGTCCGTTCCGGTCATCTCCAAACCTCTTGAGGTCCCCTACGAGATACTGGACATCAAGGTCGAAAGGTCCGACCCCATAACGATCCCCCTCCCCCTCAAGCGTCCCCCCTCGCCTACCTTCGTCGAGCTCACTGAAGAGAACCTGCAGGAGCCGTCCCCCCTCGAACCCGACTGGAGCCGCTACACGAGCGGCGAGACCTATCCAGCGGAGCCCTTGCTCTGGAAACGCATGGGATGGGGGTGGGAAAACGGACAGAGGTACGGCCATTATTCGGTCAGCGTCTCGCCCTTCGATTACGAACCGTCCAGGGACCGCCTCACGTTCTATACCAGCGTGAAGCTGCTCATTACCGTCGGAGAGGACGAACCCACCATGTCCCAGTCCACTGAACCGACACGAGGGGGGACCAGGGCTCCCGCTCCCCCGCCTCAGGTCCATTCCGGGACCGAACTTCTGGTGATCGCTTATGACAGCTATCTCGAAGAGATGTCCCCCTATGTGGAATGGAACAGGGAGAAAGGGGTATGCGTCTCCCTGGTATCCATCACCCAGGTCAACA
The DNA here is from genome assembly GCA_049472235.1 of Thermoplasmatota archaeon. Classification (GTDB taxonomy): domain Archaea; phylum Thermoplasmatota; class Penumbrarchaeia; order Penumbrarchaeales; family Penumbrarchaeaceae; genus JAFGLL01. Next base: position 6,263 of record JBLIRI010000097.1, on the reverse strand, counting down.
ACCAGTATTCATCGGACGACCAGACGACATCCATATGGAAGTACGTCCACGATACCTATTTCGGGGACGGACAGAACCTCAAGTACCTTTTACTTGTAGGAGAGCACACCCAGGTAGCAAGCCGGACCGTCAAGGATCTCGATCCCTATACCCCGGCAGGCGAACCAAGCACCCTCCATACCGATACATACTTCGGATGTCTCGACAACGGGTACACGAACTACAATTCGGACGGTGACTCGAACTGGGGGGAGGTCAACGACATCCAGGATTACATCCCGGAGGTCTACGTGTCGAGAATAGCGGTCAACTCCGAGAACGAGGCCAGGGGGTGGGCGGAAAAGACGGTCGCCTACGAAAAGGATGTGCCCGTAGGGGGATGGGCGGGGACCGCCGGCCTGCTTGGATCTTACACCCATGAATACGACGACGGCCCGAAACACTGCGAGTACTTGTGGTCGAATTATATGAGCGGCGTCTACCCCACTCCTGACAGATACTACAGCGACGGCAATGTCAGGGCATCCACCGGGGCAAAGCTCCTCACCTATACAAACTTCCAGAACGGCCTCAGCGACGGCCTTTCCATCGTCGTCTACATGGGCCACGGGCACTGGGCGGTATGGACCGAGGGCCCGCAGGATGCATCGAGATACCTCTACGACACCTCACCGGCGGCCCAGCTTCAGCAGTCCCCGAAGCTGCCGTTCATCTCGGCAATGTCCTGCGAGACCAACTGGTTCGACGACAATCACGAATCGATCTCCGAGGCCTTCACCGAGAACGGCAAGGGGGGGGCTATCGCCTACGGCGGTGCCATCAGGACCACCGAGGGCGCCATAGGTTACGGCTATCTGATAGGCGCCCCCGGCATCCAGGAGGATACGCTCCGGATGCTCAAGCAGGGATACAGGGCGCCGGCAGAGGTCTTCCAGAGGGCAAAGGCTTATTATGCCGACCAGTGGGGGGCGTATTTCGATTCCTACCAGTTCGGGTTCAACGCCTGGATGGAGCACCAGATCCTCGGCGCTCCCAACGTCCTTTTGTGGACATCTACGCCGAAGACCTTCAACGTCCAGTACGACTTCGAGGAGGACTACTACACCAACTTCACAGTGACCGTCCGGGACGGGTCCAACAATCCGGTAAAGGATGCAAAGGTGAGTGTGTACTCTGCAAGCCTGGAGGAGCGCTCTTTCGTTCACACGGATGCCATGGGAAGGGCGACCGTCCCGTTCACCATCAAGGAAACGGCCTACGGGAAGATCACCGTGACCAAGGACAATTACAAACCATTCCAGAAGGAGGTCGTCCTCCGTGACAGGACGGAACCCGTCACCACACCGACCTGCGCCAGGCCCAATCCCGACGGCGCCAACGGGTGGTACGTCTCCGACCCCTTCCTCTCCTTCGACAGCACGGAACCCTCCGAGATCTCCTACAAATGGAACGGCGGATTCGTGGAAGAATACAAGGGCGGTTACGTACAGGTCCCCCAGGGTGCGAACGCCCTCGAGTTCTGGGGGACAGACAGCTCAGGTAACGAGGAGGACCGGAAGTACTACGATATCAAGTACGACCCCGACACACCTGTTGCCTTGATCACGGTCGAGCCGGTGGAACCGGACGGAGACGGAGGCTGGTACATAACACAGCCCGAGATCTCCGTGGAGCTCCAACCTTCCCAGGGGTCCCCGCAGAGGGTCGACTACTGGTGGGGGAGGGGGTCCAAGCAGGTCTGCAACGGCACCATCTACCCGCCCCAGGGGGACAACGAGCTCCACATTCAGGCTGTGGACGATGCCGGGAACCGCCAGGAGGAGGTCCGATTCTACTTCAAGGTCGATTCCATCAAGCCCGTCACCACGGCAAGTACCGGGGGTGTCGACCCGAACGAGAGAGGATGGTACGTGATCCCCATGACGATCACCCTTGCCTCCGACGACAGGAGGAGCTACATCTACTACCGGTGGGGCGAGGACGGGGAGTTCACGAAGTACTCGACGGACCTCACCCCTCCCTCTGGTAACAACACTCTCCATTTCTATGCTGAGGATGAGCATGGGAACATGGAGAAGTTGAGGTCCTTCAGGGTTCCATACGACATCCTGCCCCCCGACCTCGAGGTCACCGTCACCCCCAGGTCGCCAGACGGCGATTCCAGGTGGTACGTCACCAAACCGAGGGTCACCCTCGACGTCGCCTTCGAGGACAATGCATACACGATCTTCTATTATTTCGACGGGGAGGAGCCCAGGGAGTACATATCGCCGATCGATATTCCGGAGGGCGAGTGGACCCTCCACTCATATGCCGAGGACGAGGCAGGGAACAGGGGCATCCTCCAGACCCACGAGTTCCGGGTCGATACCAGGTCTGACCCGACCCAGGACTATCTCGATCTTTCCACCGACGATGAGGGATGGTACACCGACCTCCCCCAGGTCATTCTCCGAACCTCCGACGAAGCAGAAATATATTACAGCTGGGAGGGTTACACCGGGTTCGAGAGATACTCCGGAGGATTGTACCCTCCGGGCGATGAGGGGATATTCAACCTGATCTACTACTCGGTGGACAGGGCGGGGAACCAGGAGGCCAGCAAATACCTTACAATTCCCGTGGACGGGAAAGCACCTGACGTGCTGGTCGAGGCGCCGAGAAAAGTGAACTCCGGGGAGGAGATCGTCTTCGACCTTTCCGGGACCACCGACGGTGTGACGGTCAAGGCGTACTACGTCGACTTCGGGGACGGTACGAATTCGGGGTGGGTGGTGAACCCGAAGATCGCTCACAGGTACACCTCGAGCGGCAGCTATCTGGTGAAGGCAAAGGCAAGGGACGGCGTCGGTCACGTAAGCGAGGAGCTCGAATTAGATGTCCAGGTGAAGAGCGAGATCGACATGACCCTTCTCCTTGTTATCGGCGGGGCAGTGGTGCTCCTGGTCATCATCATCGGCATGACCGCCGCCATAATTGTCAGCAGGAGAAGGCACCACCATTACCCGCATCATGCGATCCACATCCACCCGCTTCCCGGCCAGAACCCTCCGGGGCAGAGACCGCGGTCCCAGGTCCCGGCAGCACCCCGGAAGAAACAGCTCCCGCCGGCGGCCCCTCAGCAAAGACCGGCGCCGCAGGGACCTGCTCCAGTCAAGGGCCCGGGGCAGCCAGGACCTCCTGTGGTCAACATACCCAGACCTCCTAAGCCGCCCATCCCGGAACCCCCGAAACCGCCGATCTAAACATAGGGCTCGTCCAGCACGGGGAAGTCCCACCTCTTTCTGAGTTTGACGTACTTCTTGAAGTTCCACACCGACCTGAGGCCTTTTCCGTCATCGCCCCTGAGGGTGTGCAGCACGGAGCGCGCGCCGTTCACGAAAAGCTCCTCCTTCTGCCTGTCCGTGATATCGAAGTCAAGGGTCCTCACCTCCCCGGTGTCGACCTCGATCAATCTGCACATCCGCGTGGGATAGTTCTGATAGGTCATTCGGCTCTGGCCGTACCTCATTGTGTCGAAGACCGCCAGCCCGAACTGGAAGAGGTCCCTTGTGGGGTTCTTGCCGGGTTTCGTGGACCCGAGCTTGATACCCAGCGTCGGCCATCTTACCTTGCCGGGATCTATAACATCAAAGGTCTCAAGGGGCAGGTTTGTGGCAAAGGCGCCGTCAACGATAAGGGAGTTCGAAAGTTTATAGGGAGTGAAGAAGAAGGGGACAGCTACGGACATCCTCACGGCGGCCGAGATCGGGAAGGAATCCGGTCGAAGGTTGCCGTACCTGTCGAGGACCAGGTCCCTGGGCATGAGCAGTTCGCACGAGTGGCTGATATCGGATGCCATGATGGACAGCCTCGGGCCATCGTGTTTGTCAAGTTCGGCCAGCATCCCGACATTGCCCATGGGGACCCTGCCGAAGGTGTTTGCATTCTTCTTGGCGAGGAGCTCCTCTATCCATTTCTGCAGCCTCTCCCCCTCGTACATGCCGTATGATGTCGATACGGCGGCGATCTTGGCGAACTTGGGGAGCTTCTGGTCCCAGAAACCGTCCCTGAGGTTCATGAAATCGACGTTGGATAGCTCGTCGACGAGCTCGTCGCATGTGAAACCGGCAGCCACGATGGATGCGGTAAGAGCGCCAGCTGACGTTCCTGCCAGCCTCTTGAACCTTATCCCCAACTTATCGAATGCCCAGATGGCCCCCAGATGCGCTACCCCTTTCGCTCCCCCCCCGGCGAAAACGATATCGGTGACGTTCTTCTCCTTCGACGAGCTTATCTGGAACTCACGGTCGTCCTTGAGCTCGAAAAGGCCCCCCTCCAGCCTTTCCAGGGCATCCCTGCTTTCCTTCGAAAGTGACCTCATCGCGGACTTCTCCTCGGAGGGGGCCGTCCCTCCGCGGATGAGTAGGGGGTCACTCCCATTTCATCGTTTCGATTACAGGTGTCTGACCTCTGAAGGGCTGAGCCCTCCTGATCATGAGGATCAGAAGAGAGCCGTCCTCCTGGGATCCCATCACCAGCTCGTCATCGGACTGGATGCCGATGGACCTGAACCATTTGGTCAACCCGCCCCCGAGCCTGACGCCCCCTGTCTGCGATATCATGCATTTCGTCTCCAGCGAGGCGTCCTTGCGGATCCAGATGGTGACCGGGCCCTCGGAGAGAAGGTGGCCCTTCTCCTTCGGTACGTAGAGGAAGCCCTGTCTTATGGAGGTCCTTGATATCGGGGATACTATCGTCCTCTCCTCGGGGAACTCCTCTCTGGTGACTATCTCCTCGACCATCTGCGTGAGGCCGTCCGAGATGGAGACCCCCTGGTCGTCCATAGCCGGGACAACGGTCCTGACTATGGAGGCAACGTCCTCCTTCAGGAGCGGAAGTATCGTGATGCCCTCCGGTTTGAAGGTGTCCTTGACGACGTTGACGGTCCACGGGTCAAGCAGGAAGAAGTACTTTGACGATGCCTTCTCCCCCGTGATCCTTTCGAGGTTCTTCTTCATGGCGTCGTGCTGCCTGCCTCCGAAGCTGCTCTTTCCGTGAAGGCTCATGGTCCTTATCCTTGCGATGACCTTCAGGTTCTCGCCGACCTTCCCGGTGATCATCGATTCATCCAGGCGGTCGACGATATCCCATTCCTCTATCTCGCGGTGCCTCTTCGTAAGATCGGCCCTTGCGAGAAATAGGGAAGTTGCCCTGATCCTGTCGTCGAGGTCCTTCAGGTTCTCCTTCATCCCGAAGAGGAACATGAGCTGAAGCCTCATCTCGTCCGTAAGTCTCTCATCGTCGGTCATCATGATCGGGTGTGTTATCAGCTACTATTCAATAAGGCTTTCGGTCAATGGACGTATTGTAATGAATTGAAAGGGCGAAATATTAATAATCAATCGCCTGGCCCCTCTCCCGAAGACTCGTCAAGCCCTTCTTTCAAATTGAAAGGTTTTATCCTGAACCTCCGATTCCTCCTCCTGGAGATGACCTCTATTGAACCACGAACCAGGACCCTCATGTCATCCTCGGCGGCGACCGTCTTTACCCCCGTCATCTCCTCGACCCACCTGGACTGCTTCCTCGGCCCTTCCTTGAGGAACTTCTTCCCGAGATGCGTCATGAAGACCACCTCGGGCTTCACCTTCTCCGCAATTATCGCCACATCCTCGGTGGAGAGGTGGAACGGTATGGGGGACCTGAGCGGCCTGGTGGAGGCTATTATCAGCACCCTGCTACCGACATGGGGCTCGATGACCTCGTCCCGAAGCTCCGTGTCCGATATGTATGATATCACTCCGTCCCTGGTCTCGAACCTGAAGCCCACGGAATCAGGGTCGCTGTGCACCGCCGGTGTAGCCGTTCCCTTCAGCTTGCCGATCTCGAATTCCTCTCCAGGCGCGACCGTGAGGACGGTCTCCATCTTCTCCTGATGATACCGGGATATGGCGGGCCCCACCTTGTCCCTTCCCACGGTCACGGAGCGGGCGGCGATGAGAAATCCCCGTTTCTCCCTCCGGCCGGTGTTGATCCCCTCCATGAGGATCTCGGCGTCAAGATAATGGTCGGGGTGGCAGTGGGATATGATTATCCCGTTCGTCTGGATCGGGTCGATCCTGTTCCTCTTCAGGGCATGCAAAGCGCCCGGACCCGGATCGATATGGACCCTGTAGCCGTCCTCTAGATATATTCCTCCTGTAGACCTTTCCTGCGTCAAGGTGACGAACCTGCCTCCTCCCGTACCAAGGAAGGTCAGCCTCGTCATGATGCAGGACAAT
>JBLIRI010000096.1:0-7583 GCA_049472235.1 Thermoplasmatota archaeon | reverse complement strand
CCCTTGTCAGGATGCTCATAGGGGAGCTCAAACCGGACACCGGCGACCTGAGGCTCCATACAGAGAAGATCGGATACCTCCCCCAGTTCCCGAAGTTCGACAGGAATACACTGGTCAGGGATGTGATAGGGGCTCCATACGGAAGGATATCGAACATCTCCCGGAGGATGTCGGAGCTCGAGGAGATCATGTCCGACCCTTCGAGGCAGGACGTCGACTGGACCGCACTGGGAGCGGAATATTCGCATCTCCAGGAGGAGTTCAGCCATGCAAGGGGGCACTACTACTCCTCCTTCTCCGGGGGGGCCCTCGAGGAGGTCGGGCTCCAGCCCGAGGTCCTTCAGAAGTCCCTGAACCAGCTCAGCGGCGGCGAAAGGACCAAGGTCATGCTTGCCAGGGTCCTCATCCAGATCAAGGATGTCGACCTCCTGTTCCTCGACGAGCCCACGAGCCATCTTGACATCGAGACCATCGAATGGCTGGAGGACTACCTGATCGAGCAGGAATGCGCCGTTGTCGTCGTCTCCCACGACCGCTACTTCCTCGACAATGTCGTCCACACCATCATCGAGGTCAGAGAGGGTAGGACCCGGAAGTACGACGGCAACTTCACTGACTATCTGATGAAGACCGATATCGAGTACCAGAGGCTCTCAAAGGAAGCCGAGAGAAGAAGGATGGAGAAGGAGAGACAGCACCGGGTCATCGAAGAGCAGAAGAGGAAATGGAAGTACATCGCAACCTCGAAATCCAGGCTCAAGGCCGTCGAGGGAAGGGGGGACCCTGACGGGCCGGCCCTGCGAAAGGAGCTGGATTTCGCCGTCAAGGAGAAGGGGACCGGTGGCAAGAACCTGATAATGGCCTCCAAATTGATGGTCCTGAGGGAGGGGAAGGCCGTGATCAAGGAGGGGGAGCTCGACATCGAGATAGGGGACAAACTGGGCATATTCGGACCCAACGGCTCGGGCAAGACCACCCTGATACTCGGGATAATGGGGAGATTGAAGACGAGGGGGGACCTCTGGGTCGCGCCGGGAGCGAGGGTGGGATACTTCGCCCAGGACCATGACGGTCTCGACCCGGAACTCACCGCGGAAGAGCAGCTCCTGTCCGTCCTCGGGAAGGACAACAAAGGACTTGCGAGGATGGTTCTGGCCAAGTTCGAGCTCAAGGGCCACGATGTGGAGAGGAAGATCTCCACCCTTTCCGGAGGCGAGAGGGCAAGGGTCGCTCTCGCACACCTGATATCCAGCAGGAGGAACCTCCTCGTCCTGGACGAGCCCACGAACTATCTCGATATCCGATCAAGAACGGCGGTGGAAAAAGCACTTGACCTCTACAAGGGCGCCATAGTCATGGTGACCCATGACCGATACCTCCTGGATCACCTCTGCAACAAGATCGGCTTCGTCAAGGACGGGGTTCTCAGGACCTACACCGGCAATTATTCACAGGCGAAAGGGCAGCGAGACCTAGGCTCCCTGATAGACCAGGCGGATGTGTACGTGGTGACATCGAAGTTCACCGACTGGAAGACCAGGACCAGGTACAAGGCGGGCGACCGGATAACGATAGCGTTCTCGGAGGAGGACCGCTACCAGCAGGCGATAGAACTGGGGTACCTGAAGCGAGTAAGAGGTGGCGAGCTGAAAAGGGTGAAGAGGGAGGAATGAGCCCTTCTCTCAGACCGATCAGAAAATTCCGCCCAAGAGCTCCCTTATGAAGTCCACGATGAACCTTAGCACCCCGGTCACGGTGATCTTGTTCATCACGATATCGTACTCGAGCATCCCGTCTTCCTCGATGACGATGGTATCGTCGTAATCGAAATGGTCTTCGGCGGAGACCTCAATGATGTATTCTCCCGGGGGGGCGCGAAGCTCGTAGTTGCCTTCCTCGTCTGAGAATGTGTAGGAGTAATAACTGAACTCCTGGTCGTACATCCTGATATAGGCGCCGGAGAGGGGTCCGTCCTCGTTGCTCGTCACCTGTCCGAAGACCCCGGTAACGATCTGGACCAGGGAGATGTTCATCTCAAGCACCTGCTCCTCCTCGAGGTAGAACTCCTCGGACTGGTAGATCTCGTATCCATCCGCACCGGAGAGCAGCTTGTAGTTCCCCACCCTCGCATACATCGAATAATAGCCTTCCTCATCGGTCCAGGTATACTCGTCCTCGCCATCGTAATCAGTCGAGTAAAGTTGTACCGCCGCGCTCTGGACCGGCTCTCCCGTCGCGCTGTCGGTCACGTATCCGTAGATCATCGCAGCCTTGGGCTCCAGCATGAAATCTATCTGGATGGTCTCTCCGCGGCCGATCTCCCCGGACTTCCACTGATCGTAGTAGCTTTCCTTCTGGGCAACTATGTCGAAGGCCTCGGTCCTGGCGACATTGATGGTGAACTCGTATCTCCCGTCCTCGCCGGTCCTGTATCCCTGCCCGCCGACGTTCGCGAAAAGCCTGACCCTTGCATCGGAAAGGGGCTCCTCGGATTCCGCATCATACACATATCCCCATATCGTCGATTCGACGACCTCCTGCGATTCAGCGGCAAGAGGGATGATCGTCAGCATCAATGACAGAACAAGCAGGGAGGCCCCTGCAACCAGAGCTTTCCTCAACCGAATACCTCCTCGTATCAAGCCATCCATCGGGATGGAAGCTTAAAAATGTTATTGGTCGTTGGTCGAAAGGTCCCCACCTTCCGTCTTCCCGAGGTAACCGAGCAACCGGTCCTTGAAGGTCAGGAAGAGCACCCCCAACCCGACGAGTGCGGTAAGTACCAACAGTATGATGACGGGCCAGTTCACACCTCCCCCCTCATCATCCGCTTTTTCCTCGACGTTGAACCAGACGCTCTTCTCCTGACCGTTCCCAACCCTGTCCCTGAGGAGCACCTTCACCTGATAGGACCCGGCCGTCTTGACCTTGAACTGGACTGACCTGGAATCCAGGAAGGTGTAGAGCTCCCCGCCAGGTCCCTCGATGGTCCATTCTATCCATGTTATCTCCGAAGAATCGTTCACATCGATCACGGACAGGTTAACGGTCTCTCCCTTGAAGACCGTCCCGGGGACACTGATCTGGAAGTACGGAGGGGTGTTATCGTAGACAGTGAAGTTCCTCTGCAGGTACCTGAAATGACCAAGACTGTCCTCCACCAGGACCTGGAGCCTCCAAAGGCCGGGTTCGGTGGGAAAGATCGTGAAGGTCACGAGGTTCGCCGAAACATCGTAGTCGACCACCTCGAAACCGGCCTCGTCCTTGACGACCTCTATCGTCGATATGTTCCACCCGCTGTGGTCGAAGATATGCAGAAGCACGAGGATCGATGACGCGTCGGGATACCTGCTCCCCTCCACTATGCTCGATTCCACGGTTGGGGGCAGGTTGTCATACGTCCTTATCACCACCGGGACCCTGGTCTCGTGCGTCCCATCCGATGCGATCACCTGAAGCCTCAGACCGCTGAGAGTGGGTATGAGATACCATGTTTCGACGATGTACAGGCCGGAGCCGATATGCTCCGCCTCCAGGGTGGAGCCGTCCTGGGTGAAGTTCACGAAGGCTTCCGTTATCCCGATATTGTCGGATGCGTGGAAGCCGAATATCAGGTAGCCGAAGAGCGGGATCGGCTCCTCGTAGGTAAGGTTCCATACCACCGGGGGGTCGTCATCATGGATCTCGATCGACCCGCTCTCGGACACCAGTCCCGAAGCCCCGCTGTCCGAAGCGGTGACCTCGTACCTGAACTCCCCGGTGTAGTTCGAGGGGATCGTCAACCTCGTGTAGAAGGTCCTCCGGTCCTCGAACTTCAAACCCCTGGACATCCTTCCATCGAACTCGAAGACGTTCCCAGGGGTCCAGCACCGGAAATCGACCCACGAGGCGTCGATGTTGTCCCTCACTAGGACCTCGATGATGTAAACATCGCCGGTGGTCAGTGAACCGGATGTTTCCGATGTCCTGTTATCCACGAACCTGACATCGACGATCTCGGGAAGGATCGTGTCGAAGATTGGGGCTTCGAACCAATCGGATACGTAATCGTTCATCCTCTCGTCCCGTGCGATGAAGCGGTACGTGATGTCCCCTTCGGCATCTTCCGGTATGCTGAGCGATATCCCAAGATCTCCCGAACCCTCCCCGCCGGCAATGGGCCTCATCGCCAAGGAACCTCCTCCGCCCGAGAGACCGAACTCGACGAGGGCCTCATGGACCTCCACGTTATCGCTGAAGACGGTCCTGAAGGTGAACATCTCTCCGGTCATGGCAAATTCGTCCGACTCGTCGTATATCAGGTACGGCGGATCGTTGTCGAATATGTGGACGAGCTGCGGGGATGACACGTACTCGTTTCCCGAGGTATCCGTTATCCTGAAGCTGTATTCGTAGACCCCCTCGCTGCTGGAAGGGGCCCTGACCGTGTGATTGTACAAACCTGACGAGGCCTCTTTCCTCATGTATGCGGTCGTTGCTCCCCCCCCGTAGACGCTGTATTCCAGAACCACCCCGGAAACACCGATATTATCCTTGGGGAGGACAGAAAAGGTCACATCCTCCCCCGTCGTTCCTATCCGGTTGGTGAGGTCCCTGGAGAGCCCGGGGGGGTCGTTGTCCAGGGTATCGATGGTCCCGTTCTCCGTTCTCATGAGGTTGCCCGCCGCGTCCATGAAGGATGCGTTGTAGTTCATCTTCCCGGCCCAGTCCTGGGGCATGCGGATAGAATGGGTGAAGTTCCTTCCGGACCTGCCCAGGGTGTAATTGACCGGGGCGCTGTCCTTCCTCCCCAACATCTCATAGTTAACCCATGCCCAGTCGATCCCCCAGTTGTCGTCGGCCACGAAGGCAATGTTGAACCACTCTCCAGTGGTAGCAGGACCTGATGTCAGGTCCTCGTGCAGGACAGGAGCGTCATTATCGATGAACTTCCTCTCGAGGAGCGAGCTCTCATTCACATTTCCTGCCCCGTCCTTGAACCTGAACCAGTAGTACAAGGTCCCCGTGATGTCCGAGGGGAGCATAATGGCGCGCTGTCTTGTGTTTCCCGTTCCGGACATGTTGTAGATGTAGATCCTGAGGAAATTGTAGGTTATGTTCAGGGTGACGTTGGTGATCCCGATATTATCATCCATCACCGCCGTGAAGAGGAAAGGGTCCCCCGTTGTCGCGTTTGGCGGGGACCCGTCGTAGAGGAACACGGGTGGATCGTTATCCGTCACGGACTTCTTTGACAGACCGCTGGACATCCAATTATTTGACGTATCGTTGGCCTGTATCATATACCAGAAATCATCGGTCCTGTTCAGGGGATTGATGAGGGTTATGGAGTAATTGCCATGGACCCCAGTCATGGAACGGTTGTTCCAACTCGAAGGGGTCCGGCTCCAGTTGAAAATTATCCAGACCGAATCCACCCCGACATCATCGGTTACATTTGCATAGACGGTGAAGGGATCTCCCGTGGTCATGTTCCCGGAGATGGACAACCATAAGAGGCTCGGTGGGTGGATATCTTCCAGTAAGGGATCGTCCGATATACCGCGGCCATCAAGAGCGGGATATTGGAACAAAGCCAGAAGCATAAGCGCTGCCAGAAGATGGTGCACTCTGGTCACCATGGTGGAAGCAACGAGCTTCCTGGCATAAAACCATTTTGCATCGGCCCTAGAACTTCCTCGAGGTCTTCCAGGCGAAGATGAAGATCACTATGCCGACCAGGATGAGCGATACCTGTAGCACATCGGAGATCGCCACTCCAATGGCGTCATCCAGGTCCGTCATCAATGAGATATACCCCACGATACCGTTGTTCAATGAATGGAGTATGACCGAAATGCTCAAGGCGATGGATGTTACCAATGCCTTGTTTCCGAATGTCCTCCTTCCAAGACCTGCCGATGCGATACCGGTATACAGCGCATGTACGAAAACGCCAAGGACGAATCTCCAGATGATCAGGTCCATGAGGATGAATGAGACCCCGTCGGCCGAGAGCTGAACGAAATGAGCGAACAGGTAGAGGATCGATTCAAGGAAACCGAAGGATGCTCCGGCGAACACGCCGATAATGATACCGTCCTTCACAGTATCCCTCTTCACTTCCCTTTGTTCCTTTGCCGGGACCTTCTTCCATATGAGGTGGATCGTCATGAAGATAAGACCGGCGGCCAGGAGTTTCATCGACTCCTCGATGGGACCGGCCGACATACCGACGATGACCTGGGAAGCATTCGAGATCGCGGGATCGAACAGGTACACGATGAAAAGGAACATGCCTTCTCCCACGAATGAAAGGCCTGCAGAGACCAGCGAGACGGTGAGGAAGAATATCGGGACCATCCCCAGCATGATGTAATAGAGGGTCCTGTCGGCGCCCTTGAGGAACACTACCTTTGCGAACTCCCTCCTCGAGTAAGGGAAGAACCTCGTGAAGACCCAGGTCCACGCTAGGAGGGATACTGCCGGGAGCACCGCCGCAAGGACCCCGTAGAGGATCCCGAGCATTATGTTCACCACGGTCCAGCCCCCCTTTCATCATCATGCCTTCTTCGCTCGAAGGCCCTCTGCGGCCCGTCGTAACCCAGGTTCCCCTCGTTCTGGTATCCCCTGAACGGAGGATAATTGCCGGGAGGGTACCTCGGTCCTCCGTGATACCCTCTCCCGTAGTAAGGCGGTGGAGGGGGCGGATACCTCATGAAAGGCCTCGAGGGATGGAGCTCCCTCCTCCTGGTCGATATGGCGACCAGCAGGAGTATGAACCCGGTTACCAGAAGGGCGATGAAGATCAAACCGAAAGTGGAGAGACCGCAGCACAGGAACAGAACATCGAAACCGGCGGCCGAGATCGAGATGTCCAGGTCCTCGATGGTCCTGTTCTCCTCGAGAACCTCTATCTGGACCTCGTATCTCCCTGATTCGTAGACCTGGACCGATATCCTCACCGGTGTCTTCTGGCTGTATTTCTCTATCTTGTTACCGGAACTGTCGTAGACAGTGACATTGACCTCCATTTTGTCCTCATGGGACCTGACCGTTCCGGAGATGGTCCCGAGATCCGACACCCTGATATCGGCTGACCAGGTCCCATCCTCGATCAATTGGAAATCCTCCTCGGTCAGTCCCGAATCAGCATCGATTATCGCATACGAGAAGAATACTACAAAGGAGAGCAGGAGCACGGCAATGCTCGACCATACGAAGACCGCTCCGAGCCTGGCCTGCGCCTCGCTCCTCTTTCTTACCTTGGACCGATCCGGACCTGGAGAGACCATGGTATCGGCTGGTCCAACCCGTCCAGTATAGATTAGTCTTTTGGAGCCATCTCCCTACATTTATCGTTGGTCCGGAAAAAACCACCGGAAGTTTTTAAATCATAATGGACTTTTACAAACATGGACATATTTGTCCTAGGGGTAGACGGTGTTTAGGTCATGAATCCTCTTGCGGTAACCAAGCTCCTTAGCGACGAGCACACGGTGAAGATACTGACCGCCACTTACAGGATCCCGAGGTCGGCGAACTATCTCAGCGTCAAGTTCAACATTCCCATCGCCGCCTGCTACCGGAGGATCAGGGAGCTC
>JBLIRI010000095.1:0-7689 GCA_049472235.1 Thermoplasmatota archaeon | reverse complement strand
GATACCTCGGCCTTCCTTTCGGGGATGATCAACTCAATTCCCTCAGGTTACGACAAGGTTCTCATCACTTCCGGTGTCAGGGACGAGGTTGGAAAAGGGGCCCCAATGAGAAATTTGGAAAACCTGGTCTCTGCGGGACTCCAGATAAGGGACCCGATAACTCTTGAGAGGGCCCAGGAAGCAGCCAGGTCCACTGGTGACATCGACAGACTTTCTGAGGTCGACATCTCCTTGATCGCTCTGGCCATCGAAGTTGCGGAGGCGACGGTCGTTACGGACGATTTCAGGGTCCAGAATGTTTTAAAAAGTCTGGGGATAGGTTTCCTGCCGGCTGGCGAGATCGGCGACAGGACCATATCAGCGGCCTGGTCATGGACGCACAGGTGCAAGGGGTGCGGCAGGTTCTTTGATGAACCACAGAAGAAGGATGAATGCCCCGTCTGCGGATCGCTCGTCAGGAAGTACAGGAGAAAATGAGGCATCAGGTCAGGGGCTGGATCGTGAGGTTCGGATAGCCGACCTCTGGATCGGGCATCAGTGCGAAGATCCTGGTTTCCGGTTTGATGCCGTAGAAACAGGGGATCGAATTGATCTTGACCATCCTGAGGTACACGTCGGACATGTTCCTTATTCCCTGGCCGATCTTCAAGCCCGGTTTCGCCACTCCGATACCCAGGGTCTTGGTGACCTTGGTCTTCGACACGCCGGTCAGGAGATGCCTCAGGGTCAGGGATTCTCCTATCAGATACTCCATGGTGTCCAGGCCGACAAAGTCCAGATACGGTCTGTCCTCTATCCCACGGAGCTTCTGGATTATCTCGAGACCCTTCTGCTGAAGACCTTCCTTTCTGGTCGACCCCATGGGAACGATGTAGGGTTTCGTCGATGAGGTGGAGAAATAATCGAGGAAATAGAGCATCTCGTTGAGGGGTTTCACATCAATGAAATCCATTAGGTCGGCGCGTATGGATTCGGGATGCTCCCCTGCGGGGGGGACCATAAGGACCCCCTGGTCGTGATAGAGGAAATTGAGAAGGATCGGCCTCAGAAGCAGGAAATACTCGTCGGAGGTGATGTTGTCATCGACGTCCAGGATATTGTAGCTGCCCCTTTTGTAGCCTCCACCGAGGATCCTGTCCAGGCCCTCAAGGCCGGTCGAGAAATATTCATCGGTATCCTCAGTAACGAGCCATTTGCCTTTAGGGACATCCTCGAACTTCCACGGTCTGAACGATCTGAAGATACCCTGATGGAGCGTGAACAGGTAGCTGGAATGGTGGACCTGGACCCCCCTCATCTTCTCGATGGTGAGCATGCGGTACTTTCTGCCTTCCATACTCTTGAAATCTATCTGAATGACACCGCCCGCAAGATGGTCGAGATATGATACCCCTTCCTTCTCCTGCACCATGATGGCCGAAACGTTGGTGGACTGGATCAGGGATACGATCTCCTTCATCTTCCTCTCCGGGTTCTCGTACTGCTCCGTTATGGCATCTATGGGGTCAAATAGCATGAACCCGACGCTTCCCTTGAGCTCCGTGTTCAGAAGATCGAACTCCCTCTTGAACCAGTTCGGGTCCGCCATCTTCGTGTTACCGTGATATGCCAGAAGGTTCTGGGAGGTGCTCTCATCCAGGAGCCACGGGAACTCGGACCTGAGCTGGTCCTTGTCCAGTCTGGGAAATATCGTCAATCCTTTCCTTGTCCTGCAAAGGGCCTTCATGCATTCAAGGGCGAACAGAGTCTTGCCGGAACCCGGTGGACCCTTTATCAGCAGTATCTCTCCTACATTTTCCTTGAAAAAACTAATTATCTCCGGAGGGATATGGTCCATCGGCTCCGATGCCATAATGTGAAATAATGGGACTGGATATAATATAATTGTCGATGATATTACCTGGGACGATGAATAATATGCCAGATGAGGATGGGAAGACAGACGACGGGATCGAGGTAAGGATCTCCCCGGATGCGGATAAGAAAACCCGGGAACGGGCCAGCATGCTTGCCGAACTCTTCAAGGGGCCGCTCTTCGCCAAACTTGTCCGTGAAGCTGTCGAGGATATGATACTCGAGGGTAAGCTGACCTACGACCTTGAGACGGACGAGTTCGACCTCCCGGAGGACATTGTGAAGAGATGGGCTGTCAGGATGGAGGAGGAGGTCTGGTCCAGAAAGAAAGGGAAGAGGCGCAGGTGAAGTATCTTCAGCCGCCTCCGAACACCTCTCCAAGATTCGGTACGACGATCCAGAGGGCGACTATTGTACCGAGGACGGCCTCGCCGACCATGAGCCCGGTCGCCATCATGTAGGTTCCCATTATCTTGAAGGTCTTCATGTCCTCCCCCCAGTTGTTCCTCTTTACCGCCGGCTCCAGATATCTCTTCTCCCACACATCACGGGCAACACCTCCCGCAAGCATGGGTATCTGGATACCCAGAGGGAGGTACATCCCGAGGCCAAAGGCCGTTCCCATGCCGATCAGAAGCTCCAGGAACACTCCGATGAAAACACCGGCGAAGAAAAGCTTCCACTGGATGGCATTGGCGATGATCCCCTTCACGAAGATCGTGAATGCATGGGCCTGGGGGGCGGCCAGGTTGAGGGTGCCGTTCCCGAGGCCGATGGAGAATATCACGGCGAAGATGCCGGAAATGATGGCCCCTGGTATGATACCGACCGTTACTGCCTTCACAAGGTCGTGGGGGCGGTTCCCGGTGTAGAGTCCGATCTTGAAGTTCATCACGACATCGCCGGACATGGAGATAGCTGCCCCGAACACCGTCGTTCCTGCCAGGGCCATGATGATCACCTCGGACTGGGCCATCTTTATCCCAAAGACCGGGAGTACGAAGGTGAAGACCAGCATGAGGACCAGGAGCACCAGGAAGGACGTTGCCGAAACAGGTTCTGTCCCGGTCTCCCCCATCACCTTCACGGCGATGGCCCCCAGGAGGAACGTGAGGATGACGAGAAGGAACGAGAACACGACCGAAGCGAAGGGGTTGAAACCCCCGAAAATGAAGATCACCAGAACAGCAACGAATGTTATGAAGGCCACCCACAGGATATGAGATGAAGGCCATTCATACCATCCCTTGCCCCTTATGTAAACAGCTCTGCTGTCGCTTCCCTCCTTCCGCATGGCGAAAAGGTCGGTGAAGACCGTTTTGAAGACAGGGAGCATCTTGATGAGGGCGGTCATACCGCCTCCGAGGATACATCCGATCGCCATGACCCTGGCCATCTCGTAGGCGGCAAAAGCTGGTGAAGTGGGTATCCCTAGGTAAGCAGAGTCCTCGGGAAATGAAACGCCATAGAACATGTCCATAAGGGATACGTCGAACATCTCCTTGCTGTTGGCCCAATAGAACGGTGCGTGGGACCATACAGCTATGGGAACGACAACGAACCATGTGAACGCGGTCCCCAGGAAGATCAGGAATGCCGTCTTGGCCTTCATGAACCAACCGAGACCGAACTGGATGGGTATCAGCGTAAGCTCGAAGAGAAGGGCGCGCGGTCTGGGGGTGAACATGATGTTGCCGGCGTAGTAAACGTCACCCAGACCGAAGGCCATGGCGATCCGGTCCATTACCGACATGTCCGAATTGAAGAACTGGAACTTGCCGTCCCACGTGAAAAGCGGAAAATCTCTAAAGAAGGTGAAGACCGCGGTCCCTCCTATCCAGGCGAAGGCCTGTCTGACGGAAGACCTCGCCTGGGCTGTTGCCTCTGCGGATGACGCCCTCGAGAGGTCTAGGAGCTTTACCATGGCCTCGAAACCGGGTGTGGGGAGGGGGTCCTCAACCAGCCATATCCTTCTGAAGATGATGAAATACATCACCCCCAGAACTCCCGCTATCATCACGGATATGATCGCTATCGGCATGAGGGTGCTGAGAGATCCGTAATCGACCAGGAACTTTCCATCGACCTTCTCGGCGGGGTCCAGGGCCAGGATGTAGATCGCGGGGAATGTGAACACGAAACCGGTGCATATCATGGCGGCCCCGTTGCTGGCCGTTGCGGCGATATTCAGGGTGGGGGGGTTCCATCTGGCGGCCATTCCCAGCAGGTAGACCATGTACCAGGACCCTGCAACGACCATGCCCACTTTGAGCCCGACGTACTGGTTGACCATGGCAAAGAGCGCTCCGATGGCGACGGCTATGAGAACCTTCTTCCAGTTCCACGCCGGGATCTCGAAGCTCTCCTTCCTGTTCTTCTCGTCCAGATATTGCTCGAGGGCGCCCGTGTTGAAATTTATGAACATCTCGGGGTCGAACCACTGGAGCTTTCCATGCTCTAGCTTTTCGATGCCCCTTGGCGACAATGGCTGCCTGTAGGTCGATCTCCTTACCCTGGGCATGGCACCACCAAGAACACTTGTCCCCCGGCCCCGGAGGGGGGCCAGATTTTGAAAGGTGATTTGCATATTTAATGTTTGGTCAAGGCTCCCGCAGGGAGTTGTTCTGCATACCTTTGGATAAGGTTTTAAGTACCCTTTCCATACCCCCTTTCAAGGGAATGACCTTCCCACAAGCAAAGGATGTGAAATGACATGTTCACGGTCGAGGTAAAGGTGGGACTGAAAAAGGGTGTAACCGATCCGGAGGGTTCGAACACGCATAAATCACTGGAGCTCCTTGGTTTCGACGAGGTCTCCTCCGTCAAGAGCCTGAAGGTCTACAGGATGGAGATCGAGGCACCGGACCAGGAAGCCGCAAGGGATCGGATCGAGGAGATGTGCAGGAAGGTCCTGACCAACCCGGTCATTCACACGCACGAGATAGTTTTCCTGTGAGGAGTTCAGATGGACATATCTCACCTTTTCGAGGAACTCGGGCTCTCCGCTCCGGTGAGAAGGGTCAGGATACTCAATGCGTCCGATGAGACCCTCAAAGCGGTCTCGACCCAGCTTGCCATCGGTCTCTCCGTCGAGGAGATGGGGAGGATCAGGGACTACTTCGAAACGGAAGGCCGGGAACCAAACGATATAGAGCTCGAGGCCCTTGGCCAGGCATGGTCCGAGCACTGCTGCTACAAATCCTCCAAATACTTCATGAAGAAGGCCTTCCTCGGGATCGAAAGTGAACATTTCCTGATCAAGGGAGAGGATGCCGGGGTCGTCAGGTTCGATGACGAGCATGTTTACGTGGTTGGACTGGAATCCCACAATCATCCCTCGGCAATAGGACCCTACGGAGGGGCCGCCACAGGGGTGGGAGGGATAATCAGGGATGTCCTCTGCATGGGGGCACAGCCGATCGCCGTTATCGACCCGCTGTTCTTCGGCCCCCTGGACCTTCCCTATGATAAACTGCCCGATGGGGTCAATCACCCGAAGTTCATATTCAACGGCGTTGTTGCCGGCATAAGGGACTACGGGAACAGGATAGGGATACCCACCGTCGCCGGAATGGTGAACTTCCACCCTGGCTATACCGGAAATCCCCTTGTGAACGTTGGCTGCGTCGGTATCGGAAGGACGGAGCACATGATCCATTCCAGGGTGGGCGGGGAAGGAGAGATCTACATACTCGCGGGGGGCAGGACGGGAAGGGACGGTATCCACGGGGTCACATTTGCCTCGGCGGACCTCTCATCGGACTCCGAAGAAAAGGACCGCGGCTCGGTGCAGCTTGGCGACCCCATCACCAAGGAGCCTCTGATACATTCCTGTCTGGAGATGAACGAGAAGGGGCTTTTGGGAGGGATGAAGGACCTGGGCGGCGGGGGGCTCTCCTGCGTCTCCGGCGAGATGGCCCTTTCCGGCGGTTTCGGAGCCGTGATCTATCTTGACAGAATACCTCTGAAGGAACCCGGACTTTCCCCATGGGAGATATGGGTCAGCGAGTCACAGGAAAGGATGATGGTTTCGGTAAGACCCGAGAATGTCGATGAGGTCCTCCATATCTTCAAGAAATGGGATGTCGAGGCGAACGTCGTCGGAAAGGTCGTGAAGGGAAAGAGGATAAGCGTGATGTGGGGGGACAGGGAGATACTCAACCTTGACCTGGACTTCTTCACCGCGGGACCGGAATACTGCAGGATCTACGAATCCAAGGTCATCGACAGGACCATCGAAGAGACCCCATTCCCGATCCCCGACAGGTCCGGGTTCGAGGCGGCTATCCTGAAGATGCTGGCATTCCCCAATATCTGCTCCAAAGAAAGGGTGTTCAGGACCTATGACCACGAGGTGAGGGGCAGGACCGTGATCAAGCCCGCTGTCGGTCTGCCGTTCACACCCGGGCCCTCGGACGCGTCCGTGTTGAAACCACTTGAAGGCTCCGACCGGGGTCTCGCGATCACGGCTGACATCAATCCCTACTTCTGCGAGCTGGACCCCTACAGGGGGGCCCTTTCCGCCATGGAAGAGAGCTGCAGGAACCTTGTTTCGGTCGGGGCCCGGCCACATTCGACCACCGATTGCCTGAACTTCGGGAACCCGGAAAAACCGGACCGCCTCGGGGACTTCGAACGGGCATGCGAGGCCATAGGCGACTTTGCCAGACATTTCGGGCTGCCCGTGGTATCCGGAAATGTCTCCCTTTACAATGAATCGGAGATCGGCAAGGTCCCACCGACCCCCACGATCATGTCGATCGGCATCATCGATGATGTCAACAAGGCAACGACATCGGACCTCAAGAACGGGGGGAACATCATATATCTGGTGGGAAGGACAAGGCACGAGATGGGAGGCTCGGCCTATTACCGTGAGATGGGGACCAGGTGCAGCTGCGTCCCCGATGTGGACCTCGAGGCCTCGGCCAGGGCGATGGACGCCGTTCTCGACCTGAGCGATGGGCAGCTCCTTCAGTCCGTACACGACCTTTCCGAGGGAGGATTGGGGATCGCGATATCCGAGATGTGCATCGGGGGACACATCGGCGCGGAGCTCAACATCATCGAGATCGGGTCCACTGAGGCCGAGGAGAAAGGGATCCAACTGAGGAGCGATATCAAGCTGTTCTCCGAGAGCAACTCAAGGTATCTTATCGAGGTCCAGCTGCAGGATGCGGGAAGGGTGGAGGACGAACTTTCCAGGTTCGAGGTGCCGTATGTCAAGCTGGGCACCGTGGGGGGCTCAAATCTGAAGGTCACCGAGGGAGAAAAGGTCCTGCTGGACATACCGGTGGATATCCTCGATCATGCGTGGCGGAACGGCCTTACAGAACTACTGGAGGGATCGGGATGAAGGTGGAAGAGGTCAGGGTATGCATCCTGAGGATGGAGGGGACCAACTGCGAGCAGGAGACCTATGATGCTTTCAGGAGGCTCGGTGCGGCCCCTGAGCTGGTTCACCTGAAACAACTGGAGGGAAGGGACGTAAACCCGGGAGAGGAGAGGTCCCTGGAGGATTTCCATATCCTGATGTTCCCGGGAGGGTTCTCTGCAGGGGATTACATCAGGGCGGGAGCGATCTTTGCCGCCAGGTTGAAGGCTTCAGCTGACAGGGACATCGTCAGGTTCATCGAGGACGGAAGGGCGATCGGAGGCTTCTGCAACGGTTTCCAGATCATGGTCGAGCTGGGGATCCTGCCTGCCTTCGACTGCACCATGGCGGAGCAACCTCAGGCTGTGCTTCATGCCAATGATTCCGGAAGGTTCGAATGCAGGCCCACTTTGCTGAAACATACCAACAAGGGAAAATGCGTCTGGACGACCAGATTGGAA
>JBLIRI010000094.1:0-7746 GCA_049472235.1 Thermoplasmatota archaeon | reverse complement strand
AAAATACCACATAGACCGGATGATATCGGAATGGTCGGGCCGGGAAGATCCTTCGGTGGAAAAGTTCCTGATGCAGGGAGGAATGCTATCCTTTCCGCACACATACCTGGATGCCTCTCTGGGGCCGATCGTCAGAACCGTATGGGCATTGCTCAAGACCGGTAAGAAAAGAGTGATAGCTCTCGGTGTAATGCACGGATTGAACGATTTCGATCCATCAAAGGAATTCTCCCTTGATAACTTCCGATATGTCCTTAAACGAAGCGGGGAGCTCTACGGGTACGATGCCCCCGAGCTCGAGGAGGTCTTCCTTCCCATGAGACCGAGAGGTGAAGGAACCGACCAGGAAAGATCGAAGGAACAGGCAGAGGATGTCAGATATCTGAAGAAGGGTTTGGACATCGGTTCCGCCCTTGTCATGACGGGGGACCTGGCGCATTACGGAGCCCCCTACGGGACCAGGGATATGATCGAAGACCCCGCAGACCTGATCAAAGGACAGATACTTGATTGCCTTGAGCTCATCTACTCCAGGAAGGATCCCGGAACCTACTACGAGAGATCGATCGAATGCGGCAACGACCAGTGGGCAGTCGCTACTGCCGCGTCATCCCTGTTCGATGAAGAACTTGACCACGAGGTATTCTCCCTTGACCTCGCCGACTACTCCGATGTTTTCCAGGTGCCGCCCCCTTGCTTGGTGGCTTCAGTTTTCTACGGTGTATGGCCGAAATAAGAATCGAATTCGGGTCGGGCTGTGTTAGCAAGCCTTTGTAAGATCCTCGGAGACTATCACGATCATTTTCTCCTGGGGCAGCAAGGCAGGAGGAGTTCGAGGTCGGATGGTTCTCCAAGAACGTTCTCTTCCACACATTCGACCGGATCGCAGCAGGTGTGGCAGACCCGCTTGTGCGCTTGAAATTCCATCAGTTCGACATCGGGCGTTATGAAATTCTCCTTTAAGCCCTCCTCCTGGAACAGGGCGGTGCTCAGGTATTTCTTGTTGTCATCTGGAAAAACGGTGACAACTACCGCTTGGTCTCCCATCTGCTCCTGGACCTTCATCGCTCCGATGAAATTTGCGCCCGAGGATATCCCGACACCGAGACCGAGCTCCCCGGCCAATCTCTGCGCCATCATGATGGCGTCTCCGTCATCCACACTCACGATATTGTCAAGGGATCTGATATCGATTATCGGCGGAATGAACTCGTCGGATATTCCCTGAATTCTGTGGGAACCTACCTTGTGGCCAGTGGACAGGGTAGGGGAATTGGCCGGTTCCAGGGGATGTATCTTGACCTTTGGTTCCATCTTCTTGAGGAACCTGCCGACCCCCATCACCGTTCCTCCGGTCCCGACTCCCGCAATAAAGGCAGACGGTACAAGTGATCGGAAACGCAGCTGCCACCAGATCTCCGGCCCTGTAGTTTCATAATGGGCTGTGATGTTGTCCAGATTGGCGAATTGTCTTGGCAGGAATACATTGGGATCACTCTCTGCCAGCTCTTCTGCCATCTTTATACTGCCTAGAAAACCACCCTGCTCTTTGCTGACAAGATGAATATCGGACCCGAAGCTCCTGATGAGGTCCTTTCGCTCCTGGCTCATCCAGTCAGGCATGAATATTTTCACTTTATGACCCAGTGCCCTTCCAAGAGCGGCAAATGAGATTCCCGTATTTCCACTTGTAGCCTCGACTATGACCATCCCGGGTTTCAAAGCACCGGTGACATAGGCACGTTTCAGTATATGCAGGGCCATACGGTCCTTTATACTGCCCGTCATGTTCATGTGTTCCGCCTTTGCGAAAATAACCCTCTCATCGCCCTTGTATTTGAACCGGACCGCCAGTAGCGGTGTATTGCCTACAAGGATCGCCATGCTCTTGAGTTTCTTCTCTATCTGATGCGGCAACTCCTTTTGAGAAGTCATGAACTTGTGTATTCTTTTCTTTGATATTAATCATATGATACTGCCGCTTCAATTGTTAACCTTCACTCCTCCTCTTTCCAACCATTCTGATGAATCCAAGATATTCTCCATTATCCTTGAGCAAGGTCTGAAGTTCCGACGCCTCATGAGGCCTGTTTCGGTGGCCATAGAGGTCCAGGAATTCGTGCCACCTGATCCATAGGTCCCATCCATTGGGAAAGGGTTCCGCCAATTCAAGCTCCATTTCCGGATAGCGCTCCCAATGCCTGCGCCACCAGTCCACGGAGTTCAACCAGTACCATTCAGGTCCAAGGTGTGATGGCAAAGGATATGGGACCTCCTTTGGTGAAGTGGGAGAGACGATCCCGATCTGCCCCCCTCTTTTAAGCAGTTTCAGGATGTGGACCGGTCGGGATCTTGGAAGAGTCAAATTATTAACGATTCATTCAACTTCTAAGGTCCAGCTAAATGGATTCATTTACTCTATTAGTCCATTTAGCGTATCTCTGTATTGTTGCATTGAAATCCATGAACATTCCCTGATTGACGAACGGATTTCAATGCGGGACAGGTCCACGATTGTAAACTGTTAAAAAGCAAAGTGGACCGGTCGGAATTTGAATCCGAGGCCTCCCGCATGCCAAGCGGGCGATCTACCGAGCTGATCTACCGGCCCACAGTTCGAGCGAAAGGGAGTAACAGGATGAATTATTAAAGGTTTGTGCACAGGCCAGACCACTATACCGAGGCCATCCCATCATATTCTCTCAGCCTTTTCCTGTAACGTCTGGTTCCCAGGAAGAATGCGGTCAGGACCATCATTACAAAGAGGAACAACTGGAAGAAACCGTAAGGGAACAAGAGAAGGACCCACCAACCTTCCAATCCTGCGAAGAAGTTCCAGGCAGCGTGTACCGTCATTCCGAAAACATATCCGAACGTAACCACTCCGACGAGCCCCATCAGATACATTGCCTTCTCGCTTTGCTTCTTCCTGTCATGTATCGTCTTCACCCATCCGATCAGGAAACCGATGGCTGCCGGTCCGAGCATATGTCCGACGATATTGAAGAACGAGCGGAAAAGGACCAGCAGGATCACGAGGGCTCCATCACCCTCGATGATCGAGATCGTTCCGTAGAAAAGGTTCTCAAGCAGGGAGAACCCGGCGCCTATGGAAGCTCCATAAATCACTCCGTCGGTCTCGTCCTTTATCTGTGAGATGACCAGGACGAAACCAAGGGCCTTGAAGAGTTCCTCGAAGATCGGGGCAGATACCAACGAAACATCCAGCCCCAGATCTCCCATCCACGTTGCATTGAAGCTGTTGATGAACAGCGATGGGAATGTCGATAACATCCCCCAGGTCATGGCGATCACTAAGAAAGCCCTTGGCTCGGGCTCGTACGGATCGAATGCATAAGCGAACAGGACCCATCCAACGGCTGGAACGGTCACGGACACCATCAGGACCGGGAAGGTTACCGGGAGACAGATACAGCACAGGTCCGATGATGCAAGGAGTATCCCCAGGAGAATCGTCGAGATCGTGAATACGGCGATCATCAGGCCCAGGGTGGTGAACCTTTGGAGAAGGAACCTGTTGCGGTATCTGCTTGTATATTCCGCGGGATGGACGGACCTTTCCTTGAACGGTTCCGATATCCTTCTCCTGCTGCCTGCGACGGTCCTTGAGAACCACCTGTTCAGAAGATATCCGACCACCAGGAACCCCGGTATCATCAGAGTGAAGGCGATCGAGCCGGCCAGTGCAAGCCCGCTACCTATGATCATCAGGAATACCAGAGCTGCACCCAGCAGGAGGCCAAGGAAGAACACAATGAAGAGTATGATACCCGCGGCAGAGAGGTCCGAAACCACCTCTCTCATGAAGCTCTTCTTCCTGGTCTTCATCGATCTACCTTTCCCCGATGTTCTCGATTATCGACCTCAGTTCTTCCTCAGGGGTCATTGATGTAGAATCAAGGATCAGATCGTACCACGAGCTGTCCCTTGGATCGACACCGTAGTATTCGATGTACCTTTGAGCCTCGCTCTCCTCCCTCTCCTCCATTTCGATGATGACCGTTCCGAGGTCGCCTCCATCCCTTTCCATGACCCTCCTGGCCCTGACCGAACTATCCGCATCGAGGTATATCCTGAACGATGGGATGTTCCTTAATTTGCACAGAGGGCCGATCATTCTCCCCTCAAGCAGGACGTTGCCCTCCCTGGCCTTCAAAAGCATTCTCTCGTCCAGCTCGTTGTCATAGGACCGGTCCTTTTCGCACAGCTCCCCGAACTCCGAAAGAGTTAACCCTAGCTCCTTCGCCCTGTCCCTGAATATCTGGCCGGCATAAACGTACTCAATTCCAAGTTCTTCCTTCAACATCCTGCAAACGGTGCTAGTACCGGAACCGGGAGGTCCCCCCACCGTTATGGTATCCATGGACCGACAAATCCATATTCGGTTATAATACATCCTGTTATCAGGCCGTGATTATTACGGAGAACAAATTATAACAAAAATGTTATTAATGATTCATCTGCTCATTGTAAAACACAAGGAACGATAGGTATATGATGTTGGTCCTTTTTTAACGTGGAGAAGGGTGTAGGGATGGCGACGGATGGTAAAGCAAGACAGGAGCTGCTCAAGAACATGGGCGAGATCGAGCAGATCACAAAAATGCTTAACCAGCTGAAAGTCACGCTCAACAAGAAGGAGGAACTCCTTCAGAAGATGGAGAATGCGTTGGGCCAGAGCGAAGAGAGGCTCCAGAAGAAGGTAGCAGAGATCGACGAGAAGACAAAACGGCTCGACGAGATCGAGGAGAAACTGCTCAAGAGGCAGGAAGAGCTCGAGATACAGGAAAAGGAGGTGCAGACCAATGCCATCCTCGAATTCCTGTCATTCCAGGCAAGGGAACTGGAGATCCAGGACAGGATCAAGAATGCTCCGGACCCCGCCGAGGTGGAAGGTCTGGTGAAACAGGTCCATGAGCTCAACAGCAACATTAAGGCGAAGGAGCTCGAGATAGAGGAGCTCAGAAGCTCACCCGGTGGTGTGGGGATCCCTGAGGCAATGCCGGTCGAGCTCGAAGGAAAGATGAAAGAGGTGAACGATCTCAGGAAACAGCTGGAAGAGACCAGGAAGCAGCTGGAGGCCAGGGAGATCGAGCTTCTCAGGAAGGAAGAGGAGCTTAAGTCCAAAAAGCACAAGATGCCCGAAGGTCTGTCCGATGAGGACAGGAAGGTCATCGAAGCCCTCTCGGAGAGGGAGAAGCAGCTCATGAAGCTCGAGCAGCAGATCAAGAACAAGCAGAAAGAGATCAACAAGTTCATGGAAGGTCTGGAGATCAAGGACCAGAGGATCAGGGAACTCGAGAACGACCTTCGTCTCAAGGAGGAGATCGTGAAGTTCCACGAGGAGGAAGGGGCCAAGATTACCGATTCCAAGGATGTGGCCGAGGTCAAGGAGGTCCTGGAATCGGAATACCAGACCAAACTGAACATGATCGAAGGCAATTACAAGAACGTCCTGGATTCAATGAAGACCAAGTTCGAACAGCTCAAGGTCCGAAATGAAGAGCTCGAGATGATGGGGGACCAGCTTTCTGCAGAAAAGCTAAGGGTCACGCTCCTTGAGAGGGAATTGAAGGAGAGGATGAACGAGATATCCTTCGCCGAGGAGAGGCTCGCAAGACGGCAGGAGCTCATGCTCAAGGAGAGGAAACAGATCGACGAGCAGATCAAGAAGGTCAAGGACAGCAAGAACGGAGCCCAGGTCTCCGAGCTCAACGAGGAGCTGGCCAACAGGCAGAGACAGCTCAAGGATATCGAACAGAAGCTCCGGGAGAGGGAGGATTACCTCAGAAAGAGGGAGCAGGAGCTCCAGCAGCTCAGGTCCTCCATCGTTGACGAGGAGATGAAGATGGAGGTCCTGGAAAGCAAGGACGACCTCAACAGGGTAAGGACCGGCGTCCGCAGGTTCGACGACCTCTGCTACGGGGGTTTCACCCACAATTCGAACTTCATACTCTACGGACCCGCCTATTCGGGCAGGAGGACCTTCACAAACCTCTTCATTTCCGAAGGTCTGAAAAAGGGCATTCCCACCATCTACGTGGTCACCCAGCATACACCCATCGAGATCAAGGATTCACTGAGAACGATCATTCCCAAGGTGGATGCCTACGAGGAAAAGGGACTGATAAAGTACATCGATCTCTACTCGAAATCCATGGGTATAACGGACGAGTATCCCAATACCATCTATGTGGAGAAGCCGACGGACCTCGATGCTATCGAGAAGGCCATCGGTACCTTCCAGAACGAGTTCAAGGAGAAGTACGCCTACCACAAGATCGTTTTCTTCTCCGTATCCACGCTCCTGACCTATATCGAGCCTCTCAGCATATTCAGGTTCTTCCAGGTCCTGAATGCGAAGAACAAGCGCAACAACGCGGTCTCCGTCTATGTGGTGGATACCGGGATGCACAAGGCTTCCGATATCCAGACCCTCAAGCATACCATGACAGGTTTCATCGAGTTCAAGCTGGACGATCTGAAATACTACCTGAGGGTCGAGGGAGGCGGCGATGTCATGAGCCGCGCCTGGATCGAGTACACCTTCACGGACAAGACCTTCGATCTAAGGGGGTCCTTCTCTCTGGACCACATACGATGAGGTCGAATCGAGAGGATGAAAACCCGGTTCAGAGGGCCGATCGTATTATCTTTTCATGGTCGAAGGCCAAACCCGGGAGGTTCGAGACCGGGAACCATTCAGCTTCCGAGGCGTCGTCCCCCGCCTTCAAAGTGCTCTCTCCCTCGATATCCAGCGAGTAAACGATGGAAACCGTGTGGCCCCTCGGGTCCCTGGCCGGATCGGAAGCGACATGCGACAGTTCCCTCACGATGCACGAGAGACCTGTCTCCTCCTTAACCTCCCTCAGGACCGCATCGGAGGTCCTTTCTCCGTAATCGACGAACCCTCCGGGAAGCGCCCACATTCCCTTGTAGGGTTCGTTCTTCCTCTTTATCAGCAGGACCTCGGCCCCCTTACCGGCCCCCCTCGAAATGATGGCGTCCACTGTGAGTGAGGGAGCCTTCCTCGGGGCCTCCGCCTCTCCTTTGGACCTTTTTACGGCGAGCCGGTCTATATGGTCCACGGACCTCCTGTAATTGTCCATGGCAACGTTGGTGTGGGATTCCACAAGCGACCAGGCAAGCGAAAGCGAGGAGAACCTGATCTTGTATCCCTTCCTCGTCTTCCTTGCACCGGGATCCGAGCCCGTATCCGGCGGGATCTCCTCCTCTTCGATAAGATCGAGGCCCTTCAGCTTGTTGAGATAGCGGTAAAGCGTGGATTTGTTCGTTTCGAGGTAGGTTAAAAGTTCGTCGATGGTCCAGGGTTTCTTAGGGTATGCCAGGAAGCAGCTGGAGATCAGCCGCAGTCCGAAATCATCGTCATATGCTTCCGGAAGGTAGCCTATCTGCTTCAGGAAGGTTCTCAAGGCCTCGTCCAGGTCAGTCTCTCCGGTAAGCGGATTGTTCCTCACCACCCGCAGGTCGAATTCCATGTGTTCACCCCGTGGAATATGGATACAGGTTCCGGAAAAGGGAGAAGATGATATATTAACAATGCGTTATGGAACCATGGCCAAAAAGGCGACCAAAAAAGAAGAAGCGGCCAAAGTGCCAGGCCCCCTTGATGACATATTCACGGGTGAACTCAAAACCAGGCATTACGGTATCAGGATCGACGATGACATCGAGGTGCTGGTCATAGCGGGCAACGACCTGATC
>JBLIRI010000093.1:0-7876 GCA_049472235.1 Thermoplasmatota archaeon | reverse complement strand
TCGCCGCGACGACCGCGGTCTCCTCGTCGGGGTCGGCGTAGGGGCCGAGCAGTTCCGCAAATGCCTCGACGAGCTGATCGTGATAGGGGTCGTCCTCGTTGTCCTGATCGCGGTCTTCATCATCATCAGCTTTCCCATATTCCATATAGTTACCTTCCTCGGCCTCCCCGGGGAAGTGTCACTGGTCCTAACACTTATCGTGATGGAATGCCTCGTGATCGTCCCCATCACGATATTGATGATGAGAAGGTACCTCAAAAAGGAGAGGGAAAGGGAAGAGCAGAGAGCACTCAGGGCCCTGGATGAGGAGAGAAAAAGAAGAGAAGAGGCCGAACCCGTCGACTTCATGGAATGGTTCGGCTCCTGGGACTATTCCGACAACGAGGAGCACCTCAAGAGCATGAGCGCAATGAGAAGGACGAGTGTTGTATCCACCACGACCGGTCCCGAAACCCCCGAGGATTACTACATGAAGAGATGGGGGGTCGACCGCTTCTAGAACTATTAAACCTCGTTCCAGTACTGTTCAGGAAACTCTATATAAGTCTGGCAGTCCCTACAACATCGGCAGTCCTCATGGGGGCCCGGGAGGCAAGAGGTTAGGATGAAGGTACTTCTTTCGAACCGGCTGAGAACTTTTTCGGTCCTGACCATGTTCGTTCTCGTCTCTATCTCGATCCTCATGGCCCCCCCTTCCGAAGGGTCCACGATTCCAACGAGGGCAAGCGCGCTTGACGGCCACTACCCCGTCGCGGAATCCGCCTATGCGACATTCATCGGAAGCGGGGAAGAGAGCCCCCAGGGGAGGCTCGGAGAGTTCGTCGGCCACGCCGACGTCAACGGCGACGGCATCGAGGACATCGCCATGGCCGCCACCCAGCTCTTCTCTCCCGAGGGGGAACAGCATTCCGGGGTCTGCTACATCTGGTACGGGAACGAGACCCTCCCGAAAGGAAATATCGACCTCGAAACCGACCCCCCTGACATCAAGATCATCGGGACCAGCGAGGGAGCGAACCTGCTCTCATCCATTTCCGCAGGGGACCTCAACGACGACGGTCTCACGGACATCGCCCTCGGGATGCCCCAGCAGGGGGACTCCGGCAAAGTATACGTTCTCTGGGGAAGACCTGCCGGCTGGGAAAATGAGATAACGCTCTACAAGGCCGGGAACGCCGAACCAAACGGGAATCCGATTGGGTTCCTCAGGAGGGACGACTTCGCCATAATCTCCGGTTTCGTTTCGACCAATGTCCTTGGAACGAAGCTCGGGAAGACCGTCATCATCGAGGACCTGGACGGGGACGGCTCGGAAGATCTGCTGTTCTCCTTCCACGGCTGGAACAAGGTTTTCGTTATCTGGGGCGGATATTCGAAGACATCGTTCGGTTCGGAATATACCTACATCATGCTGGACGAAAACAACGTGGACGTCCCCGGTGATTATGGAAATACAATGGAGGTCGGAGACCTCAACAACGACGGAATGGTGGACCTGGTAATAGGAGCTCCCCTGTATTCCCACGAGGAAAGGGACCTGCCCCAGACGGGAGCGCTTTTCGTCTACTACAACACCTCGGACATAAGGAACTATGCCATCATGGATTCCCTGGAAGGCTGCAGACCCCTGATATACGGTCAGGACCCGTACGACCGTCTGGGCAGAGGCCTGGTCATAGAGGATATCAACAACGACGATATGGACGACATCATAGCGGGCGCTCCTGATGCGAACGGCGTCGTTAACCAGAGACCGGGAGCGGGGCAGATAATGGTCTTCAGGGGTGGTAACATCACCAAGTTCCCTTCAGTCGGACGCGCCGAGGAGATCTACGACCTGATGATCGTCGGAGCGAACCAGAGGACCGAGGACGAGCCCGGGGACACCATCGGGGACACCTTCGACGTCGGCGATTTCGACGGGGATGCGAAGATGGAGCTTGTAATAGGCATCCCCGGAAAGGAAGTGTCCGGACAGCAATCCGTCGGCATGGTGATGGGTTACGACGACGGTTCCGTATTCCCCTCGACCAAAGGCATAGTGGACCTGAAGAACGTCCCCATGAAGTTCTCGTTATGGGGGTCAGAGATCGAGGACGTCACGGGGTACTCTTTATCCCTCTTCGATGCCAACGATGACGGAGCCGATGATCTGCTCGTCGGGTCCCCGTCCGCTGACGGCATCGACAATCTGAGGCCGGGCTGCGGAGAGGTCGCCCTGTTGACGGGAACGGCGATCTCCATCAAGGGTCTCTCCCTGTCGGGTCCCGCCTACGTTAACGGGAAGGTGCTGCCAGGGTACGGCCCCTTCTCCATCGTCATACCTTTCTCGCACACCGACGGGGCTTCGAACATCGGCCGAATCGAGGTCGTTCTGGAAAAAGGCACCGTCGATGCCAAGCTGGTCTGGGAGAGCGGCTCGTTCTCCTACCAGGGGCCTTCGATCGCCTCCATTGATCCCGGAAACTGCAGGTATGTCCTCCAGGGAGCACAGGGCAGCATTGCTTTCACCACCTTCATCGACTGGTACTCCGACCTTGGAAGGGCCTGGGACATTGATGTCAGGCTCGAGGACGGTGACGGAAGGACCGCGGAGAGGACCTTCCATGACCTCATGTTCCTCAACAACAGGATCGAACTGCTGGAAAGGTTCGACACCTTCATCGACGGAAAGAAGGCCTTCCCGGGAGATTGGCAGAGGCAGGGGTCCTCCCTCGAAGTAATGGGCATGGAACTTGTTTACAGGGACACCGGCGGCGTCCCCGTCCCGCCCGGGGACCTCGGCATCTCCCTGGAAAGGAACGGGATGAACGTCCATAGCATCGATTACATCGACGACAGCTCCGTCCTGAAAGACGACCTCCTGAGCCTTGATCTGTCCGAATATGTCATAGCACCGGTCTTCTATGTCACCCAGCCCACGGATGCCCCGGGCTCTCCTCCCGGATTGTCCGGCACCATATCCTTCCATATCATCATAGACACTGACGATCCCGACGTGCCGGAGAACCTGCGCCTCATTCCGGACCCCGGCAGGGATTCCGTCTTCGACGACGACGGACTCTGGGTGGCGGAATGGAACGCTACCCTGGGGCCCAGAGGGGACCACAATTCATCGGGGGTGAAGGAATACATGATCAAGGAGGGCTCCGGGGCTCCGGTACCCGTCATGTTGCAGGGGGGCCTCTGGGGGACCTACTACGACCTGTCGGAGTTCTCCATCTTCTCGTTCCAGAGGATGGACCGGTATATCGACCACAGATGGGGATACTGGGGTCCGAACGCTCAAAGGCTGACGCCATCCTCCTTCAGCATCAGATGGCACGGATGGCTCGCCGTCGATGAAACCCGTTCCTACCGGTTCTCCCTGACCGGGAACGGTGAAGGGAGGCTGTTCCTTGACGATGAGCTGATCATCGATCGTGATGACCTCGAGGATTCTCCGACATCCGCGATGGTCCCCCTCGAGGAAGGGGTTCCCGTCCCCATTGTCGTCTACTATTCCAACGACGATCTCGGGAAGCCGGAGGTATCCTCATCCGTTTCACTGCTGTACCTGGATGACAGAGGGGCCATGAGCCCGGTCCCCCCCTACATGCTGTTCCACCCCGGGAACTCCACGGAGGTCGCCTCGGGGGACGAGGACCTCATCAATGTCGAGGTCTCTGCCGTTGACTGGGTAGGACACTCCTCGGGGCCGGCTTCGGCCTGGGGATACACGGACCGGGATGCTCCCAACATAGATCTATCCGACATAAGACCCTGGTACAACAACACCACTCCGCTTCTGAACGTGTTCATGAACGACCCGCCAACGTCCTACAGGTCCGGTTCGGGCATCGACCTAGGTACCATCGAATACCGGCTGATAGACGAGTACGGGTGGGGGGACCGGGTTTCCGTAGAGAAAGGCGTCGAGATAATATCTTACGGGGAAGAGGGGCCCGCCGAGGTGAAGGTCGGCATCCGGCCGACCCTCATCGAAGGGGCAGGATCTTCGATCCAGTGGTACGTCTCAGACCTCTGCGGGAATGAGATGGCCTCCGAGGCCCTGAGCATAGGTGTCGACCTGAAGGCCCCCGGTTTCAATGTCCTGTCCCCGGACCTGACATCTTTCACCTCGGGAACGGGATTGAACATAGCCTGCATGGCATCGGTCCCCGGCGGGTCAGGGGTGGACGGAAGCTCCATTCTGTGGAGGCTCGGGAGTGGCGATACCTGGTCCGACTGGATCTCGGCCAGGGCCTCAGGTGTCGAAGAGGAGCTCCGGTTCAATATATCCGTGGTCGTGGCTGCCGGAGAGAACATGCTGCAGATGAAAGCATCCGATGCAGTGGGGAACACCGGAGAATCCCGTATATTCATGTTCTCGGGGACCAGGGCCCCCGTGAACGAACCGCCCAAGGCGGTCATCGTTCTTCCAACGAACGGCACCAAGGTCCGATCAGGGATCAGATTGACCCTGGATGCCAGCGGTTCCTCCGACGACGGTCTGGGGGAATTCCCCGTTCTCCGGTTCTCGTGGTTCTCGGACCTTGACGGGTATCTCGGAGGGGATGTAACGAT
Organism: Thermoplasmatota archaeon; assembly: GCA_049472235.1. Classification (GTDB taxonomy): domain Archaea; phylum Thermoplasmatota; class Penumbrarchaeia; order Penumbrarchaeales; family Penumbrarchaeaceae; genus JAFGLL01. The sequence continues at coordinate 3,310 of JBLIRI010000093.1, read as the reverse complement.
GGATGTCCACCTCGAGAAGGTCGGCCGCCACAGGATCACGGTCTACGTTGACGACGGCTCCCCCGGGCATAATGTCTCGGCTTCGGTGCAGATCGAGGTCCTGCCGGCCACGCCGGCCGACGATGACGATGATGACGGTGAAGGGGGGAAGGTGGACATCGTATCGGTCCTGTTGATCATCGTTTCGCTGATAGTGGTCTCCGTTGTCCTGGGGATGATAATCAAGAGCGTTGTGCCAAAGGGAGAGGGGGAGACGAGGATGGATGTCGTCGAGAGGACGGAGGACGACGAGGAATACGAGGAAAGGACAAGGGACGAGGATAGGTTCATGGAGGGGGAGGCAGAAGAGCCTGAAAATGATGGATGAACTTCCAATAGAGATCGATCCTTACACGGCAACCATCCTTTTCGACATCCATGCACCTGAAATACGGTCTCAATGATGCGACGGCGAATGGAAAACCCTCATCCACTTTGACCACTTTATGAAAAAGATTTAAAGATATTTTTATAGATAAATATGATTTTTATTTTGAAAATCCATTTTTAAAATGACAGAGGTATTTTCCGCATGAAGGAGAGGAGATGGACCCTGAGAAGAGAGCCCCCGGGACCGAAAAATCGAAGATGCCCCTCCTGTAGATGCTCAATTGGAGGGAGCGAAGAACCTTGCGTATGTCCCTACTGCGGTTCAACTGTCAACTTCGAGACATTGAGGGAGGGATTCAAGGTGTTCCTACTCTGAAACAGGCCCCTGCACCGCAGCTTTAATTACCAAAATACCCTCATTCGGAGGTATGGGATTGTTCGGCTCCAAGAGGGAAGTGGGGGAACTCAATGAGAAGGTGGCGGACACCCTCGAGAAAGCATATCTTGCCTACCGAAGGGGGGACTACGAGACCTCTTCAAGGAAGTTCCGACTCGCCCTTGATTACCTTCTCGTGGAGAACGATCTCCACACACAGGTCTACATCGGCGACTCGTTGATCGTGGACGTCGCCGAGATCTTCAACATGACCGTTCAGTCCTACAACAACATCGGAAGCTTCGATGAATCCGTCTCCCTGATAGGGGCCAACGAAAAAAAGTTCAAGAACCGAAGAAGGGTCCTTCTGATGAAGGCGAGCGTCTATTCCGCAAAGGGAGAGAGGTCCAGCGAGCTGGAGATCTACAACACCCTCCTCATGATGGACAAGAAGGACACATCCATTTACATCAGGAAGGCGGAGCTCCTCCAGGATCTGAAGAAGGCCGGCGAGAACGAGCTTCGGGAGATCCTCAACAAGGCCGCCAAGTACCAGAAGGCGAGCGATATCCAGGGATGCGTCAAGCTCGCTGCGGCGTACAGGACCATCCTCGGGGACCACGGTGCTTCCCAATATGTTCTCGACAGGATATCGGCGAAGCGTCCCCCAAAGGAGATGCTCCTTGAACAAGCGGAGATATACCTGCACGGAGGCGAGGTCGAAAAGGCGATCACCACCCTCGAGGGGGCCCTCGAAAAGAACAAGGGATTCGTCGATGCCTTGAGGGTCCTTGTAAAGGCCTATCACAGGCATGGGGATTACCAGAAAGCCCGGGAAATATGCGAGCTCGGTCTGAAGATCGATCCCTCGGACCCGGTGCTTTCAAGGTCGTACAGGGAGCTTTCCGGAGACTCCGGCCTTACAAAGAGGGTAAAGGCCGAGGAAACCTATATGTGAGACCGAGAACGGGCTCGAATTTTTTCAGGTCGGGCAGGGGATCGATGTGGGGGATTCGACCTTGCTACCTAGGTGCTCCCTGCCCGACCTGGACCACTATCTGGTCTTCTTTCGGGTGGTACTGAGATGAGCTTCAGAACAGGAAGAACTTCTTCTTTTTCTCCTTCTTTTTTTCATCCTGGACCTCGATCCCGGTCTTGATATCGTCATCCACCTTTGCCGAACCGGTCTGGGACCTCATGACCTCGATATCGTAAAGGCATTCGGACAGGGAATCGTATTCCTTCCAGCTCTGCGCAAGGGTCTGGAAGGTCCCGCTCTGATAGAACCTCCAGACCATCTTTCCATTACCATTCTTCAGTATCCTGAACTCTGCCATCTTAGAACCACCTGTTTCAATCTCGGTCTGGTTATTCCTCCATTGCTGCCAATTCCTCGATCTGATCGGTTATGAAATCCTTGAGCTCCCTGGTTGTCATACCCTCCTCCTGCTTGGGAGGGGACTGCATGCCGTACAGCTCCTCGTAGGAGACCTTCTTCGAACCCTTGCCCAGATGAGAGTGCGCCTCCGTCGGTGTCAGAGCCACGTCGCATTTGATCTGCGCCTGGACCTCTTCCGAGAAACCGCCTATTATCTGCTCCTCGAGATCTTCCTCCTCTGCATGTTCTTCTTCCTTTGACCTTCTGGACCTGATGAAGAAGAATATCCCGACCACGATCAGAACAATAATAAGGGCCGGACCTGCTATGAAAAGCATCGAGAGAGAACCTGATCCGTCCCCCTCGAGGACGTCTATGGTGAACATCACCTTGGAACTGTCGATCCCGTCCGATACGTTCACAACGACCTTGTGAAGCATTACCTGATCGGACCTCGGGGTCCATTTTATCATCCCGGTCCCCTCGCTGATCGTCATTCCGTCCGGACACTCATCAAGAGAATACTTCAGATCGGTCTTGTCCTCTGCATCAATATCGGAGCCGGACACTATCAGCTTGAAAGGGACACCGGCCTTTATCTCCTGAAGGCCGATGGATCTCACCTCGGGGGGAGAATTGACCCGGAAGGAGCGAACACCGTTAGAGCAGGTCCCAAAGGAGCTGCCGTCATTGGGGATCACCGTCCAGTAGTACTTGACCCCTGCCTCGAGGCCGTCAGCAGATATGCTATTTCCATCGTAATCCGAGATGAACAGGGTCTCCTCCTTGAGAGATGAAACGAAGACCTCCGTTACGCCAAGGTAGACAGAATAGGTGATCTTGTCCCCTTCGGGGTCTTCTCCGATCCATGCCAGGACCGTATTCATAAAGCTCGTTCGGACACCGTCTTGCGGTGAGACCAGCTCTGATTCGGGAGGCAGGGTTATTCCAACGTTTATGGTGAAACGATGCTTGATGGCGAACTCGCCATCGGATGCGCTCACATCGACCTTGAGATTGTATGGCTCCTCATTGAACCATTTGATCGAAGCTTTCCACAATATCTCGCCTGACACCTTGTCGATGCTGATGTCGCTCTCGGGTATCGATGAGATGGAGTAGGTGAGCTCGTCGTCGACGTCGAAATCCTGAGCATCCACATCGAAAGTGAAGGTCTCTCCGCTGGT
>JBLIRI010000092.1:0-8062 GCA_049472235.1 Thermoplasmatota archaeon | reverse complement strand
ATTCCTGAGAGGCATGCTGAAGTTCGCCGCGAAGTACGAGAAGGATGACGACCTTGCCCAGAACATGGTGAAGGGGGTGGACGGTGTGAAGATCCAGAACCTCCATGGGTTGTTCGAGCAATTACGTTCCATCTCAAAATGAGAAGATATTTGTCGGCGAACGATCATCACTCCACATGGAAGTCGTGGAGGATGCAACCGAACTGATAGGTCGAACACCAATTCTGAAGCTCAACAGATTGTTCCCCGGATCCCAAGCGAACATCTATGCCAAACTTGAGTTCTTCAATCTGATGTCCGTCAAGGACAGGCCGGTCACGTCTCATGATCAGGGCGGGTATGGCCGAAGGAAGGATCGGACCCGGCACGGAGGTTGTGGAAGCAAGCTCAGGGAACACCGCCCTCGCAATAGCCCTCCTTGGTGCGGTAATGGGATTCAGGGTCCGCATCTACATGAGCGAGCTAGCATCAGTGGAGCGGAGGCAGATCATAATGGCCTACGGAGCCAAAGTGGTGATCACCCCGGGATTAGAGCATACAAAAGGAGCCCGAATAAGAGCGATAGGATACTGCGAGCGGAATCCACAGACCACGTTCTTCCTCAACCAGCACGGGAATCCCAATAACGGAAGGGCCCATTACACGACTACGGGGCCCGAGATCTGGGAGCAGACCGGTGGAAAGATCGATATCATGATCATCGGGCTCGGGACATCTGGGACCTTTGACGGCCTCTCGACCTTCTTCAAGGAGATGGACCCGAACATAAGGATCATCTGCTTCGAACCCGCTTCCAGTCCTGTATATTCAGGGGGCAAGCAGGGAAAACACAGGCTTATCGGGATCGGACCGGGATTCCAGACCGAGAACTTCCTGAGATCCAAAAAGTTGGCCGACGAACTTATACTGGTCCCTGATGAGGCCGCCTTCGAAATGACAAGGAAGATAGCCATGACCGAGGGACTCCTCGTTGGCGTAACTTCGGGTGCTGCCGCATGGGTTGCAGAGAAAGTGTCAAAAAGGCCAGGGAACGAAGGAAAGACCATTTGCTGTCTCTTCTATGATACGGGAGAAAGATATCTTTCGACACCGGGTCTGTTCCCGTCCGAAGGAGTTGAGTTCGAGGACTGAACAAGTTCTCTCCTCAATTCATCATCGGTCCTTCATGTCCATTTTGCCTCGGACGAACTTCAGTTCCTTTTCTCGAACTTGTGGGAAAAATACTCATCGTAGATCTCTCCCACGATCTCCTCGAGCATGTCCTCAAGGGTAACTATCCCAAAATTCTGCCCTTCCTTTCCCTTTACGACCGCCATGTGGATCCTTTTATCCTTCAACATCACGAAGGCTTTGGTCACTTCCATGTCCCCATCCAGATAAAGGGTGGGTTTGATCAGACCGGAGATCTTTCCCTCCGTCTTTCCAAGCAGGTCCTTGCTGTATATGAGTCCCCTGACCTTACCTTTTCCATCGAGGAACGGAACCCTGGTGTACCCTCTTTTTGAGATCCTCTCCTTCCCCTCTGATACTTCCATGTCCCTGTCGAGATAAAAAACCTGCTTCATCGGGACCATGATGTCCGAGATCTTCCTATCCCCGAACACGAAGACCCCGTTGATGATCTGGCTCTCGATGGATTTGATGACCCCCTCTTCCGCACCCAGCAACACCATGTCCTTGATATCCTGCTCCGAGACCAGGATCCTTCCCTCGTTCGGTCTGCCCCCTTTCAATCCTATGAACACTTTGGACATACCGATGAAAACAAAGTTCACTGGGGTCATGGCGATGGAGAGATAATACAGCCATCTCGACCGCCGAAGGGTCAGTTTCTCGGGTTCCAGGATCGCAATGGATTTGGGAATGATCTCGCCGAAGGAGATGAGCAGGAACGTGATCAGGCCGATCATCAGGGATACCCCAAGGGCGTCGAAGAGAACGTTCGCGAAGAGGGCGGCGATAGAGGACAGAACGATGTTGACAACATTGTTCGCGACCAGTATCGTTATCAGGCTCCTGTCCATGTCCTTTCTCAACCTGGACACGAACCTCCAGTTCTTCTTCCCCGAACTCCTCATCCTTGCTATCTGCCCCGGCGTGAGGTTCGTGATGGCCGTTTCCGAACCGGCGAACCAGCCTGCCGTCAGCAGGAGCAAGAGCATTATGAGGACCATCAGAATGATATTGAGAATTCCCATCTTGATCCCGTTCCAGAAGCCCGGTACAGCTCTTATCCGTGAAATGGTTGTCCCTTGCTCCAGTTTGTCGACAAGATTTCCTGAGGAACGGTTAAAATTTCAAAAAAAAATCGGATACGGAACACTATCTTTGAGTAATGTGAACCTCGATGAGCGGCACTTTTCAGTATCCTTCCAGCAGGTTGCTCATCAACCTCATCTCGGCTTTTCTGAGATGCTCCACGGTCGTTGCCTTTGAGATCCCCAATCTCTCCGACAGCTCCTGGGTGTTCACCTTTCTGGGATAATCATAGTATCCTCTCCGCTTTGCCTCCAGAAGGATCTCCTTTTGCTTGTCGGTGAGGACCTTTAAAAGGTCGTGGTTGGTGAAGGACGCCTGCGTGAAACTGACCTTCCGCACCTTCCCGAGCAATCCCACTACCTTGATGAGCTTGTTTAGGGCTTCGGTGTCCCCTATGGCGGCGAACTTTATGACGTCCTTTGTTGCCATGAAGGGCATGTCGTAGACGACGTTGAGATCGAAGAACTTGAAGAAGCCCTCCATGGTCTTTCCCGGAGCCTTCCCCTTCATCAGGACCGTGACGCGGTCCCCCTCTACCCTGAGGACGTTGAGGATCTCCACGCCCTTAGGCCACTTGATCTCATCGAACTTCTTTCCGGGCTGCATCACGAAGTCCGTGATGACCATCTTGGTCTTCCTCTCGAAATCCAGCTTAAGGAGCTCCCTGCCCTCTATCCGATCGATATGATGGTAGATGCTTTCCTGCAGCTTCTGGACGAACCTGTTGGGGGTGATCTCGATAACTGCTTTCCTCATAAGTGCCCATTTTCATCATGGTATATAAAAGACCCTACATGTACGGCACTTCAATAATCTATTAGAAGCGTCATATACAGAAGTGACAGGAGGTGTGGAATTGACCCTTGTAAAGATCGACGGCCTGCACAAGAGCTATACGACCGGCGACGAGGTAACGCACGTTCTAAGAGGAATGGACCTTGACCTCAAGAAAGGCGAGATGGTGATGGTCATGGGACCTTCAGGGTCGGGAAAGACCACATTGCTGAACCTGCTCGGAGGCATCGACGGTGCCGATTCCGGGGTCCTTCTGGTTGACGGCCTATCTCTGCCCGAGCTAGCAAAAAAGGAGCTCAACCGGTTCAGGAGGGAGAGGGTCGGATTCATCTTCCAGTTCTACAATCTTATCCCCACCCTGACAGCCATCGAGAATGTCGAGCTGGGTCTCGAGAGCATAGTATCCAGCAGGAAGGAGATGAGGGAGAGGGCGAAGAAATACCTTGCCATGGTGGGTCTGGAGGACAAGGCGAGGAACTACCCTCAGGAGCTGTCGGGGGGAGAGCAGCAGAGAGTTGCGATAGCCAGGGCACTGGCCAAGGAACCCGTTCTCGTCCTTGCGGACGAGCCCACTGGAAACCTTGACGAGGAGCGGGAGGAATCCATAATGAACATAATGAAGGAACTCCAGCACAAGCTCGGAATGACCTTCCTGATCGTGTCCCACAACACCCGTCTCAGACAGTACATGGACAGGACCCTGACGCTGAGGCACGGCAAACTGCATGCTGCTTCATAGGGAGGTCTTCCATTGAAACCTATTTCAAAGAGTGTCGTGAGAAAACTCCGCAAGATGAAGTGGAGAGTGGTCGTGATCTCCCTGGTGGTGTCCCTCTCGATGGGAATGTTCGTCACCGGCCTGTATTCCGCCCTGATCTTCGATCACTCCATGGACACATACATAAAGGAGACCAATTTTCCCGATATCTTCGTCACCCTTTCCGGCCCCGTAAACTACTCGGAGGCCGACCGGGTGATCTCCGGGATCGACGGTATCGGATCCTACCAGCTCAGACTGAAGATCGACAGCACCTATCATTACATGGGCGAGGATTACGGGGCCGTGATCATAGGTGTTCGCGATCCGGGGAGGGAGGATATCAACAAGCTTCTCCTCAAGGATGGGGAGATCCTGACGGGTCCCGGAGAAGGGGTCGTCGTTTCAGGTATGGAGGGAATTGGAGCGAAGGTCGGTAAGGTCGTATCCTTCACAACCCTCGGCATCGATATAAATGTCACCGTTACCGGAACGGTTCAGTCGGCCGAATACATCTTTGCCTCCCCCGTACAGGATTCATCCCTCCCCCTTCCGGGGAATTTCGTTGTCCTTTTCATGGACCTGGACGAGCTCAGGAACAGGACCGGTCTTGGTGTCAACGACATCATACTGAACGTGGATAACGGAAAGAGGGATGCCATCGTCAATTCATTGGGGGCTCTTCCCGTATCCGAGATAGTATACCAGGAGGACCATCCGAGCGTGATCTTCATGGAGATCGGAGCGGGGAAGATGAGGAACATGTTCCCCCTGTTCTCTGTGATCTTCATGGTCGTGGGTGTGATCTCGATCTTCATGACCTTCTATCGGATCGTGATGAACGATTCCAGATACATCGGAGTGCTGATGGCCCTGGGCTATTCCAGGTTGAGGATAGTGCTTGCATACCTCAATTTCGGTTTCGTCCTTGGAACTATAGGCACGGTGTTCGGTCTGATCTTCGGATTCATATTCACTTCGGGCATAATGTACTTCACGATGTCCATGATCGGCGATATTCGTGTCTCGTATCCCCTTGCGCCGATGCCGTTCGTGTGGGGGATATTGTTCTCCTTCGGTTCGGTCCTCGCCTCGGTGGGCATCCCCATACTGATGATCACGAGAAGGTCTGTCAGGCAGGCCCTCGATCATAAACCCAAGACCAAGATACTTACGGTCGGAAGGTCCCTGCCCGGGCTCTCCAAAACAAGGTTGATGGGGATCAGGAACACCTTCCGGAATCCGGGAAGGACCGTTCTGACGGTGCTGGTGGTGGGGATGTCCATAGGAATATCCGGTTCATGGATCGTGGTCTCGGAATCGGCATGGGGGTACATGCAGAGCCAGGTCGAGCAGGACACGTGGGACCTCAGGGCGGACCTGACCAGACCGCTTCCCAACGATGAGGTGAGGTCCATGTTCAAGATGGAGGAAGCGGAGTATGTGGTGCCTTTCGCCTATCTCGCAGGTCAGCTTTCCGGAGGAGGGGGAAGGGAGAACACCTTCGTGGTGACCTCAGATGAGATCCTAAAGACCAGGGATTTCGAGCTGGAATCCGGCAGGCTCGATGTGGGGACGTCCGTGATAACCAACAAGCTCGCGGACGAGCTTGGTCTGTCGACCGGGGATATGATCACCGTGACCGTTGGATCGAATTCGCTTAGCACCACGGTGGGCGGGATCGTATATGACATCCTGATGCAGGCGGTATACCTGGACAGGGAAGCTGCCTCCCCTCTGATAAACGAAACCCTGGCAACCGGCGCTTTCATCAAGCTGGTAGACAAGGATATGTCAGAGGAGATAGCCAGGGAACTGAAAGGGATCGATGGGGTCTCGGGAGTCACCATACAGGATGATATAATAAGATCCATGGACGAGACGTTCGGGTCCGCCATGGGCCTTCTCTATTTCTTCTTCATCATCTGTCTGATCATTGCCATGGTGGTGGCAGCATCCGCCATAATAATCTCGACAATGGAGCGCGACATCGAATTCGCAACGCTTGAGACCCTTGGGATACAGAGGAGCAAGGTCATAGGCTCAATGCTCATAGAAATTGCGATCATCGGACTGTTCTCCGCCCTTCTCGGGGTGCCGTTCGCGTATCTGTACGGCAGGCTGTTCGCCGTTGTCATGCAGGAGATCCTTTACTACTTCCCCGTGGTCTTTGCCTTCACTGCCATGGCCATGACCTTCGTTTTCGGCTTCCTTTTCATATTCGGGTCCTCTATCTTCCCGATAAGATATACTGGAAAGATGGATGTGGAAAAGACCATCAGGGAAAGGATAACCGGATAAGCTGGGATGGACCCGCTCAGAGGGTTCCTCTTTTCTTCCTCTCCTCCACCGTATGGAAGTATGCCTCCCTGGTCCCGTACTTGAACCTGTAGTTAAGACTCTTCATCAGCTTCTTCGGGTCAGCGACAATACCGTAAGTGCTGAGTTCGATGGCAGGGGCCCGCATGCTGGCAATGTGAAGCACCCAGAGGACGGAGGTGAGCCCTTTCATCAGAAAGAGGGGGACGGGGACCGCGAGCTTTGCCCTGGACAGCTCCCTCGTTGTGGCGAATGAATCGGGGGCGAGATTGAAGGTCCCCTCGATATCGGGGTCCCCGAGGATGAGGTCGATGATCGCGGTCAGGTCATCCTCGTGGATGAACTGGACCTCGGCATAGCGGTTCCCGATCTTTGTCAGGACGGGGGCTTTGGCAAGTATGGAGACGACGCCCCCCTTCTTGTGATACGAGGAGCCCACCGCAGTGCACATCCGGAGGATAACGAGCTTCAGATGCGTCCTTTTCCGGAAGTAGTTCATGTATTCCTCGACCTCTTTCTTGTTGATCCCGTAGCGGTATCCCCTCGGCCGCAGGGGGGCCTCTTCCTTTATCCATGGTCTGTTGTCGGGCCATGCGCCGTAGGCACTGGTGGAGCTCATCTGTATGAACTGCTTCACGCTCGGGGCCCCTATCGCCGCTTTGAAGACGTTCTTTGACCCCTCGACATCGATCTCGTATTCCCTCTTCTTGTTGTGAAGGGGGTTCATGAGGTAGGCAAGATGAATGACGTGGGTGGGCCGTTCCGACCTGAAAACTTCCTCGACCTTACCGTTGTCTGTCACGTCGCATTCGATGAACCTGAAATGATCGTTCCCTTTCCATGCACGGTTCCCCTTAACATCCAAACCGATGACATCCGCCCCCCTTTCGGATAGATGTCTCGAAAGGACCATGCCGACGTACCCCGAGGACCCCGTGACGAGAACCTTCATCGGAACTGTATGAGCCCGGCTCCCAATAAGAACTTTGCATGAGGGCGATCTCGATCCGAAGGCAAGGTCATATTTCCAATATCAATAAAATCGGTCGGCGAATGGCGGGGGTTGGTTCTTCTGGGGACGATATGCTCTGCACTCGGGACAGTATATCATGATGTTCTTTCTGCCGTCGATACTGACCTCTGTGTTCTCGATAACTATCGCTCCCTTGAACTTACAGCATGGACAATCCATCTGCTGAACACTCCATTAATGAAATGGGCTTCATTTGATAAGAAATTTACCTCTCGATGCGAAGCGACAGGTCCTTTGGCTCATCGATCTTGGGAAATATCGGGGATAAACCCCCCAGGGTCCATATACGGGACACCTCCAGGTATCGATACGAGAGCCGACCGATGGTATTTGTTTCAACAAGTCAAAAAATCTATTTACAATGACCATGTTTTGAACGCAGGGTTCAATTCTTGAACCATCTTGGGGAGATCCAAATGAGCTCGAGGACCAAAATTGCATTTTTTGCCGTGTTAGTGATGTTATCCATTGCCATCACCCCGGCCGCATTATCGACCGGGGATGGTGGGACCTTTCAGCAAGCCAGGATAGAGGGCGATGGTTCCCATGTTGAATATCAAGCTTCCGCTCCCGACGGTTTCTTCACGGAGAACAGGGGCCAGTTCGACGACGCCCTTCGATTCGCTGCCTCCACCCCCTTCGGCCACGCTGGGGTCGGTGAGAGATCCATCTTCCTCGATATTGCGCCGGAAGGGTCCACAACCGGAGCCGTGATCAGGTATGATCTGGTCGGAGCGGGTCCAAGCACCCCGATAGGTGTCGGGCTGATGCCGCATAGGAACAATTACTTCTTCGGCAGTGATCCCGCCCGAACCGTCCGCATCCATGCGCGCGAAACGCTTGGCAGCTGCGGCTTCGAATTCGGCGCGGGTGATCGACTTGTCGCCATCGGTGTCGGC
>JBLIRI010000091.1:0-8069 GCA_049472235.1 Thermoplasmatota archaeon | reverse complement strand
GGGATCACGTCCTTCTCGGACCCGTACTTGAACACGATCCCGAGGAAGCCCTGGGCGATCGAAGCCTGATCTTCACCCGTCTCCGACCCTTCGCCGAAGGCGGCTTCCTTGAGACCCGCTTCCTTCGCCGCCGTGAGGAACCTCCTCGACTGCTCCTCGTTGAAAACCCCCGTCTCGCAGAAGATGTCCGCGAACTCCGCAAGTTCCCTCGATGCCGCCTCCCTGGCCGTCTCGATCATCAGGTCGATGAAAGCGTCCGGATCGTGCTTGAACTCGGGGGGCACCGCATGGGGGCCCAGGAAAGTGGAGACCTTCTCGATCGGGTGCCCGGACGCTTTCACGGCTTCGAGGAGTCTGAGCTCGGTCTCGCGATCGAGACCGTATCCCGATTTTATCTCCACCGTGGTTGTTCCGTAGCGGAGCATCTTGTCCAGGCGGCGGTCGAGGTCCTGGACGAGGTCATCGAGGGAGGCCTCCCTGGTGTCGTTCATCGTCCTCAGGATGCCCCCGCCGGCGTTGAGTATGTCCAGGTATGAGGCTCCTTTCAGCTTGAGGGCGATCTCGAACTCCCTCGTCCCGGCGAAGACCAGATGCGTGTGGGGGTCGACGAAGCCGGGGACAACGCATTTTCCCCTGCAGTCGATGCAGACCGCATCACTCGCGATGTCCGCGTTGTCCCAGATCTCCTGCTCCTTCCCGACCATTGTGATCTTACCCTTGGCTATGGTGAGGGCGGCCCCCTCGATGATGGTCGGGGAGTCCATCATTGTCCCGGGAACGGGGCCCTCCCCGGGGAAGGTGTAGAGCCTTTCGATGTTGTGCAGGACCATGTCATCCTGTTGGGCTGTCATCCGATATCTCCATTTGATCTTGGATGAGGATATCACATGATGGGATTAAATTGTAATGGAGGTAGGGACCCGTCATATGTGTCAGGTATCGGCTCTCTTGAGATGGACCATGAACCGTGCTCCTTTCCCCGGCTCCCCTTCTATCCGGTCCCTGACCTCGATCCTGCCATCATACCGGGTCACCAGTTCCTTGACCAGTGACAATCCAATGCCGCTGTATCCGTGATCGGACCCTTTGAGATGCCTGTCAAAGAGCTGTTCCTTTTGCTCGCCCGGTATGCCGATCCCATGATCGGCAATATTGATGATTATCTCGTCATCTGATGACTCCACTGATACCTCTATCCTGACCGGATCATCATACTGGAACTTCACGGAATTATGCAGCAGATTGAAGAATGCTTCCTCGATAACGGGCTCTGCAACGACAAAGGCGGGGTGCAGGGGAGCAGGGGATGAGATGTCCACTTCCCTGTCGCAGAAAGTGGACCTGATATCATTGATGGCCTTTGTCAGGAGAGGAATGATGTCAACTGGTTGGAAATCCAATTCCATCTCCTTGAGCCTCGATAGCATCAGGACGTTCCTGACCAGTCTCAATGACCGGTTCTCGAGTTCGGTGATCTTGTTCAAAGCCTTGTTCCTTCGTTCCAGATCGGATTGATAGAACCTCGCGATCTCCGTCCATCCCAGCAGCCCTTGATGGATATTGCCGATGTCGTGGGAGAGAAGGTCCAGATAGAACTCGGCACGGTTCTTCTCGGTCTCGATCTGCCTCTGGGTCCGTATCTTGTCCGTTACGTCCCTGAGGACCGCGACCACGGACCTGGTGCCATCATTTTTTATCTTCAATTTCGCTGAACAGCTGATATGGATTTGGTGCCCATCCTTATGTCTGGTGGACAGTTCGAAATTGGGCACGATCTCGCCCCTCAATAGATCCTGGAAAAACCCAGCGATCCTTTGATGATCGTCGGGATGTATGAATTCGGTAAAATTCCTCCCGATGACCTCATGGTATTTGAAACCGAAGATATCCGATACGTTCGGTGAAGCGTATTCGAAGGTGCCATCGTTCTTCAGCTCGAAGATCCCATCGGAGATATTGTTGATGAGGCTCCTGTATTTCTCTTCGCTTTCCATCAAAGCCTCTTCGAATTCCATCCTATGGGTCACGTCGCTCAGGAAGTTAAGAGTGGCCGGTCTCCCTTCCCACGGGATGACGACAGCTTCCACCTCGACCCATTTCACTTTCCCATTGACGTCAATGAGCCTGAAAGGATATCTTGGAATGTTCATTTCCCCTCTTACCCGTTTCTGATAACGCTCGCCGACCTTTTTTCTATCATCGGGGTGAATGAAATCCAGGAAGTGTTTGTCTATCACATTCTCCATTGAATAACCGAGAAGTTTCGGACCTGCAGGATTGGTGAACTTTATCAGACCGTCCTGTGCAACCAAAATGGTTTCCGTTGCAGTCTCGATTAAAAGTCGGTATCTCGATTCGGAATCCTGGAGCTCTTTTTCGGCCACGATCCGGTCGGAGATGTCCCTGGTGACAGCGATGAAACTTTCCGGTTGCCCCCCCTTGTCCCTGACAAGGGATACTATAAGCTCAGCAGGGAAAGTGGTGCCGTCCTTTCTTATGAGATCGTACCGGATAGGCCCGATCTTCCCCCGGGACAGCGTCTGTTCAAAACCTTTGAGGGCCCTTTCCCTCTGATCTTCGATGATAAGTTCGAGGGAAGACCGCCCTAGTACCTCATCCTCATTGTCATAGCCCAGCATGTCGAGGTTTGCCGGGTTGATAGAGGTCATGGTCCCGTTCAGGTCGGTCGTGGAGATCCCGTCGGGAGTGGTTTCAACCAGCAGCCTGAATTTTCCCTCGCCCCTGCTGATCTTTTCCTCGGCGGTCTTTCTCTCCGTTATGTCCCTTACTATCGCCTGTATCAAGGGCCCCTGCTGGGATTGGATGGCGGAAAGCGTGACCTCGCATGGAAAATCGGTGCCGTCGACCCTTCTGTGGACCCACTCGATATGGACCGTTTCCCCTCTCATGACCCTCTGAACGTTCTCCATTATAGCTGCGGCACTGTTCTCCCCGTTCGGCTGAGCAGGGGGTGAGATCTTCATGGGGTCCATTCCGCACAGCTTCCCCTTCTCCACCCTGAATAATTCCGCAGCCTTTCTGTTGCATGCCTCGAACTTTGGACCTTCCGGTGTGATCCTTGTTATCATTATTGCATCACCGGCAGAATCGAAAAGACTGCGGTACCTCTCCTCCCCTTCCGTCAATTTCTTCTCGAGGTTCAGTTTCTCCGAGATGTCCTCGAAGACGGTGTACACCTCATATGGTTCACTTTCATCCTCCATGAACAATGGAATGGCATCGACCTTGATCCAGATCCTTCCATCCTTCCTTGGATTGTAAACCCCCATGACGAAATCCAGGACCTTTTCACCGGTCCTCAGTGCGACCATGGAAGGATGTTCCTCCCCGGGCAGCTCCGTCCCGTCCTCCCGGATCGCAGCCCACTCGGGATCCTCCGAAGTTCGTTCCATCATCTCCTCGAGGGAAACGCCGAGTATTTCCTCCGCAGCCCTGTTCGCGATGATGATCCGGCCGTTCATGGCCTGATGAACGACCCCCTGTTTCATCGTGTCGAAAAGGATCTTGAACCTGCCATCTGCGTTCGCCCTTTCGGTATCGTCGTAATCGATGGCGTCGATCTGATCATCTGCAATAATCTGTTCTTGATCCATTGATAGCCCTTCGGTAAGGGGGCCCGATTCCTTAATACTATAGAAAGGATGCCCAAGATCCGAAGGTCATTCCAACGCATCGATATTTAAACGGTCCCACTTCAAAATCATATGAAGAATCAGAGATCGGTTCGTGCTTCACTTCTGTCCGTAGCGGTCATATTTCTGGTCTCTACCCCTGACCAGGTCAGCTGGATACTTATGCTCGTTCTTCTCCATCTTCCTTCGAAAGGCTTCAGTGAGGTCGATGTCCTCCCTGATGGACATGTCCACGAGGAAGAACAGGATGTCCCCGAGCTCGTCCTCGAGCTCTTCCCTGGCGGGCTCCCTGTCCCAGAGATACAGCTCCATGAGCTCCCCCGCCTCGATGGAGAGCGCCATGGCCACATCCTTCGGTCTGTGGTAGCGGTCCCAATCCCTTTCAGCGACGAACCTCGATATGGCTTCCTTGAAATCCCCGAGCGTCATTTCCTCGTCCGAGCCCATGGACCCATAATGCGGAATTGGGACAAAAAGGTGATGCCTCACAGGTCGCTGCCGCAGAATGTGCATCTTCCAACTGTCGCGCCGACGAACTTGCCGCAGTGGTTGCAGTATCCATCCTTCCTCGGCATGTCGGTCATACCGGTCCCGTAGGTCTGGACTCTCTGGGATCTCTTCGCCCTGTCCTCGAGAGCCTTGGGTTTTATGACCAGGAAATAGATTATCAGACCAACGATGCCTGTGAAGAAGACCACCACGGCCCATAAAAATGCATTGTCCACACCGTTGTTCTTGGCATCGCTGTGGACCCATATCGCCAATATCAGAATGACAATGAAAGGCAGAAAGGTGAAGCACGCATATAGCAGACACATAACTGCAACCGCACCTCCACCGCCTGCTGAAGGATCGTCGGCCTGAGCGGCGACACTCCCGGTAACAGCGATCGAAAGCAGGACCAATGCGATGGATACGATTCGAACGAACGTCTTTCTGGACACCTCTTTCCCCCATTCCTCGGAACAATATCCTCCTATAAAAATGACCCGATGGCCCCCAAAATAGGCCGTATGTATCATAGGGTGGTCCTTACCATTGCCTTGCGAAAGTCTTTTACCCTTGTGAGATATGGACCGCTCCAGGTGATAATATGACAATCATCGAGGATATCGTCATAAGGAAGATACTCGACAGCAGGGGAAACCCCACCGTCGAGGTGGAGGTATGGACCGAGAGCGGTTTCGGAAGGTTCGGGGCCCCGAGCGGGGCAAGCACCGGGGCGCACGAGGTCGTGGCCCTCCCGAAGGTCGGTATCGACAAGGCCATCGAGCTCTTCAGGGAGGAGATCGTTCCCACTTTCATAGGGTTCGATTCCGTCGAGCAGGAGGAGCTTGATCTTCAGCTCACCGAGATCGACGGGACAGAGGACCTTTCCAGGATAGGCGGAAACCTCATAGTGGCGATGTCCCTTGCCAGCGCCAAGGCGGCATCGGACGCGCTGGGAATGCCGCTGTACCGTTTCGTAGGCGGGATGATGAACACCGAGCTCCCATACCCCATGGGGAACGTCCTGGGAGGCGGAAAGCACGCCATCGGAGGGACGGACATCCAGGAGTTCCTGGTCATACCCCAGGGGGAGAGCTTCATCGATTCTGTCTTCGCGGGGGCTTCCGTCCACAAGAGGGTGGCGAAGCTCCTCAAGAAGAAGTTCCCCACCGCCGCCCTGGGCAAAGGGGACGAGGGGGCCTGGGTCGCAAAGCTGACCAATGACGAGGCCCTGGAGATAGTGTCACAGGCATGCAAGGAGGTAGGGGACGAGGCCGGGTTCGAGATACAAGCGGGGCTTGACGTGGCCGCCTCCTCGTTCTTCAAGGACGGCATGTACCATTACTCGGACAAGAAGCTGGACGCCCAGGGTCAGATCGCCTACATGGCCGAACTTGCTGATAAATACAACCTCTTCTCCATAGAGGACGCACTGGACGAGGAGGACTTCCAGGGCTTCGCCGACCTGACGGAAGCGATCGGCGACAGGTGTCTGATAATCGGGGACGACCTGTTCGTGACCAACGAGGAGAGGCTCCAGACCGGCATCGAGGCAGGCGCATGCAATGCCATTCTCATCAAACCCAACCAGATAGGTACCCTTACCGGAACCATTGACACCGTCAAGCTCGCCAACGAGGCAGGCTACCAGAACGTCATCTCCCACCGGAGCGGCGAGACAACGGACCCGGCAATAGCCCACCTCGGCGTTGCCTTCGGCTCAATATGCATCAAGACCGGGGCGGTGTCGGGGGAGCGCACAGCAAAGCTGAACGAGCTCATTCGGATCGAGGAAGAGCTTTGAGATTTCTTGGCTCTCTTCTTTGTTCTTCTTATTCTTTTTTCTTCAAAGACGAAGTTCGATGCTTTCGATCGGACTTCGAATATTTGAAAACATTTTTCTAGGTGTACACTCTCCTCTTCATCGGGCGTTCAAATGCGCATACTCCACGGCAGTTCCAATCCCGCTCTGGCGGAGAACCTTGCACAGGTACTTGGCTCGGACATCGTCGGGAGGGAGCTCAGGAGATTCCCGGACGGGGAGCTCTACGTAAGGCTACTGGACAGCATAGAGGGTGAGGACATGGTCCTGGTCCAGTCCACGTATCCAGATCCCAACGCGGTGGAATTCATGCTTCTCTCCGGGCTTGCCAGGGACCTGGGGGCGCGCTCCGTTACTGGAGTGGTGCCATACTACGGCTATGCGAGGCAGGACAGGGTCTTCAAGGAGGGAGAATCCTTCACAGCCAGGACAATGGCCCTGCACCTCCAGAGGAACCTCGACCATGTGATCTGCGTCAATCTCCACAAGGAAGCGACCCTTTCGGAGTTCGACGATGTCAGGAGTTCCTCCAACGTCTCCGTGATGGGAGTCGTGGGAGAGTTCCTGAAGAACTCCGGGGTGGACTTCGTACTTTCCCCGGACAGGGGTGCGATCGACTACGCGAAGGAAGCGGCCGGGGCCGCTGGATGCGGGTTCGACAACCTCGAGAAGACCAGGATCGACGGCAGCACCGTCATGATGACCCAGAAGGAGCTCGACGTCAGCGGAAAGGTGGTCTGCATTGTCGACGATATAATTGCCACTGGCGGGACCATATTGAGGGCCCAGGAGACCCTTCGCAGGCAGGGTGCGAAGGAGGTCCTCGCATGCTGCGCCCACGGACTTTTCACAGGCGGAGGCCGGGAGAGGCTGGAGCCGGTGCTTGACGGCCTGTTCTCCTCGGATACGATAGAGAACCCGACGTCCTCGTTCTCAGCCGCGGCCCCCGTTGCCAGAAGGATAAGGGAGATCACGGGGTGATGATATGACCGAACTGCCGGATATTCAGGGAAACATACTCCAATCGAGCTTCGTTCTCAGCAGGGTCGGCATCTCGGGCGTGAAGCGTCCGGTGACGATAAAAAGGCCCGGGGGCCCCGTCACGCTAGTTCCCACCTTCGATATCTCCGTCGACCTCCCGGCGGAGCAGAAGGGCTCCCACATGTCACGCCATGTCGAGGTCATCAACCGGGCGATCGACATGGCGGTGGAGCTCTCCAACGATTCCCTCGAGAAGCTCGTGGAGAGGATAGCAAGGGAGCTCCTCAGGTCCCATGAGTACGCCACCTACGCCGACGTCAGGCTCTCGGCGGATTATTTCCTCAAGAAGATCTCTCCGGACGGGAGGGAGGTCACCGAGAACTACAGGATATTCGCGGAGGCAAGGATCAGGAGGAAGGACGGATCCCCCTTCCGCTCCATCGGCGTGGAGGTCTCCGGGCTCTCGGCCTGCCCCTGCGCGATGGAGAACGTGAGGGAGCTGATGAAGGCCGATCTGCTTGAGAAAGGGGAGAGACCCGAAGTGGTCTCGGTCCTGGACAGGATCCCCGTTCCGACCCACAACCAGAAGAACAGGGCCTACATCGAGGTGGGCTGGAACAGGGAGCTGAAGCTCGAGGCCAACGACCTCATCGAGCTGCTGGAGGAGAACCTGTCCTCCCCGACATACGAGATATTGAAAAGGAAAGGGGAGGCCGAACTTGTCCTCAAGGCCCATCAGAATCCCAAGTTCGTCGAGGACATTGTAAGGGATATCCTCAAGGGCTTCCTCGGGCGCTACCGCGGCCTCCCGGACGACGTCACGATCCACGTGAGGTCAATATCCGAGGAATCCATACACAAGCACGACGCCTTCGCGGAGAGGGTAACGGACCTCGGGACCCTAAGGAAGAACTCCATGTTCGAGGGCGATAGTAAATTATTATGAAATGCATATCCGGACCAGACAGGCAGGGGATAAAATGACCGATAAGAAGAAGATCCTTGTCCCGACATCAGGCTATCTTGCAGCCAAGGAGAGAGGAGATTACATAATCGATGTAGCGAAGAGGTTCGATGCCGACGTTGTCGTGGTCCACGTCAGGGACCCGAAATACCTCATCGCG
>JBLIRI010000090.1:0-8580 GCA_049472235.1 Thermoplasmatota archaeon | reverse complement strand
GCTCAAAAGAGGCGACCTCATCAGAGGTCCAGAGGTCATGGATATCGCCCTGGGAAAAGCGGATGAGGGAGGATTCGGGAACCTGAAGGCATCCATCCAGAAGGTCAGGGGCTTCTACGAGGACGACCTCGAAGGGTCCGTGGAACTTCTAAGGGAGGCGGAGAAGGCCTTCAACGAGCTCGGGAACCTCCTCGAAGAGGCGGAGACCGCCTTCATCAGGGGGAACCGGAGCGCGGCAGAATCCGCCGATACGGAGGTCGTCAAGCAGGGCATTTCCTTGATGATGGCATCGGCGGACAAGGTCGAGGAGCTCGGGTACATCGAAATGGGGGCTTCCTACCGTTCCGAGGCAGCCCTCTGGATTGCAAGGACCGCGGCCCCCGGTAACGGAGTTGATCAGGCAAGGGCCGCTTTCAGATATTTCAGGGGGGCCGGGGACCGGGAGGCGATGATCAGGGCGGGGTGCATCCTTTTCCTCTGTCACATAAGAGCGGATGATAGAAGGAAAGCGAAGAGGCTGCTCCTGGACCTTATCTCCAACCATCCCGTCAAGCAGTTCCCCGCATCCTTCGGGATTCTCCGGGAGGCGGTCGCGGGGGTCCGATGGCTCAGGGAGGACCGCGACACGAAGGAGCTCTTCGAGGACGAGGTCGTCTACACGATCGAGAGGGCGGCGGTGGAGGAAATAATAGCAAGGGCCAAGGAAGCGTACCCCAATGAGTTCGGGGCGATGCTGCGGGGGATCCCGCACATAACCCACATAGAACCGGTGATGGAAGGGGCCAGCAACCGCTCGAGCTTCCTGTTCTCCCTTTACAGCAGGTTCTCGCAGAGGAACGTTGAAGGGGAGGGGGTTGTCCATTCGCACCCTTCCGGCTCGGCGCGGCCGAGCCGTGCCGATCTATCCATGTTCGGGAGGTTCCCGGGGATCAACATCATCATAGGGTTCCCCTTCCAGGACGATTCCATGGCGGCCTATGACAGGCTTGGAAACAGGGTGAGACTGGAGATCGTTGACGATCGAAGAAGGAGAAAATGAAAGAGTGACGAGCGCCCCGGGCACTCGCGAACGAGGGGGGCGTTCTCGTCAGGACGGAGTGGGGGTTTGGAATAGGGGATTGAGAGTGTGTTCAGGTTTTAAAAACAGTTTCAGTCACTCCGCATTATAGATATTGTGATTCGACCATATATAAAATCTCTATAACAACTTTTGTAATGTTATATAAAGCTTGTTAAAAATCGTTTCAATTCCTACACTTTATGATACACAACATGTACATGTTCTATTATTTAGGTATTTTATGCCCTCTCCATGAGGTATACGGCGAACTCCCTCAGGAACGCGGCCACCTCCGGGTCGAGGTCCGCACCCTCCAGCGCTTTGATCCCCTCTTCGGTCCTCGACCTCGCGATCTCCCTGCTGTACCGCTCCGAGCCCGTGTCCCTTATGATCCGTCTTACCTCTTCGGCCTGCTCAACTGTCAGAGCAGGGTCCCCAAGGTATGAAAGCAGCTTCTCCCTCTGCTCGTCGGATCCTCTCTCAAGTGCCTTGATGATCAGGAGCGTCCGCTTTCCCTCCTTGATATCGGAGAGGTCATTGGGCCCCCCTCTCTTCGGGTCCCCGAAGAAGCCGAGGATGTCATCGATGATCTGGAACGCGGCCCCCACTGGTATGGCGTACCCCGAAAGGGCCTCGAGCTGCTCCTTGCTGGCACCGTGAAGGCTTGCGCCTATTCGAAGAGGGCCGTCGAAGGTGTACCTCGCTGTCTTGTAGATATGGACCTTCTCCACCATCCCCTCGGACCACTCCGGCAGCTCCACCGAGAACAGGTCGAAGACCTGTCCGTATCCAGTGTCGCGTATCATGTCCGTTTGACATCTGAGGGCTTCTAGCGATCTGTCGGCGGGGAAGCCCGGATCCAGAAGCGCCTTCTCTCCGAAGGACTCCGCCAGGTCCCCGGCGATTATGGCCATGTTCGTCCCGAAACTGTCAGGATCCCCGCGGTAGCCCATCGATCGGTGAAGTCCCGAATAATGGACGTGAAGCGAAGGTTTGCCCCTTCTCGTGTGGGACCTGTCTATTATATCATCATGCACCAGGAGCATGGACTGTATGAGCTCCAGTGCAATGGCTGCCTTCCTGGCCTTTTCCAGTTCCTTTCCACCGACTGCCCTGTATCCCATCACGGCGAGGATGGACCTTACCCTCTTCGCATCCCTCATCGTGAATTCCCTTATGGACCCGACGATGTCCCGGACAAGGGGGTCGTCAAGTGAATCGGACATCTCATGCTGGAAGAACCTTTCGAGCTCTTTCTCGATGGCTTTCCTCTCCTTTGCCAACAACGAGGAGATATCCAACCGAAACACCCCTTGCCAGCTCCATGCCGTGATTCGTATATATATGATATCCCGGGGGGTCTACAGATAATTAAATGACCGAACACTGATTTTTTCCGGATAAATATCAAAATAATGGAAGGAAAAAACTTAAATCCTACTCAAATGAATGTTCCGTCCGGTGGGATGCAAGATGTCTACCTTTCTTACCAACAGATGGACGGAGGATATGAAGACAAATCTTCCGAAATGTCCAGCTTGCGCTGGGGAGATGGAATACGGTTATCTGATCTCAAAGGATGCGATATACTGGGCCGGCTCCATCGAGGGGAACAAGTTCACTGATATCGAGAAGGCCGTGACCGGACCTTTCAAGAAACCTCTGGGGATATCGATGGCAAGATGCCATCACTGCAGATTAATGATCACCGTCTACCCCCCCGAATGAGGGGCATTCGAGCTGGAACGTCGTGTGTACGACCTGATATCTATCCTTTAACATCTCCTTCAGGTCGTTCGTCACCCTTCTTCCCGCATCCCTTTTCATCTCGGTCCGTGAAATGGACACATGGGACGTCATCATTCTCATTCCGGTGGTGATCTCCCATGCATGTATATCATGGACGTCGGTGACCCCCTTTATTTCCTTCATCTCCGAGGTGACCCTGTCGAGGTCCATATCCCTGGGGGTCAGTTCGAGAAGTATCCTCGAGGAATCCCTGATTATCCTCACGGACCATATCAGGACCAGGACCGCGATAAGGACCGAGACCAGGGCGTCCAGCTCGTACCTCGGCCAGAATATCATGACGATCCCTACAAGGATGATCGCCCCTGACGATATGGTGTCGGCCAGCATATGGGCCATTGCACCTTTGATGTTGAGGTCGTGGCGCTTTGCCCTGAGAAGGAGGTATGCTGAGACCAGGTTCGCCAGCAGACCTATGAACGCAACGGCGAGCATCGGACCCACCTCGAGGTCCGGGCGGTCGAGGAACCTGTGATATGCCTCGTAGATGATGAAGCCCGAGAACAGCATGAGACCCAGGCCGTTCATCAGCGCGGCAAGGACCTCGGCCCTGTAGAGCCCGAAGGTCCTCTCCATGTTCCTGGGCAGAGCGGCGATGAACATGGCCGAAAGGGCTACGAGGAGCGAAAGGAAATGGGTGAACATGTGCAGGGAGTCCGAGACCAATGCAAGGCTGTTGGTCAGGAACCCCCCCGCAAGCTCCGCGATCATCACCACACCGGTAACGGCCATCGCTCCGATAACGAGCCTTCGGTCCGACCTCGAGATGTCGGAATGGTCGTGGGAATGATCATGCTCGTCCTCGTCAGGTCCGCACACGAGCGGGGAATGCGGGTCCACGCATTCCAGACGATCGTCTCGGTCCATCATCAAACATGAGGATGGAGGTTTCATTAATCTTTCGCCTTGAAGGTCATTCCTCATCCTCATCGTCGTCGAAGGTGATCTTCCCCTTGATCGTTGGCATCTTCGCCGGTTTCACGACCTCCTTGATGCCGTCCTCTTCCTCCTCTTCTTCGTCCTTCTTCGGCCTGATCATTATCGATTCCCGGGGGATCTGCATGCCCCTGCGCTTGTCGAAATCGGTCCCCGTACCGGGTTTCTGTTTCTCGATATCGGACCTGAGGGATTTGAGGTCGAACTCGACCTCGGTGTCCTTCTTGGAGAATTTGTACCCCACATACCCGAGCACGATCAGGATCCCCACCAGGAAGATGACCGCGATGACGACAAGTATTATGGTCAGTATCAGGTTCTCCCTGTCCTTTTTCAGGTGGATCGGCCTGTATTCCAGGATCTCGAGGGTGCCGTTCTGCCAGTAGACCGCGCCGCTCCAGTCCTCGATACGGATCTTGACGGTATAGGTCCCGATCTCGGTATAGTTGTGGAATACGGCATCGTACATGATATTATCCGGGTTGGTATACTTCTCGATGATCTCGGTCGACCCGTCGCCCCAGTCGATGTCGAAGGTGAGATGGTCGTAAGGATCGATGATGCCCATTCCCAGCTGCACCCTGCATGTTCCGTTTATGTTGAGCTCCCATATACGGTCCAGCCCGGTGAGGTTGATCCAAGGGGGCGCGTTCTCTTTCTCGGTGGAATTCGAGATCGTGAACGGCGACACCTGTTCTCCCGCCCAGTAATAGTCCAGCTTTGCCCTGTAGATGCCCCAGTTGGCCTGGAGCCTGAACCTGATGGTGTCGAAGTTGGGGGCCTTCTGTATCTCCTCCTTCTCCTCGTCGGGGATCGTGATGAACCCGTTGGACCATCTCTCCACCTTGATCACGGGCTCCCTCTCCCCCTCGGGATCGAGCCATGGTTTGTAGTAGACGTAAAGATAACCGTTCTCGACGTTCAGGCGAAGCTCTTTCTCGAACATGGAAGTGTCCGAGGTCCTGGTCCTGAAGATGTCCAGGGTCACGTTCCCGAACCTCTCCGCCTCGACGGTGACCTTGATCTCCACCTCGGTCCCCGGCAGGAACTTGCCGACCCTTCCGCTGCTGTTGCCGGGACCTATCCTGCTGGTGTACGGGCCTCTTTCCGAAAGCTCATCCTGGCCCGGGAGCGCGGTCGCCTCCAGCCAGTAGGCGATGAGGCCTCCGGACCTCCACTGCTTCCAGCCCACGGTTATCCCGGAGGTGCCCCTGACGGATGCCGTCGAGGAGAGGTTCGCGGGCACCTTGGGGAACACCTCGAAGGGGAGAGAAAGCGTGGCACTTGCGTTCCCGTCGTAGACCATGAGGATGATCTCGAACACACCGACCTTCGAATAGTTGAAGCTGATCTCCTGGCCCGTGAAGTTTCCCCACTGGGGGACATACCACGTGAAGGTCAGGGGGTCCCCGTCGGGATCGCTTGAACCGGCTGCGGACAGGGTGACGATCTCCTCCAGGCGGGCCCATACGGGCCCGGTTATTACAGGGACCGGATCCTGGGTCCTTTCCAGGACCTGTACGTTGATCTGCATCTCCGATGTGGACCCCGAGCCCTCCGCAAAGATGTCCGTCAGAACGGTCCCCAGGGAGGTGTTCTCGAAGGTCATCATGTAGATCGTCCCGACCTCCGACGTCCCCGGGTGTACACCGACCGGATCGTCGGGATCGAGGAACCTGACATTGGGTGAAAGGGTGGAAGCCGACAGCATGAACTCGTCATAGCGGTTCCCATTGTTGGTGATCTCCACCTTGAGGGGCTGCACGGTGTCCCTTCTGATCGCGGGGAAGGGTACGGCAAGATCGATCTCCGAGGAGAAAACCTCCGGTATGGGATCGAACTGGAAGCTGACCGTGTTGTCGGTCTCGTCGGATTCGGCCACCACTTCTGTGCTGTCCGCCAGGATGGTCACGTCGACGGGGTCGTCACCGACCGGGAAGGCGTAGAAGGTGACCATCTTTTCCTCGCCGGGTTCCAGCTTCAGGGGCTGTGTGTTCACGAAACCGGTCGAAGCGGACAGCTGCACGAGGAAGGTGGAGGCCGTTGCCTTTGGTCCGTCGTTGCGGACGGTCGCATTTATCGTGACCATGTCGTTCGCTATGATCTCCTCCGGAAGGACCCCGTAGTCGACGATGGTGAGGTCGGGGGCGATCTGGAGGAAGTTCTCCCAGGAAGCGTCGTAGATGGCCAGGTACATCGCCGTGAGGTTCTCGGTGACGGCCACCAGGTTCTCCAGAGTGAGCTCCCAGAGGGACTGGTTGAATCCCCTCACATCCTTGTAGCGGAAATCCGAGTCCCAGCAGTACATGAAATGGTCCAGCATCTCCTTGTAGGTATTCCCCACCGTGATCGTGGTGGCATCATGGTCCACCATCTGCACCGTGGAGCCGTCCCTGGAGTTCACCCATTTTGCCACATCGGCCGTATGCTCGTTTATGCGGTATGCGTCGAGACCGGAAGGCGGGGCCCTTGTCCTGTTCCAGAAATCGTCCTGGAGCTCCCCCATGGAATCGTCCGTCCATAGCAGTGCCTCGTAGTATTCCTGATAGGAAGCCTCGTTGGGGTCCCAATCGGGAAGCTGCCTGACCTGGTCCCATTTCGAATAGTCGGTTCTTCCGTACTGGGACATCTTGGCAACATAGCGGGACATCCTTGCCAGGCAGTAGGCGGCCTTGTGCTTGGCAAGTGAGACGGTAGGTTTCCCCTGGAGGAACCATGCTGTGAGGTTCTGCATGGTGTAGTTGGCCCATTTCTGGGCGTTCGATGGGGCATCGGTGTCTTCCCAACCCTTCCTGTTGTGGATGAAGTAGTTGGCCTTGTCCCCGTCAGGCTGACCATCGTCTGTCCATGCCAGGAAATTGTCCTCCTCGACGGGTATCGTATGCTTCGCGTCGAAGGAATCGGGATTGGAATCCGCTCCGAGCTCGAGATACCAGTAATAGAGGAACTCCGCCTTTTCGGGATACGTTGCATTGAACTGACGGTAGGCTCCGTCCGCGATCATGTCGATGATCCCGTAATGGGGGTAGACGAGACTGTCCTTGCTCCCGTCGGTCCATCCCGAGGCGTCGCTGCCGTCCTCCAGGAATATTGGATTGAACGCGACCGCGATGAGCAGGATGAGGGGTATTGAAACTGGCCAACTGCCTTTCGACAAGGGTACACCTCCGAACACCCAAAGCGACTGCTGGTTTTTAAAAGGTTATCTTTTGACAGGCAGATAATCTATATGAACTAGAAGCGAATGGTTCGGAACATGGAAGGGTTCGTCCTCATTTCAGGGGAAGCCCCTGAACTGGCGCTCGCCGAGCTCGAGGGGGCCCTGACCGCCACGGGCGGTCCGGTGAAGGTCTTATTGAGGTATGGTCTCTCGGCTGTACTCGACGGGCTTCCGCCGGAAGGTCTTGCTGAAAGATTGGGTTTCAGCCATTTCACCGGCATACTGGATATGACAACGGGTCCGGGCCTGGATGAAATAATCGAGGGAGTGCGGACCTCCATCGGCCTCGCACGACCCGGTCATAGCATTTCATGGACCGTGAGGGCGTCGAGGTCCGGGACCGGTCCTTCGCCATCGGAGATATTCGAGGCGGTGGACAGAGAGGTCAGGACTTTTGGGAGAAAGGTCAGGCACAGGGAACCCGATCTCAAGCTGTTCATCATAGCTTCGGACAGGACCATGATCGGGCGGGTCACGGAAGCATCCTCCAGAAGCTCGGCGGAGAGGAGGAGGGGGTCGAAAATGCCCTTCAACAGACCCGTCATCATGGACCCCAGGCTGGCAAGGGTGCTCGTGAACCTGTCCGGACTTCCCCCGGGGAGCAGAGTTCTGGACCCGTTCCTCGGGCCGGCGGGGCTCGCGATCGAGGCCGCCGATCTTGGTCTGAAGGTGACGGGGGTCGAGATGGACCCGAGGATATGCAAAGGCGCCCGGGAAAATATCGAACACCTCGGCCTGTCTGGGTCCGTCGAGGTCCGTGAAGGGGATTCGAGGAGGTTCAGAGGCTACTCCTGGGCTGAGAATGCCGGCCCCTTCGACGGGATAATCACCGATCCTCCCTTCGGAAGGTCGGCGGCCACCCACGGCAATGAGACGGGCGACCTCCTCATCGATGTTCTGAAGGAGGTTTTTCCTCTTTTGAAAGAGGGAGCCCCGGTCGTGGTGGATGCTCCGGACCCGGAGCATATCCGGAACATTCCCGGATTCCGCCAGAAAAAGGAGCTCTCGCTGAGGGTCCACAAAAGCATGACCAGATATATCGGCGTGCTTGTAAAAGAGTGAAATTATTTTAAAAAAACAAAAGGGGGGGTGGCTGCCCCCCCATGTTGTTCCGTCAGCCTCTACTCTTTCTTCTCCTCGGGTTTCGGAGGCTGGGCCGGGGCCGGCGGCCTGGGCGGCCCCTGGGGGGCCGGTTGGGGCGCCGGGGGTCTAGGAGGTCCCTGCGGTGCAGGGGGCCTCTGCTGTGACGGAGCCGGCTGCCCCATCGGCGGGGCCATCGGCCGGGGCTGCTGGGCCCCTGGCGGAGGTGCCATCGGCCTTGCCTGGGGCATCGGGGGCCTCGCAGGAGCAGGGGCTCCCATCGGCCTCGCAGGAGCCGGAGCTCCGGCAGGTCTGGGAGGCGCCGGGGCCTGAAGCGGCCTTGCCTGGGGCATCGGCCTCGGAGCGCCCATCGGCTGCGCCATGGGCATCGGTCCGGACCTTACAGGGGCCGGGACCGGTGCTGCCTCCTCGGGGGCTGCCGGTAATGCGGGAGCCGAAGGAGGCGGAAGCGCCT
>JBLIRI010000009.1:0-37358 GCA_049472235.1 Thermoplasmatota archaeon | reverse complement strand
CCCATTCGGCAATCAGAGGATTAAAGGCTCCATGTGCCTACCCTCCGCATATCGCAACTTGGTACGACCTTCATCGGCGCCCGAGCCAAGCCATTCACCAGACGGCGTAGCAACCGCAAGACTACCGGCTCAACAGACGTCCGGAGCATATGAACGAGATTCATCGGTTTCATAGGCGTCAGCCTCTACCTGTCTCCTTCCCCCGTGATGCATCGCATCGCGGGGTGCACTGACCCCTCTGGGCATGGTCCAGGATAACCCGGTCCACCCCTGGGGGAAGTGGTGTAAGAAGCAACCCCTATATAATACTTACTTGAACTGCAGGGATGCTTTTTACCACCCTTTCCACCTACCCCGGAGGGGACTATCATATGGATTTGACATTAATATAATAGTATCTATTTACCGACGAAAGGCAGGTCGTGGAAATGGCGGATTTCTCTAGGCCGAGGGGTACAAGGGACTTCGGTCCCGAAGAGATGAAAAGAAGAAGGACCGTGGAGTCCCGGATGCGGAAGGCGATAGAGTCCTTCGGTTACAGCGAGATCTCCACACCGACCTTCGAACATTCCGACCTCTTCGTCGCCCGGTCTGGCCCTCAGATCCTCGAGCAGATCTACAACTTCAACGACAAGGGAGGCAGGGAGATCGTCCTGAGACCCGAACTCACGGCCCCGGTAATGAGGTTCTATTTCTCGGACCTCAGAAATACCCCCAAACCCTTGAGGATCTACTATTTCGGCAACTGCTTCCGATATGAGAGGCCCCAAAAAGGCAGGTACAGGGAGTTCTGGCAGATAGGATTGGAATATATCGGGAACAGGACCCCTCTTGCACTTTCCGAGGTCATTAACGCTGCGATAAGTGCACTCGATTCCACGGGTCTGAGGGGATTCCAGGTCCGGGTCGGCCATGTTGCCCTGCTATCATCAATCCTCTCCGGCTGGTCAGTTGACAGGAGCGACAAGGAGCTAATGATCGCCATCGACAAGAAGGACCGAAGGAAGATAACTGACATCCTTGGAGAGATGCCGGCTGCCGTAAAGGTCGCTGATCTGGTAACGAGGATGTATGATCCTTCCAGCTGGGGGGCGGTCCTCGATGGAATGGTAAATGAGATCCCCGGGGTCGATGCAGAGGCAGTGGAGGAGCTCTCCAAGGTACTCGAACTCCTCATCCCCGGCGGAGGGGAGGTCGTCATGGACCCATCCATAACAAGGGGGCTGGATTACTATGACGGAGTGGTCTTCGAGATCGATGCCCCTTCGCTTGGGGCCGAGAAACAGATCTGCGGAGGAGGGGCCTACTCGCTTTCGGAGGTCTTCGGCGGTGATGTGGAAGGGATCGGTTTCGCACTTGGATTCGACAGGATCCTTGTGGCGCTCGGGGACGGGATCGAGGATCCCGGAGAGGCCAGGACCTTCTACCTCATACCGATGGGAGATGCAGGGTCCAGGGAGGCGCCCGGGATCGCTGCAATGATCAGGGGGTCGGGCAGCAGATGCCTTCTGGAAACCTCGGAGAGACCATTCAAGAAAGCGCTGACCTCGGCCCTGAACTCCGGAGCCGACCTCCTTGTGATACTGGGAGATGATGAGATCAGCACCGGATCAGTGACGATAAAGGACCTGAGGACCAAGGAGCAGAGGAGCATAGGGCGTTCGGACCTTGCTGACTTCCTGAGAGACATTTGAATTTTCCCTCCTATCACATTTGATACTATTAATGAAAAATATATCAATGGAAAATCCATAAGGACGAACGTAGATGGAAATAGGTCGAGCCAGTATCGAGAGTGTTCGAAAGGAAGGGTGAAACAGGTGAAATGTTCCTTCTGCCCGTCAGACCAGGTCAAGGATGAGGATATCCCCTTTTGCCAGGACTGCTGGGCCGCCCTTGAAGGGGATGAATTCCCCCCCATCGATTTCAGGGAATATTTCTCCGGGGGGCTGGAAATGAAGCTGAAGGATGTGGATTCGCTTCTCTTCAATATCCCCGAGAACTTCTTCCTTTGGTATCTGAAGGGCCACCTTGAACATGAGCTGGGTGCCACAAAGAAGGCTCTCAACTCCATCAAGACCTCGCTGTCCTACAGGGAGAATTACGGGGATCCATGGATAAGACTCGGTTTGGTCTATTCCGACATGCACAAGGATGCGGAGGCCATCGACCACTTCAAGAAAGGACTGAACTATCCGCTTCTTGACCCTTCCAACCTCGTCGATGCGGGCATCTCACTGCAGGCATCCGATCAGCCCAAGCTCGCCTCCCAATTGCTTCAGAGGGCCCTGGACCTTGTTCCGGAAGATGACAGGGCCCTCGTAGCCCTGGGGAAGGTCTATGTCCACCTTGGCGACCTCGATCAGGCAAGGACGGTGCTTCAGAAGGGGATCGAACTCTACCCTCACAATGAGGAGGTCCTCCGGGGCATGGCCCAGATACTCCTCAAACTGGACGATCTCGACTCCGCAATGGAAATGTACAGCAGGATACTCGACCAGCATCCCAGGGATTTCGAGGCCCTCCTCGCCAAGGGGGAGATCCACCTAAGAAAGAAGGAGCTGTCCCAGTCGATAAAGGCATATCAGGCTGTGAAGGACCTCGATATCCATATCTCGTGGACGGGGATCCTGAAATTCATAGTCTCCAACCTGACCTCGATAATGGAGAGCAACGAGAACTCCCTCTCATACAGGGAGGACCTCAAGAAGGAATACGAGAACATCATGCTTTTCCTGAACGAGCTGGATGAGAAGGTGCACACCAACCAGGGGCCCGAATCCATCTCAGAGATAGAGAACCTTGTCAAGGTCCTCGAGAACATGAGGCTGAACCTGAAGGACCAGGTGCGGCAGTACGAGGACCTCCTCGAGAAGTTCAAGGTCGAGGATTCATTCCACCAGCACCTGAAGATGAAGGTAGGCAACCTGAAGAGCTACCTCGAGGAGAACAGGTATTTCGACGGCAAGCAGATAGCCCTCGAGCTCTCGCCTTTCCTCACTGACCTCAAGACGAGGGACGCCAAGACCGACAGCAGGATCAAACACAGGATGAAGGAGAAGCTAGGGGAGCTCAGGGATATCGGCCGGGAGAACAAGGATATCGCGATCCGGTTCAAGATGGTGGAGGACCTGGAGAAGGAAGGCAACCTCGAGGGCGCCACCTTCATGCTTAAGGAGATAGAGGTATCGCTGGAAGAATACTGGCTTGATGTGACCAAGAGATATCACCAGGAAAAGACGGAAGAGATGAAGGCGATGATCGCCGGAGCGAAGAACCAGTTCGACACCTCGGGCCTCAACGACCTCCTCCGCAGGTTCAAACAAACGGATGAGGAGGGGCCCAAGGCCATCACCGAGGCATACCGGGAGTTCCTTGAAAGCTACAAGGAGGATTCATCCGTCTACTACCTCAAGGAAACGGAGAGACTCGTGAAGGAGGCGGACCTGAAGGTCCAGCTGATAGAGAAGGACGGGGCCAACATCGATGAATTGAGGGAGGACTGGGATAGATTGAGGAAGGAGGTGGAGAAAGGCAGGGAACCCCAGGAGCTCTTCACCAAGGCCAATGGCCTCCTGAAAAAGATAGGGTATATCGAGGAACAGCTCCAGATATCGAAACTCCGTTTCAGGCTCAGGAACCTGGACACCCTGCTGGGAGAGGTGGATTTCCTCGGGCTGGACGAGGAGCTGGCAAGGAATGTCGAACCTGTGAGGAAGGTCATCGAGAGGTCGATAAACCAGGAGAACTACACGCTGTCGGAGATCCTGACCAGGGAGCTCTATGATAACATCGAGAAGATCCTCAGGGAGACCTACCTCGATCAGCTGAAGGGGATCCTCAAGACCACGGAAGGCGAGGTCCTAAGACTGAAGGGACTGGGGGTCGAGAACAGGAAATGGATGGATTCGATCGAGAGTTCCGGGACCATCCTGGGAGGGGGCCCCAAGGGGAAGATGACCGAGGTCATAACTCATCTGGCCAGGCTGCAGACCGACATTCAGAACTTCATAATGAACAAGCTGCCTGGGGAGATCGACAGGAAGATCGAGGAATGCAGGTCCCTCATGGAGGACGGTGTCGAATACGGTTTGCCCCTCAGCGGTGAGAAGAGGCAGCTCAAGAACCTCGAGAAGGCATCATCGGAGATCTCTTCCCTGGACATCCTTGAGGATTCGTACAAGTTCGAAAGGGAG
Organism: Thermoplasmatota archaeon; assembly: GCA_049472235.1. GTDB lineage: Archaea > Thermoplasmatota > Penumbrarchaeia > Penumbrarchaeales > Penumbrarchaeaceae > JAFGLL01. The sequence goes on along the minus strand of JBLIRI010000009.1, from coordinate 33,162 downwards.
CTTCACGCGAAGGTCTACAAACTCCTCGAGAAGAGGGTGACGGAGATCGCCGGGAGCATAAGGGACGGACTTGATGAGCTTACCAATCTCGGAGTTGAACAGCAGCCGGTCATGGACATCCTCTCGTTGACCAACCGGTCCGAGGTACTCATGGAGATCCCCGAAAAGAGGGAGGCCTGGGACCTGGTCAACAGGGCGTTCGATCAGCTGGCAGAACTGAAGGAGAGGACCTATCTTGACCTGACCGAAAGGAAGATGGGAGAAGTTGAGGAGATGTTCGACCTGGCCCGCAGGATGGACATCGATGTCGAAGACCTCGAGAAGGAAAGGTCGACCATCATGATGGAGAAGGAGCCCGAGCCGGAGAGGGACCTTCGGCTGGCAACAGCACTCCAGAAGAAGTTGATGATCTCCATCAAGGACGGCAGCAGGGAGAGGTTCGATGCCTACCGGGAAGGATACAGGGAACTCCTGGAAACTGCAAAAGGGCTCCTCCCCGAGGGAATTCCGAGCCAGATGAAGGAGCATCTGAAGAGAACGGAACTCGCCATCGACAGCGGCAACCTTGAGGACATACCGGACCTCATGGAAGAGACCGGACACCTTCTGGATGAGGCGGTCGGCAGGGCCAAGGAGAGGTCCATCCTGAACAAGTGTTCAGATATCATCGAGGAAGCAATGTCGATAGATGATCCCAAGGCCAAGGACATCATCAAGAAAGCACAGGAGCTCGACAGGAGGATCCGCTCGGGGGACAAGGCGGGAGCCGAGGACGAACTCCATGAGCTTCAGGGGTCACTGACCTCGATCAGGTCGGTAGTCCAGATGCAGAAGATAGAGAACGTGCTCACCGATGTGCAGGAGCTGGGGGAGCTGGCCAAGGATGTGCTGGATTCCATCCAGGACGACAGGTATGAAGGAAGGGTCCATGAGATCAACAAAAGGATATCCGAACTTCTCGACAGGACACCCGCACTCTACAAGGACCCCGATCCATCCGTTGTCGACGAGCTCTCCTATGATATCACGAACCTCAACAATGAGATCATCGAGATAGAGCAGGAGTGGAGAGCAAGAAAGAGGATCGACATCCTCGAAGAGATGAAGCTGACGAAGGACAGCGCCTCCGATAAGCTGCTCGTGGAGGACATATCCAACATCAAACAGCAGTTCGAGGCAGGGGATTGGAACAGGTTCTTCAGGACCTGGGAGAGGATAGAGGGCCATATCAGAAAGATGGAAAAGAGCGGGATGCTGCCAGGAGGAAGCACGAAGATGATAGAGGAGGCGCCCGCATCACCGGGGATCGACATACTTTCCCGGAAGAGGATCCTCAAGGATACCAAGGTCAAACCTCAAACGGTGAAGGCAGAGCAGCGGGAGGGAGGCATATCCAAGCTCGCCAAGGACATGGCATACAAGAGGGAGCTCATCGACAGCAAGAAGAAAGATGGGACCGATAAAAGGACAGGGGGGAAGGGGGGAAAGGTCCCTGATAAGCTGACGGATGTGGCAAGATCCATCGCAGGCGCCCGGATCGAGAAGTTAAAGGAGAGCCATTCCAAGGCCCTTAAGGGGAATTCACCCATCGGGGACGGTGGCGCCGGGACTATGATCGAGGACATGCTCGAGATAGACACGTCCATAGAGAAGAAGGAAAAGGTGGACGCGGAGCAGGTCCGCGAGAAGCTCATAGCTTTCTTCAAGAGGTTCCCTCTGATGATGCAGCTCGAGGAGGTGAATGTCCATTTCAAGAAAGCCGAAGAGCTGCTGAAGGATGAGGAGGAGGAAGAGGCCCTGAACGAGTACAGGGAAGCAATGGCAACTGCCATCAAGGTGGGGAAGGTCCACATGGAGATGGGCAGGAAACTGGGGACCGTCAGGGCAACACTTACGAAGCTGAAGGACAGCGGATACGAGAACTGGGAGGCCGAGGACCTTTACCAGGAAGCCTCGACATTGTTCAAGGAGGGGGACCTCCTGGGATGCGCCAGGGCGATAAAATCCATCAGGGATGCCCTGGCCAAGACCGAATGACCTCAGTCCTCGGCATCGGATATCTTCTTTTGAATGATCTCGAGCCCTTCTTTCAGGGTGAACTGGCCCGTGTAATGCTGGGTCTCGTTGATGATGGTCTTGGGGATCCCGAGGACCCTGTACTGCTCCGCAATGTCCGGGAACTGTATGAGCTCGATCACGCAGGCCTTGACCTTTTCGTTGACGAAGCAGAGACGGTGCGTGATGTCTATGGTAGAATTGATGGAAGGTGCATTGGGTGTTACAAGGACCTGGATATCGGTGTCTTCCAGTGTCTTCGCCTCATCAACCTCTGCCTCCTCCAGCCCAGGCCCCCCGGTGGAAAGCATGACCATAGTGGAAATGAAGCTATTGAAGATGTTCCCTGCAGGGCAACCGTAGAACCTTATACCGTGGTCATTGCCCTCCTTGTCCAGGATCACGAAGGCCGGGAAATGGTCCACGAGATGCTTCACCTGGTCCTCGGGGTCACCTTCCTCCTGAACGAACTTGAGGTCCACGAGATCGAACTTCTCCGAAAGCTCCGAAAGCCTTGGTTTGAACTCCTCCAGGTATTCACTAGGTGCTTGGGACTGGTGGACCACGATCGTTACGGGGTCCTTCAGGCCCTCAAGCTGCTTCTGCCAATCATTGTCCTCATCCGAAGGTTGACCTGCCATTGAACAGCCTCCTTGGTGATGGGTTTGAATGGGTCCTGATACAAATATCTTATCATGGAACGGACGCTTCACAGTTTCAGGGTGATTTTCCCTTCCTTGATTATCTGTAGGCCGTCTATCTCCACATCTGGCTTCAGGACCATGCCATCCACGTGGATGTCGCATTTCACCTCTCCGCCGAAGGTAGAGTTGTCGCCGAACCCGAAGTGAACGGTCCCCAGGGCCTTCTGGTCCTCGAGGATGTTGCCTATGATCTTCGACTGGGGGTTCATTCCTATCCCGAACTCGCAGATGGTCCTGGCGCATTTCCCGCGGTCAAGCAGGGACATGACCTCCTTGCTCCCGGAAATATCCGTGACCATGCCGTTCTTCACCTTCAGCTCGACCCTGTCGTTCACACTTTCCATGAAGGCACCGTCTATCACGATATTACCGTTCGCGGTCCTCTCCACCGGTGCTATGAAGATCTTTCCCGCGGGAAGATTGGTGATCGAGCCTCTTCGATGGCACAGCCCGTTATCATCGAGGATCCAATTCCTTCTGTCGATGGAGAATGAGATGTCTGTTCCCTCCTTCGACAGAACCCTTACTTCCTTGGCCCTCTGGAACTTCCTGCCGAACTTCCGGATATTGCGGGCGATCTTCTCGTAATCGGCAAGCAGCCCACCCATCTCGAGCATCTGCATCGTCAATCCGGGCATCGTGGCTATCCTCGCGCCCCTTGCCAGTGCGGCCCTGGTCGCATTGGTGTAGGTTATGGAATACGTGGTAGGCGCCATGATGACATCGGCATGGATCATGGCATCCGCAACCAGCGTCGGCGGGTCATCGCCGTGGTGGCTCCCTACCGGGATCTCCATGAGTATCGGATCCAGTTTCATGGATTCTCCCGCAAGAAAGAACGCCTGGGCAAGCTCGAGGGTGTTCCGATCGCACAGGATGAGCACCCTGTCCGAGCGCTTTGGGGATAAACAGTTCCTCAATGTCATCTCCGCTTTCTTGATCTTGTCCATGGCCCGGTCTCCTCCATCTGGGCGGGATGCACAGGCAAAGGCCTGACGGGAGGCCCAACAGATTTTACTTTTGGGGTACCTGCCAAGAGGTACATTTACCAAAGGGACTTACACCCTATGCATCCCATTGTTTTAAAAAACGGGAAGTATATCAATCTTTTGATGCGGTTCCGTCACCACCCTCTGCTCTGAAGCTGCTTCTCCTCGGGTATATCGGCGACATTGATGCCGGACATCGGGTCCCCGATCCCCTTGGAGACCTTCGCCAATGTGGCGGGATCGTCGTAATGGGTGACTGCCTCGACGATAGCCTTGGCCATGAACTGGGGTTTCTTCGATTTGAATATCCCGGAACCCACGAAAACCCCATCCGATCCGAGCTGCATCATCAACGCCGCGTCCGCAGGTGTCGCGATGCCGCCCGCTGCAAAGTTCACGACGGGAAGTCTCTGGAGCTCCGCGACCTCCACGACGAGCTCGTAAGGTGCCTCTATCTCCCTGGCTACGGTGAACAGCTCCTGTTTGGTCTTTAACTTCAGCGACCTGATCGCGCCCATTATGGCGTGCTGGTGCCGGACGGCCTCGATCACGTCCCCCGTCCCGGCCTCGCCCTTGGTGCGGATCATGGCGGCCCCCTCATGGATGCGTCTCAGGGCTTCCCCGAGGTTCCTTGCCCCGCATACGAAGGGGACCTTGAAGTTCGTCTTTTCGATATGATAATGGGGGTCGGCAGGGGTCAGCACTTCCGATTCGTCTATCATATCGACACCCAGTGATTCTAGTATCTGCGCTTCGACGAAATGTCCGATCCTTGCCTTCGCCATCACCGGTATGGAGACATTATCGATGATCTCGAGGATCTTGGTCGGATCGGCCATCCTGGCCACCCCGCCCTGAGCCCGGATATCGGCAGGCACCCTCTCAAGGGCCATCACCGCGACAGCTCCGGCTTCCTCGGCAATATGGGCCTGTTCCGCGTTCGTCACGTCCATGACGACACCGCCTTTCTGCATCTTGGCAAAACCCCTTTTCAGCAGAATGGTTCCGTGCCTCATCTTTTCAAGATCGAGTTCCCTGGGCATGGTCATACCTCGGATTCGGGCCCCCCATACGATATGCATTATTTGAACCTTGTCGGGGGGCACCGTTTTATAGATACCATGGGATTCATCCTTATATGGCCTTTCCCTACTGCTCCAGATGCAAGGGCACGAAGGACCTCTGCGGCCTCGGTCGATGCCCTCTTCTCGAGAGGGTGAGGGAAAGGGTGAGACCGGTCGAGGCAGTAGGGGATTCCGTCGAGGGGCCCTCGCCGCCATCCGTATTCGTGGGAAGGTACGGGTATCCCCGGATAACCGTTGGTCCGCTCACCACTCCCGTGGACATACCCATACCCGAAAGGCTGGAATCCGGATCGTTCCTGTTCTCACGGTCCATCGAGGATGTCTATTCCATCAGGACCTCGCTTGTCAGGGGAAAGCACAGGCTCGATGTCAGGACATCGAAGGATCCCAGAACGGTGGGTTCGGAGCCTCTTTTCGAGGTAGCTGGCTCGATGCCGGTGCGCGGGAGGAAGGTACTCGATTCCGTACAGGAGCTGGCCCTCTCTGCCAGGGCTCTGGATACGGAGATGAGGGTATCGCGTTACGGCGAGAGGGGACTGGAGCCCCCCAATGTGGACTCCATATCGATGCCCATGGGGCCCTCGATAAACGTTTCCAGGGTGGACGTCAACGAGAATCCCAGGGTTCCGAGGCCTGTCGAGAAAATGACCGGGGACACGGACATGAAGGCAACCGAGGCCTCTCTCGAGCTCTTCAGGAGCGGGATCCCCATCGAGCACCTCGTCAAGCTCTTCAGCGTTGGCCTCCTTGGAGAAGGGAAGCGGAGGAGACTGGTCCCCACGAGATGGACCATCACGGCGGTGGATGATATCATTTCAATGGACCTCAAGGATGAGGTGCAGGGCTACCCGGCCCTTGACCGCCACATGCTGTTCTCTTCCGAAAGGTTCGGGAACCATTTTCTGATCGCCCTCTTCCCGCCCCCGTTCCGGTTCGAGATGCTCGAGCAGTGGCAGAACGATTCGCTGTGGGGCCACAGTCCGGTCATCACGGACAGCGAGGGCCCGAGAGGCCGGAAGACCTATGCGGACAACATCACAGGGGCATACTATGCCGCCCGATTATCCGTTCTCAGATACCTGAAGAATATCCAGAGGAACGCGGGATTCACGGTGCTCCGATGGATCACAGGGGAATACTGGGCCCCCCTGGGGGTATGGGTGATACGGGAGACCGTAAAGAAAGCGATGGAGTCGGAACCCGTGGTCCTTGAGGACATGGGGCAGCTGATATCCATGGTCGATCAGCGCTCCGGCATCAGTAACTGGAGGTCACATACCCGGTATCTCACGGATGCCAGATTGACATCCCTGGACGAGTTCATCGATGGGAATTAGAGCGAATCCAGGAACCGGTCGATCTCCGCAAGGCCTTCCTTCAGGTTCTCGTACCCGCCAGCCACCCCGAGCCTGAAGCCTTTCTCGATATGGAAGAACTCGCCGGGTATCACCCGCACCTGATGGTCGTTGTAGAGCTTCTCGCAGGCCTCGACGGAGGGTATGTCATGGTCGTACCTCAGGAATCCCACGGCGCAGCCATCCGGCTCCGACCAGTGTACATCGCCTCCTCCCTTTGCCCACGACGATACCAGGTTCAATTTCTCCCTCAGCTTGGCGAACTCGCCGGGCATCACCGAGTCCCTGTCCATAAGGATCCTGTGGGCGATCCGGCCACCCATATGTCCGACCATGGGAACGGTGTAGACCTTGGACCTCCTGACCTTGTTCGCGGTCCTCTTCGGGGCCACCATCCATCCTGCCATCAGTCCGCCGGCGCCGTAGACCTTGGTGACGGAGGAGGTGATGATCGCCTTTTCGTAGAGCTCCACCATCGAAGGGAAAGCGTTCACGAGCCTGCCATCCACCATGTGCATGGCAAAATCGCGGTAGATCTCATCCACCAGAACGGTCAGGTCATTGTCTGAGAGGACCTTGACGATATCGCGAAGCTCGGGCTCGAAGAGGGCCTTACCCGACGGATTGTTCATGTTCTGCATGACGAGGAGGGATGGCCTTAAGGTCTCGATCTTCTCCCTGAGTTCCCTGAGGTCGAACATGTAGCTGTCCGGCCTGCGCTTTATCGTATGCACCTCGCATCCGAGCGCCCTAGGTATCTCGAGAAGAGGGGTGTACACGGGTTTCTCCACAAGGACCCTGTCGCCTTTCCTAAGGGTCGCCAGGTATGCCAGCGTATTGGCCTCGCTGCACCCGTTGGTGAGGACGACCCGCTCCGCGTCCACGTTGTAGCGCGAGGAGATATGCCCCAGAAGACCACTGTCGCCGAGCAGGCCGCCGGCGCTTATCAGCCCGGGGTCTTTCGCTGCCTCCATCACACCGGACCACTGGGGGAGGATATTGCTCCAGGCCATGTCGTACCTTGGTGGTGGCCTGTTCACGATATATTCAACGTGCCTGAACTTGGGGAGATCTAGAAACATCGGGAGCCTCCGGGGTGTAATCCACCAACAATATGATAAATACATATCTCTATCCGTGTCCGGGGGAGCCGTTCCCATGAAGGGAAAGAAGAAGGGGACCGACAGGGCCACAGAAGGTCCGGTGCTCAAATCCAACTCCAGGCATTCCGTGATCTGGATGATGATCGTGATGCTGACGGTCCTCGTGATGCTCCAGGGCTACAGGGAGTTCCTTGCATCGGTCTACTACTACAATCTCGTGGGTCTCGGGGTTTCACCCGTAACTGTCCTCATCCTTCTCTTCCTTGCAGTACTCCTGCTCGGCCCCGTGGTCAAGGTCATGGGATACCGGAACTCCTTCTTCATACTTGGAACTCTCACCATCGCGGGGCGACTCCCCATGGGAATGGGACTGGATAGTCCGCTCCATATGATCTTCTCGGGGGTCGCCTTCGTTTCATCATCCCTTCTACTGATGCTTCTTCTTGCCCTTCACAGAAGGGAACGTCAGGTGGACCCGGATGTTTTCTCGTCCCAGGCCCTTGCGGGGGCATTCGGCCTGGCTTTGTTGATCCTTCTGATGCTTTCCGCTCTGGGGAGGGGGGTCGATCCCTCCATCGTGCCCGAGGCAGCCGGGTTCATCCTTGCCCCTGCGCTCAGCACGGGCATATGCGGAATTGGCGCTTTTCTCCTGTTCCTTCTCAGGGACAGTCCCGTCTTGGATGAGGAGAGGGGGGGCGGGGGGCGCATCGGGGGCAGGATAACGGGTGGAGGTGCCGATTCATGGGCACCGGCGTTCGGGCTCGGGGCCTTCATCTATTTCTCGATCGGGATCGTCGCGAACCCTTCCGTGACGGCGGCATGGGTGGGAACGAGCTTTCAGGGGGCCCTTTCGATGTCCATCGTCTCGGTCGGGCTGTTCCTTCTGTCGCTCCTCTCCTCCTCGGGGATACTCCTCGCCCTGAGAAGGACCTTCTCGAATCCTAAAGGTGCAATTGTGGGCAACATATTGCTCATGGCCGCTGGGTTGAACCTTTTCTATTTCCATTTCGCGATCCCGGGGGCATTTCCATTCCAGCCCGTCGCTTTCGTTTGGATCGGCATGGTCGACGCATGGCTGATACTCGATGCGCTGACCGACAGCAAACCGTTCGCAGGCGAGAGCATGAAGATAGAACGGAAGGAGGGGGTCAAGATAATCGGGTTCCCCAGAAAGAGCAAGGAGAGGGCGTTCCCAGGTCATTTCGGGAGGGTCGGGACCGTTGCACTGGGAACCTCCACAATGATCTTCCTCTTCGTCACACTCTCCCTGAACTGGTCCTTCATCCCCTTCGGGGAGGTCCTGAAGAATTCGATCCCGACCTTCATGTTCATAGGCGTGATCGTCCTGGCATTGACGGGGTTCTCGTGTTCGACAGCCAGGGTAGACGAGCCGGCTGCAAGGATGGGAAAGACCGAGATCGAGCTGAAGAAAGGGTCCCCCACGATCGACGCCGGCAAGGGTTCCAGCCATCTGAGGAAGAGGTCCGAGGGATCGCCGAGGATCCGCCTGCAGCTCATCACGATCGGGGCGCTGACGATCGCCCTGATCGTTCTAACGGGGATAATCTCGGTCGCCCAATATTCCGAGGACATCTCCCAGAAGAACGTCTCCGCGGGAGAGGAGATCAGGGTAGCGACATACAACGTCCATCACGGATACGCGAATGACGGACGGGTGGATCCCACGGTCCAGTACGAGGTACTTAAGGACATCGATGCAGACATCATCTTCCTTCAAGAAAGCGACTCACTGCGCTTCACGGAAGGGAACTTCGACCCCGCGTTCTACTACGCATCCAGGCTGAACATGTTCCTCTTCAGGGGCCCCGACCCGGGAACCGGCACCCCCGGCGTGGCCATACTTTCCCGGCTCGAGATGAGGGACCCAAAGGTACACTTTCTGCCCTCCGATGACATCCCCAGGATAGCCATCGCAGCCACGGTAAAGATGGACGGCAGGGATGTCAGGCTCGTCGGCCTGCACATGGGGCTCGAGGAGCCGGAGAGGGAGAAACAGCTGGAAAGGCTGCAGGAGATATTCCTGAACTACACGCTGGAATACGACGGCCTTATCGTTGGAGGGGATTTCAATACCGAACCCTTCGAACCCATGATGTCAATGATGAACCCCCGACTTTTCGGGGAGAACTACCGCAAGACCAACGTCACGGGGAACCTTTCAGGCCTGTTCCTCGGGAGCGGATGGCACAGCGTGGAACCCGCCGAGAGGTACGAGAACGGGATGGGGAACGCCGATATCGATATCAACACATATCCTTCCGTAGATGTGGATGATGTAAAGTCACATATCGATTACGTACTCTTCGATGACATGTTCGATGTCAAACGCGCCGAGATCTGGGACGGGAAGGGGTCTTCCGACCACAAACCGGTCTTCGCCGACTTCGAGATCCTTCCGGCCCGACAGTAAAGATATTGTGCCTAAAGCCACTATGTCGGCCCAGGTGTTGATGTGTCATCTTTCGAGGATATCGACAGGACCATGGAAGGCTTCAGGGAAGAAATGATCGAGTTCGCCAGGGACATCCTGTCGATCCCGGCCATCGCCCCTGAATCGGACGGGACAGGGGAGATGAAAAAGGCGGAAAGGATCATCGAGCTCGTCAGGGATTGGGGATTCGATTCCATCGAGCGCTACGACGCTCCGGACGACCGCGTACCGGAGGGTAAAAGACCCAACGTCCTTCTGAGAATAAAGGGCGAGGATCCGGAGCTTCCCCGGGTCTGGACATTCTTTCACACTGATGTCGTCCCCCCCGGGGACCTCGGCAAGTGGTCGGGAGACCCTTACACACTGAGGGTGGAGGGAGACAGATTGATCGCCCGGGGCATCGAGGACAACGGGCAGGACCTGATAGCGTCCCTTTTCGCCGCGCGGGCCCTTCTCGCAAACGGAAGGAGGCCAAGAAGGGACATCAATATCTTCCTTGTCGCGGACGAGGAGGTGGGCTCCTCGAAAGGGATGGTATACCTCATGAAGGAGCATGAGGACCTTTTTTCGAAGAACGACCTGTACATCGTTCCTGATGCCGGCGAGCCGGACGGCTCCATGATCGAGGTGGCGGAAAAATCCATCATGTGGCTGAAGGTGAGAACATTCGGAAAGCAGGTCCACGCTTCGGTCCCGCACAAGGGCGTCAATGCCAACCTTGCCGCCATGAGGTTCCTTGTAGGCATCCATGACGAGCTGCAGGTGCTTTATCCCCACGAGGACCTCCTTTACGATTATCCAAGGTCCTCGTTCGTCCCTTCGAAGAGGGAGGCCAACGTCCCCAACGTGAATTCGATCCCCGGCGAGGATGTCAGCTACATGGACTGCAGGATCATGCCGAACTACCGTGCGCAGGAGGTCCTGGACCTTATAAGACAGAGGGCCGAGGAGCATTCGAAGGAGCACGGTGTCCGGATGGAGGTCGACACCCTCCAGTACGAGCAGGCGGCCCCCCCCACTTCACCAGACCACCCGGTCGTCGGGATCCTCAAGGAGGCCATCGGCGAGGTCTACGGGGTCGAGGCAAAGCCTCAGGGGATCGGCGGGGGCACCTGCGCGGCGATCCTCCGGAGGGCCGGATATCCCGCGGCGGTGTGGGGAAAAATGGAAGATAGCGCTCATCAGCCGGACGAAACGGCGCTTCTGAGCAACTATCTGGGAGATGCGAAGGTTTTTGCCAGGGTGTTCCTGACCTAGGCCCAGAACCCGTCATCCTCGGAGAGCATCTCCACCACCGGGTTGTCCCCTTCGACATATATGAAATCGGCAAGCTCCTCCCGCGACACCCATTTCAGGTCCTGGCAGTCCAGGGGCTCGGGCTCGCCCTCCAGTATGATGCATTTGAAGAAAAGGATCACAACATGCCTCTTCATTCCGTTCTGGTCGTAGACATGGGAGGCGAAGGTGTAGAGATCTCCGGCCTCGATCCCTATCCCCAGCTCCTCGAGGAGTTCACGTTCGAGCGACCCCCTCGGATGCTCGCCGAAGTCGACCTTGCCTCCGGGAAACTCCCATTTGTTCGGTTCGAACCTCGAATCGGGGAGCCTCTGTGCGATGAGGAGCTTTTCTCCCTTCCTTATTAGGGCCGCAGTGACAAGAAGAGGTCTGCCTTCCATGGCGAGGTTAAGGTCCCCCTTAATTAAATATTCATGGAACGGATTGTCCCAGACAATGATCATTTCCTCGGGGTGGGCCTTATGGAGCTGAGGCGTGACTTTGCCAGGGAGATCTTTTCCGTCATCCATGAAACCATGGAAAAGGGCAGGCATTGTTCCAGCGCAATAGGAGAAGCGCTCTCGAGGAATCCCACATGGTCGGACAGGCAGAGGGCCCTTTTCTCCAATACCATCTATGACGTCATCAGGTACTGGAGGCTCCTATGGAGCGGCCTCGGAAGGGACCCGAGTCTCGATGAGAGGTATCTCTGGCACCTGCTCGGGGCTTATCAGATCAAGAAGGGGGAAAGGCCCGAGCCAAGACCGGAATACAAGGGGATGGGGCCCGAAAGGGTGAAAAAGAGGCTCGAGAGGGGCAAGGGGAACCGTGCCGTGAGGGAATCCATCCCGGATTGGATGGACCGCCTGGGAGAGGAGGAGCTTTCGGAGGATTGGGATGCTGTACTTCATTCCCTGAACACCTATCCGCCTCTGGCAATAAGGGTCAATACCTCAAGGATCAGAAAGAGCGACCTCCGCAAGAGGTTCAGGGAGAAAGGGCACGACACCTCAACGGTGGAATGGGCCCCGGATGCCCTCGTATTCAGGCAGAGGTTCAATATCTTCCGGTCCGAGGAGTTCCGGGAGGGGCTCTTCGAGGTCCAGGACCCCGCATCGCAGGCCGTCGCCCCTCTGCTGGATGCCAGGTCGGGAATGAGGGTGCTGGATGCGTGTGCGGGACAGGGGGGCAAGACGCTTCATCTGAGCAACCTGATGCAGAACAAGGGGCATATCCTAGCATTTGACGATGTCCAATGGAAGCTGAACGAGCTCAGGAAGAGGGCCAGGAGGGCGGGGGTCCAGAACGTTGAAACGAAGCTTGTGGAGGGAACGAAGAGCTACAAGCGCATGAAGGGGACCTTCGACCGCATCCTTTTGGACGTTCCCTGCTCGGGGCTGGGGGCTCTCAGGCGGAACCCGGACATCAAGTGGTCCCTGACCCCGGAGATGCTTGATAGGTTGCGGAGCGTCCAGAGAGAGCTCCTTTCTGCATACAGCCCGCTGCTGAGACCGGGGGGGCGAATGGTTTATTCGACCTGCTCGGTGCTTCCCTCGGAGGGGGAGGAGCAGGTCAGGTGGTTCCTTGGAGAGAAGGGGAACGAGTTCAAATTGATCAGCGAAAAGAGGCTGAGACCTGACATCGATGGGTTCGATGGTTTCTACCTGGCTCTGATCGAACGATCACCGTGATCGAGCGCTTTTCGTGGTACCCGAAGTCCTGATGAAGAAATAAAGCCCAAGGCACAATCCGATGACCAATATTATCACGAGGATGACGATGATCACGATGAGAGAGGCGTTCGGAGACGTCCCGGCATCTCCGCTCACTGTAGTTTCGACCTCTCCCCCCGACCCGTCCACATCATCATCTTCTTCAACCTCCGGTTCGGGTTCGGGCTCCGCCTCGGGCTCCTCGGGGATCTCGGGTTCCGGCTCGGGTTCAGGTTCCGGTTCGGGCTCCGTTTCCTTTTTCTGGTTCACGACATCGACATAAACGGTGAAACGGTCCGATGACCGGATCATCCCGAGATCTTCGCATATCTCGGATACCCCAAGGACATCGATCCCGAAGATGTCCAGGTCAGTCCTCCTGTCAGTCTCGATGTACAACTTGGCCTCAACGGTCTCCCCTTCTTCGACCGTCACCGAGTAGTCCGCCATTATCGGTGTTATCCCCTCATCCTCAAGGTCATCGATGTTCTCGATCTCGAGACGGACCCTGTCATTGCCGTTGCCTTCGTTCTCGACGAGTATTGATATCTCCACACGGTCGTCCCTTTCAGCCTCAACGATCGGTTCCTTGGAGCCTAAATCGAACTGGCTGTACCAATCGACCACAATGATCGCCGTCGCCGGATCGCATTCACCAGACAATATACCCGGGCTATAGGACCAGGTCCCGGAAATGACAAGTTTCCCTTTCGTATTGGATGATGTCCCGATGGGGACCTGGACTGAGAGCGAGTAGGATCTGACCGTTGTCTGCCGGGAGAATATCAACGCAGGCGGGTTCGATGCGGGCCATCCTCCAGCATCTGCTTCCAATTCCACGATGAGATACTGAAAGCTCGGGTCCCAGGGAATGTCAGCCTCTACAGTTCCAGTGAACGTGACAATGCCGTCCTGGCCTGGTGCAACATAAGCTGTCTGTTTTGGTTGAGCTATCGTGATAATGATGTCAGGCTGCCCTACTGCATCGGAAGGTTCGGTTGATAATAATATCCCACAAAGAGAAACGCAGAACAACATTATGGATATGGCAAGGGTCTTCACTTCTCTCCTCATCCCGTCACCGTACATTAATCAATTTATCCAGTATTAAAATTATCCAGATGAGGGGGCTATCAGGTTCGGGATGAGGGTAAAATCGCGATAAATCTTAAATGCCTCAGAGCAGGTATAGTTGAGGGGAAAAGAAAGGGAGCCGGTCCAGAGGGGGAGAGATGGAACGGAGAACGAGATCGAAAACCGCAATGGCCGCCATCATGTCGATGATGCTTCTGTCAGTGATCTTCTTGCTGGCAGCTCCTGTCAATTCTGAGGGAACGAGGGCTGTGACCAGCCCCCAGTGGCCTACATTCAAGGGGTCCAATGACAGGTCTGGAAAGACGGATTACAAGATCGGGAACAACCAGGGTGAGATCCTCTGGAAGACAAGGACCTCCCCGGTAAAGAACTCCTCCCTGGCCATCGGGTCCGATGGAACGCTTTACATAGGGACGGAACACAACCAGGTATATGCGCTGTCCCCCGAGGGCAGGATCGAATGGACATATCTCACCGATGGCGAGGTGAGATCGTCACCTTCCATCGACAATAACGGTCTGATCTACTTCGGCTCCCTTGATTCCAACCTTTACTGTATCGATCCCGACGGGGGCCTTGAATGGATGATCTCTCTGGACGACCCCATCACGGGAACGCCCCTGGTGACCTACGACGCTGTCTACGTCGGAACGCAGGGGGGCATGGTATACGGCATAAACAAGGGAGGCAACCTGGTCTGGAACTTCTCCACCAACGGAAGCATCAACTCATCTCCCGCGCTATACCACAACGGAAGGATCCTGGTAACTTCCAACGACGGATACATGTACTGCCTGGGGACGGACGGCGCCTTCAACTGGAAATACTGGGCAGGCGACCTGACGGACTCGACCCCCGCGGTTGGTGAGGTGGGAGGTGTCTTCGTCACGTCCGATGAAGGGACCCTGCAGTTCGTGAACAGTCTCGGGGACCAGGTATGGTCATACACGATATCCGACACGGGATGGGCCTCGCCGTCCTCCTACGACGAATACCAGGCGGTCATAGGCACCACCAGCGGCTACATCCACAGGGTCGGGAGTTACGGGCATGCCGAATGGAAGTACTCGGTCTCAAGCCGCGTGACGACCTCCACCATCGTTTCCGGCGACGGTTTCGTTGTCTTCGGGACCCAGAACGGATATGTCATCTGCATGGATGACAAGGGCTCCATCAAATGGAGTGCGAAACTGGATTCCAGCGTGGCCTCCACCCCGGCGATCGACGAGCAGGGGGACATCTACGTCGCCGACAGCTCCGGCAACATTTACAGGATCGGAACGAAGCCAAGGGAGGCCCCGTCCCCGCCCCGGAACCTGGAGATCGAGGTTGGCGACCTCTACTGCAAGGTCAGCTGGGAAGAGCCAGAACATGACGGGAACGAGACCATCGAAGGCTACAGCATCATCAGGTGGGATGAGACGACGGAGGAGAGAGGGTACATCGGGCAAACCGACCGTTACGGTCTGGCCTACATGGATATCTTCGTGGAATACTACCACACCTACCATTACACCATCGTGGCTATCAACAGCATCGGTGAATCCGATGAAAGCGATGAGGTTATCGGGACCCCCTTCGAGGAGTCCAGGCTTCCGGGGCCCCCGACCCAGGTCAGCCATTCTGTGAACGGCTACAAGATAACCCTCCAGTGGGCCCCCCCAGAGGATGAAGGGACATCGAAGGTCGACAATTACAGGGTCTACAGGTATGATGCGTTCGGGAACGTTGAAAAGGAGTCGGTGGTTCTGACCGACCTGTTCTACACGGAACAGGTCCCCGAGCTGGATACATACTATTACTACCGGGTGACGGCGATATCCGAGGTTGGAGAGGGACCGACATCAAGCATGGCAAGGGTGTTCGTGGTGGACGAGGAGCGGGTGGATTGGGGAGCCCCTTCTTCGCAGGAGCAGGAATCCGACAGCGGGTCCGATGCCGCTGCGCTGATCTGCTGCCTTTTCACGCTTTTCGGTGTCGTCGGTGTTCCCATCATCCTGATAATCATAATAACCAAGGCCATGAAGAGCGCCGATGAAAAGAAGAAGGCAGCCGGCTCATGGGCTGCCTCGAGGTCCTACGAGAAAACAGCTCCGGTCCCGTGGCCGGGCGGGGTCGATATAAGGACCGGACGGTCGACCCCCACAACATTGTCAAGGACATCACCCTCCGTTGACCAGCAGGAGGAGTCCATCAAGGCGATATCATGGGATGAAAGGGTCCCTCCGCCAGCTGCCCCTTCGGCCAAGGTCGAAGCCGGGAAAGAGGAGCCGCTGATAGAAATGGTCCTCGGAAAGGAGGAGCCCGAGGAGATCTTCAGAGTTCCTGGAACCAAGACGAGGGCCGACCTGTCATCGTTCGAAAGGCCCGCCCCCATGTCGGACATCGACAAGGACGAGTTCATTGTCGACAGGATAATGGAACTTAAGGAGATGCTGGACGACGGGGAGATCGACAAGGAGATGTACGACACCCTGAGGAAGAGGCTCGTTGACCAGCTCGACCGCTGATCAGAGCCGCTCCAAAGACCTGATCTTCGAATCCATCGAGATCTCCCTGTCGAACCTTATATCGACTTTCAGCGAGAGCGAGATCCTCTGCGAACCCTCTTCGGCAACTGCATCGACAGCAGCGCGGGCGGCGGAGAAGATCTCCTCGAGGGTCCCGGCTTCGATAACTGTACCCATGGGCGTCACCTGATGCTTCAGACCCGTACCCTCGATGGCCTCTACCGCTTTCTTCACGAACTTCGAGAGGGACGGACCCTTGTCCATAGGGGAAACTATTAAAAAACCTACGTACATAAAGAAACCGCCGGTGCTATATCCCCCCTATTTATAAAAAGAATTTTATAACAGGGTTCAATAACCGGCCTAGGGGCATGGGACCTCTTATCGGGGAAGCGTCGATGGAAAAAGGGAGTTTCAAAGTATCTGCAGAGGTACTGCAAAAGAACGCCATGAAGGCGGCGATCAGGGACCTGAATGCGGAGTTCCAGATGAAGGGGGGCAAGGTCACCCCGTCGAAGAAAGGAGATACCTACCAGCTTTCCCATCCGGATGAGGAATACCTGGAGGAGTTCCGAATAAGGCTCTTAAAGGAACTTGGACTTCTCGAAGAAAAGGACATACCAAAGGAGCTCAAGGGACCTCAGGCTCCTGCTCCCCGCTACGGAGACAAACATATGCTCCGGAGAGGATGGAACGTTCGCAGCGAGAAGGAGATCAAACAGGGGATCTACGACAGGCAGGACCGAATGGTTCCCGAAGGGACCTCCCACCTGGAGCTCGAGAAAAGGAACACCAGGATGAACGAGAGAAGGGACTGGGGCCCGAGGAGCGAGGACAGGGATCAGAGGCCTCCAAGAAGGGAGGGGAGATTCCCCCCGAGGGGCGACCGTCATGACAGGCCCCGCGGGCCGCCAAGGGACCGCCCCCGCCCCGAACCGGCCCCTGCTCCGGGTGATGAGCCGGAGGACGAGGATGAAGGCACGAAGTCCTTCGAGGAGAGGTGGGGGGACATCAACGACCTCATCCAGCTCATAGAAGAGGCGCTCAAAGAAGGGGCTGTCGATGACGGGATGATCATCAAGTATGCCTACAACAAGGAGCTCCCCGAGGAAGATATCAAGAAGCTCAAGAAGGTCCTCTGGGACAACAGATGCAGGGGTCCCAGGGACAAATGCCCCCATGGAAAGAAGAAGCTTAGGTTCGAGGACCTGATGAAGGTCTGTTCGGGCAAGGTCGAAGGCTGGGAAAGGATCGACTCTCCCTTTGTGAGGTTCCTTGATCTCTGGAATCGGAACATGGAGACGATGTACGGCCCCTTCGTTGACAGGGAAGTCAAGGTCGAGGGGAAGATCAGCTCCTACAAACCCGTGTACCGAAAAGGACACGAGCACCTCAAGGTCCTCGTCTATGACACCATGGTGACCGACCTCGGTTCGGAACGGGAGCCCTCGGAGACCAGGAAGCTCTGGATCAAGATATCTCTCAGGGAGTTCCAGGAGCTTCTCGGGGAGAAGAAGATACACATCGACGACAGGATATCCTTTTCCGGCAAATGCATTTACGACAAGTATTTCCACGATTACTGGGTGATCGACCTCAAGGAGATATCCGTCCTGGAAGAGGGCGAGGGAGAGGCCATCACGGCCCCCCTGCCGTGATATCATTGAACCTCGATGAGGCAGATCCTATCCGTGCCTTCCTGAACATTGCGAAGTATCAGTGTATGACCCCCCTCGTCCAGTTGCAGACCTTCTCCCTCCACCGTTGTCATGGGCAGGGGGGGGTCAAGGGACATGAAGCCCCGGCCGTGGCCCGACACCTCGTACGATACCATGAAGCGTTCTGAACCGCTCCCGGGCGGGCCTCCGATAGCCACCCTTTCCACCCTCGAGCTGCCGAAATGCGAGATCTCGATATCGACCTCGGCTGTGCTGCCGTTCCCGCTGTCCATCACTGCCCGCACCATCCGAAGGAGGTGACCTATCTCCTCTTCCAGGGCATCGACCGTGACCTTTGCGGACAGGTCCGAATATGCCGTCATCACAAGAGGGACCGATACGGAAGTGACCACTGCCGCGATGAGCAAGCCCATTGACAGCTCCGCGGCACCAAGTTTGGACGCACTCGTTCCTCGCATGCCGGTGGAGCATCGCCCCCCATCGTATAAAAGATTGAGCCTCACATTATCTTGATATCGGGTCCGATCTCGAGTGAAACCGGGTCCCCGAGGACCTCCTTCAATGTCTCGGGATCGGGAGGAGGGCCCTCTGGGAAATTGGGTCTCCTGTTGGACCTTGCGATGTAGGCGCCGTGAAGCCTCTCCGTCCCGGGGGCCGGGAAAAGCGCAAAATGGACCCCCTCGGGATCGCCGAATGCGGACCCGATCCGGGACCTTATTTCGGCATTTGTCATCCCCTCCGGGACCAGAAGGGAGACCAGGGCAGGGGGGGATATGTCCAACCTCCCGGGAGCGTTCGGGAGCTCTATCGGCCCGACCTCGAAGGGGCCTCCGTCATCCCTCAGCGCAAGCCATGCCATCTGAGGGGCGGGGAATCCTTCTTCGGCGGAGGAGGCCCGGAGAAGGTGGGGGATCACCCTGTCCAAACCGAATGGGTCCTCCGGTGATGAGCTCTGAACCGACCCGCCCGTGAGAATGCAGCCTGGCCTGAGAGGACCGTCAAGAAGCACGGAGGCTATCCTCAGTGGGTCTACACCGGAGCCCTGAAAACCCTCCTCATGGAGCAGAAAGGTGAATGAGGGCGATCCTACCTTCACAAGCAGTGAAGACAGCTCTACCGCTCCGGCTATCCCAGTGGCCCCGTCGGTGGTCGCAAGCACAAGGACAAGAGGTCTTCCCAGCACCATGGGGGCGATCCTTTCCATATCCATCCGGAAGCATGCCCGGGCGAGGTTCATGTTCCCTCCGGAGCCCTCTCCCTTCACGAGGCGGGCCCCCACCGTTACGACGTTCATTTCGCCAAAGGACCTCTCGGTCCTGGAATCGGTATCAAGCACAAGGATGTCCGATCCCTTCGGAAGGTCAGATCCATGGACTATTCTGGCGGACCTGCCCCCTATCACAACCAGAAGAGGCGATCTCCCCGCAACAGAATCAACGCTCACGGTGGGTCATTCGTGGCATCCATAGAAATAGCTTTTGAGGAGGTCAGATGAGTTGGTTTATCTCGAAGGCCAGGTTGTCAGCCGATGTAAGGCCGACATGCGTCCCTGCCCTCCGGCCCTCGCGGTCGAGTATGTACAATGTGGGTATCGAGGATGCGGGAAAGAATGTGTTGAAGTCCAGGTTGGACCTCGCGAAGGTCCATTTCGCGGCGGGATAGTCCTCCTTGAAATCCCTTACCTGGGAGAGGGTCTCGGTCAGGTCGGTGTCGATTGAGATGATCACAACGTCGCTGGAGGAGAACCTGGACTGAATGTCTATCAGCTCGCCCATCTGCTCCTTGCAGGGGGGGCACCATGTTGCGAACATGTCGATAACTATCACCTTGCCCCGGTATTGATGGAGGTTGATGATCCCGCTGTCTGTGGATTCGAGGCTTATTGTGGCATAGGGCTCTATGTTGACATCATTGCCTGGGTCATCATTGTTCCCGTCTGGACCGCCGCCGTCGCCACCGTCATCGTTCTGTATACGGTAAAGAACGACGGTTGATATGATCAGGATGAGGATGACGACGATGACCACCACGGGGGCCAGGGGGAACTTCTCCTTCCTTTCGGCCTCCTTCTTCGGCTTCTTCTCCGGCCTGGGCCTGTCCGAACCCCTGGCGTTCCTCGCCCTCATCTTTTCCGAATAGGATTTACCCATACGTCTCCCTATTCTCAATGGTTCTACATATTGGTTGGGGTGGACATGTTAGGATGGGGGGTCGGATCTCATAGGACCCTTCGGAACCACCTCTCGAGGATCGACAGGGGAAGCCTTATCATCGTCGGCCTGCCGTGCGCGCAGTGGAGAGGGACCTCGCACTGAAGGAGTTCGTGGAGCAGGTCCTCCATCTCCTTCAGGGAAAGGGGCTGATGGGCCTTTATCGCCCCCCTGCATGCTGTCAAAGCTATGAGCCTGTCCTTCATCGGCAGGTCAAGGGGCTGGAACTCCATGTCAGGAGGCGAGCACCCGTCGTGGGATTCGTTCCCGGCAAGAAGGTCCCTGACGACCTCATGCGCTTCCGTGCGCCCCATGAAATGGGGGAGCCCCCTTATCACGATGCAGTCATCGCCGAACATCTCCATGGAGAATCCCAGCTCCGCCAGGGCGCTCCCCATCTGCCCGAACATCTCCATCGAGGAAGGATCGAGCTCCAGATGAACGGGCTCGAGGAGTTCCTGCGTACCCTGGTGCGATCTGTTGAAGCGATTCTTCAGCATCTCGAGCCTGATCCTCTCGTGGGCTGCATGCTGGTCCACAAGGAGGAGGTCCGGACCGAGCTCGCAGAGTATGTAGGACCTGTCCAGCTGTCCGATGATCCTTATTTTCAGGGAGCTCGTATCCTCAGGCAGGGCGGGTGGAAGTCTCTGAACTCCCTCCACGACCGGAACCTCGGCCCATGGGTCCGAACCGATCTCCTGGGGTCTGACCTCGCCTTCCATCAGAGGGACCTGTACCGGCGTCCGATCGACCCTGAGCCTGGAACTCCCAACGGGTCCGTCAAGGAAGGGGACATGCCTCTTCACCTCCTCGATCCTCGACCTCGACCTGCCGTGCCCCTTCGCGGACGAGAAGAGGGCTTTCGATACCGCAGATTCCAGGAAGTTCAGGACGGCCCCCTCGTTCCCGAATTTCACGATATCCTTGGTGGGGTGGACGTTCACGTCCAGCTGGTCCCTGGAGATCTCGAGCATCACTACCGCCAGGGGGAAGCGGCCCTTCATCAGCCGTGAGCCGTACCCTCTCCTTATCGCCTCCACCAGGGAGTGGTTCCTGATCACCCTCCCGTGGATCGACAGGGTTATTCCGGCGGAATTCGAGCGGGTATCCCAGGGAAGGGATACCAGGCCATCGACCTTTATCGGACCGCTGTCATCGGAGATCGGGAGCATCGAACGTGCAGTCTTTGTGCCGATGA
Source organism: Thermoplasmatota archaeon (assembly GCA_049472235.1). Lineage (GTDB taxonomy): Archaea > Thermoplasmatota > Penumbrarchaeia > Penumbrarchaeales > Penumbrarchaeaceae > JAFGLL01. Next base: position 11,740 of record JBLIRI010000009.1, on the reverse strand, counting down.
TCGATGCGAGCCTCTGGCGGATATCACCGGTCGGAGGGCTGTTCAATCTCTCCTCGCCCTCGACCTCGAGACGGATCCCCACCTCCGGACGGACCATCATCGTTCTCGAAACGAGGTCTATGCACCTTGCCCGCTCCGCGTTGACGGAGCGGAGGAACTTCTTCCTGGCGGGGACGTTCTCGAAAAGCTCCGTTACCGTGACCTTCGTTCCCGCGGGGCACCCGACGGGTTCGAGTACCAGCATTCTGCCCCCCGATACAACGGCCTTCATCCCCGTTCCATCCGGGGATGCGGCCTCCCTGGATATCATCTCCACATTCGAGACCGCTGCAATGGAGGCAAGGGCCTCCCCCCTGAAACCAAGGGTCCCCAGCGTGCCGAGGTCGTCGATGGTGGATATCTTCGATGTCGAATGTCTCGTGAAGGCGACCTCGACGTCCTCCCTTGACATCCCGCAGCCGTCGTCGATAACGGTGATCCTCTTGAGACCGCCGCCCTCGATCTGGACCCTGATGTTCCTCGATCCCGCGTCGAGGGCGTTCTCGATGAGCTCCTTGATCACGGACGAGGGTGATTCCACGACCTCCCCGGCCGCGATCTTGTTGACGGTCGACTGGTCGAGAACACGGATCCTCCTGGGCATCCCTTGGTGAAGGAAGGCGGAAATATTAAGGATTTCCAGTGTCTAGCCGCCCTGTCCATGATCCCGCCCCAAGATAGAGACGCAGAGCACATAGTGGGTCTCGAAGAGCTTTCGCCCCGGGTAGCCGCCCACATGAAGAGGAAGGGGATAAAGGAGGCCACAGGCCCCCAGATACTCGCCCTGGGGCCGATATCCGGGGGAAAGGACGTCCTTTTGATCGCTCCCACGGGCTACGGGAAGACCGAGGCCACCTTCGCACCTCTTCTGGACAGATTGAAGGAGGACCCCCCGAAGGGGATCGGTATTCTGTACATCGCCCCGCTCAGGGCGCTCAACAGGGACATCTGGGAGCGGATCAAGCACTGGTGCGAGGACCTCGGACTTACCATCGGGGTCCGGCACTCGGACACCAGCCAGACCGAGAGGACCAGGATGTCCAGGAAGCCTCCGGACGTTCTCGTCACCACTCCAGAGACCCTCCAGATAATGTTCACGGGAAAGAGGCTTCGAAAGGGTCTGGAGACCGTCACGTCCGTGATCGTCGACGAGATCCACGAGCTCTACGGGGACGAGAGGGGGGCGCAGCTCGATCTTGCACTGTCAAGACTTGATGCGATCTCTCATCGAAAGGTCCAGAGGATCGGGCTTTCCGCGACCATCTCCAATGCCAGGGAGGTCGCGTCTTTCCTGGGAGGCCGGGACCGCGGGGTAACGGTCATAAAGGGGCAGTGGTCAAAGGAATACTCGTTCCTCGTCGAATCCCCGGCGGTCTCGGAAGAGGACAGGGAGATGGCAAAGGGCCTCGGGTGCACCCCCAAGATCGCGGCGGTCGTGAGAAGGATCAGGGAACTTCTGGAGGAGGTCAGGTCCGCGCTGATCTTCGTCAACTCAAGGGACCTTGCGGAGGCCCTGACGACGAGGTTGAGGGCCTACGACCCGGAGCTTCCTCTCGGCATACACCACGGCTCCCTCTCCAAGGAGGCGAGGGAGGATATGGAGCACCGGTTCAAGGAAGGGGAGATCAAGGCCCTGGTCTGCACCTCCTCCATGGAGCTGGGGATGGATATCGGTGTCGTGGACCTTGTCATCCAGTTCAAGTCCCCAAAGGAGGTCTCGAGGCTGCTGCAGAGAGGAGGAAGGGCGGGGCATCAGGTCGGTGGAATCTCCCGCTGCGTCATCCTTGCCACCGAGACCGATGATGTCATCGAATCAGGCGTGATCGCCCACCTTGCGCTTGGTGGAAAGCTAGAGAAGGTCTGGGCGAGAAAGAAGATACTCTCCGTCCTTGCCAATCAGGTGCTCTCCATAGCGGTATCCGAGAAGGACCTCTCCATCGACGAGATGACGGAGATAGCGGCCAGGACCTACACCTTTTCCTCCATCACCAGGGATGAGGTCCTCGAGGTCGTGCGGTTCCTCAACGATTCGAAGGTGCTCTTTTACGACGAGGAGGAAGGGATGTTCCACGGCGGGAAGAGGTCACGGGAATACTTCTACGACAACATCTCCATGATACCGGACGAGAGGGTAATGCTCATCAGGGACCTCTCGACGAGATCGATCATAGGGTCCCTGGACATGGACTTCGTTCTCTCCAACCTCGAGCCGTATGCGAAGTTCATAGTTCGGGGGCAGCCGTGGAGAGTTGTGGATATCGGTGATGAGGAGATCACCGTCGAGCCCGTGACCGACCTGGGTCCGGTTCCGGCATGGTCCGGTTCGGACATACCCGTTCCCTGGGAGGTGGCACGGGAGGTCGCCGTTGTAAGGAAGGAGACCGTCAGGTGGCTGAGGGGCGAGGCGAAGAAGGCAGCGGCCCTTGAAAGACTTCCGCTGACGGAGGAGGCCCGTGAGATGGTGGTTGCCCAGTTCAGGGAGATGGTGGAGGAGGACTTCGTCACCCCTGACATCGATACCGTTACCATCGAGATAGGGATGGAGGGGGTCGTCATCGGGGTCTGCGGCGGAACAAGGGTGAACGAGACCATAGGAAGGATCGTTGCGTCTCTGATCATGGCAAGGCACGGAGGGACCGTCATCGTCGATTACGATCCCTACAGGATACTCCTGATGGGCGACCTGAGATTGAAGGCCCCCGATATCGAGTGGGCTTTAAGGCAGGCCCCCATCTCCGATATGGAGAACATGGTCCCCGTGCTGCTCCGGAACTCCCCGCTCCTTCGCTGGCAGATGATGCATGTCGCCAAGAAGTTCGGGGTCATGGGATCCAAGGTCGACCCCGCGAAGTTCCCGTTGAAGAGGCTCATGGCAAGGTGGAGGGACACAATCATCATGAAGGAGGCGACCGCCAAGATCATGCACGAAAGGATGGACACACACCATGCTTCCAGGGTCCTTCGGGACATGCTGACCGGGAAGGTCGGGATCAGTACCCAGCGCATATCGCCGCTCTCGATGTCCGGATCCAGGGTCCGAAGCGAGTTCATGTCCTCCGAGGGGGCAGGAAAGGAGGTCATCAACACCGTGATGGACAGGCTGATGACCACGGCGGTGAGGCTGACCTGCATGAGCTGCGGAGCGACGCTGAGGGCAACTGCAGAGAGAGCGAAGACCATTGTCGGCTGCCACAAGTGCGGCTCGAGGATGCTCGCCCCCCTGCCTACCGGAGATCTGCAGACGAAGGCGGCCGTCGAGAAGGGACTTGCGAAGAAGAGATTGACCGGCGATGACAGGAAAAGGTTCCAGGCCGCGGCGATGGCCGCTCATCTCTTTTCATCGTATGGTTACAGAGCGGTGCTGTGCATGGCGGCAAGGGGGGTGGGGCCAAAGACAGCCGGCCGGATACTCGAGGTCATCTACGACAGCGACGAGGAGCTAGTCAGGAGGATATTCGCCGACGAGGTGAAGTTCGCCCGGACCAGACGGTTCTGGGACTGAAGGTAGCCCCACCTGCTGTTTCTTTTATTTACAACATCCCCATTCAAGTGGGATGAGCGTTCCCTGGGGCGAGATCGGTGGTATAGGCGCTTCCCTTTTCTGGGCGATGTCATCAACGTTCTTCACCATCGGAGGGAGAAGGCAGTCCCACCAGGCGGTCAACTCCATCCGGCTCCTCGGTGCGACCGTAATGCTCGGGCTGTCGCATCTATTCCTTCTCGGAACGCTCCTGCCCAATGAATCACTTTACGTATGGCTGATGCTGGGGCTTTCCGGCGTCATAGGTCTCGCACTGGGGGACGGGCTCCTGATGTGGGCCCATGTCACCATCGGTCCCAGGCTCTCGATGCTGATCATGTCCATGGTGCCGATAGTCACCACCTCCGTCGCCTGGGTACTGATGGGGGAGACGATCGAACCGTTGAAGGTGCTCGCGATAATGGTGACCATCGGAGGCGTATCATGGGTCATACTCGAGCGCAACAGGAAGAAGACCATCTTCAAGGTGACGCTATTTGGCATCATGCTGGGAATAGGCGGGATGCTGGGACAGGCGATCCAGCTCCTCATTGCAAAGGGCGCCATGGACAATATGAACGGGTCGAACCCCGCTCTGACCGCGACCTATATCAGAATATTATGGGGGACCGGTGCGATCTGGCTCATGTCTCTCAATAGCTACCGTCTGAGGAAGACGCTGGGGGCCTTCAAGGACGCCAAGTTCATGACACTTACCATGATGGGGACAACGGTGGGGCCCTTCCTCGGGGTCTGGGCTTCCTACATAGCCATAGAGTACGCTCCCATCGGCATTGCCTCGACATTGATGGCTCTGGCCCCCCTGTTCATGATCCCTTTATCGTTCTTCATCTTCAAGGAAAGGCCGACCTACAGAGCGATCATCGGAACCGTGATCGCCATAGGAGGCGTTGCCGCCATCTTCCTGATCTGATCCGCCCTCAAACGTGGACCTTGTTGACGTATTTCGAGGTGTACAGGTGAACGAGGGCTCCGTATGCAGGTATGAACTTTACATGGTCGCCAACGTCCTTGTCGGAGCCGTTCATGTCCAGGAGAAGATGGTCCGAGGAACCTCCCAGCACCTCGATGGCTCCATCCACGGGTTCAAGGTCCTCGAGTATCGCATCCTGCCTCCCGATAGCAACGATCCCGCGCAGGATATCCCCTTTGTTCTCGAAGCTCGGCGTTTCGCCGAAGGCGTTCTGAGAGACCTTTCCATCGGGGACGGAGGGTTTTCTCTTCCTCTCGATCACCTCCGCCTCCAGCCTGAACGCATCCTGATAGGTCCCGGGTATCGGGGTCCTGTTCACCGTTTCCAGTCCAAGGAGGATGCCTTCTCCGATCCGGAGATTGTTGGTCCTGCCCCGTGAACCCTCGGTCATCAAAAGGGGGATATTTGCGGAATTGCCCCCGGATATCATCCGGAGCTCCCTGCCGATCCGGTCTTCGATGGTGGCAACGAACTCCTCGAAAGCAGCCACCTTCTCTTCGGTCGGGACTATACCGCCAAAGCAGGCAAGGTTCATGCCCAGGCCGTGAAGTTCAAGCCCGTTCATCTTCATTACCAGCTCCGCGACCTGGGGAACCGCCTCCTTCAGAAAACCTTCCCGGAGGTCCCCCATCTCCACCATGGGAACGACCTTGTGGACCAGGCCCAGTCTCTCTGCTTCCCTGTTCAGCAATTTCAGAACCTTGATCTCCGAGTTTAGGGAGATATCGGCGAGCTGGACCACTTCACTGACCTCGGTTGCCATGGGGGTCCGGAGGAGGAGAAAACGGGAATTTACCCCCTGGGCTCTGAGTCTCATTATGTTCTGGACCCTGGACTCTCCTATGGAGGTCACACCTCCCTTGATCATTGCGAACGCAATATTGGGATCCCCGCAGGTCGCCTTGGTCACACCGGTGACCTCGATGCCACGCTCTTTCGCCAATTCTGCGATGGTCCTCGTATTGTGCTCTACTTTTTCCACATCAACTACCAATCTAGGATATTCACCCAAGTTCGAAAGCCTCCATCAAGAAATCATGGATCAGGTTCGAGGTCGCCACGACCTCGGAAATGTTTACGAACTCGTTTGGGGAGTGTATATTTCCGCCCCCCGGTCCGAAAACGACAGTGGGGACCTTTGCACGTGCCCCGAAGAGGTTGAAATCGCCTACCGAGCTTGTCGTGAAGAGACAGGGTCTTTTCCTGCCTTTACTTGTAGCTCCCATGACCTTCTGAACGAACTTATCCAGGTATTTCGAGGATTCGAAGATGTAGGGATTGTATTCGAGGTCGGGCGACGGGGAATATCTCTTGCTGATGAGTACCTTTGACTTGAGTTTAAGAGATGAAACGATGGTCTTCAGTTCCTTTTGGACTGAATCCTCTGTCTCCCCGAGCGTCAGCTGACGGTTGATGAGCAGTTTGCAGCTGGAAGGTACCGTGAAGGATTGATTGCCTCCGTCGATGTTAAGAACGACATAGTGGCCCCTGCCCATCTTGATGTGGCTGAAGAGATCGAAGCGCGTGAGCTCGGTTATGAGTTTGGATGCATCATGAAGCGCGTTGATCCCCTGGGATGGATGAGAAGCATGGGACGCTTTGCCCTGGAACTCGACCTCGAACAACACTCTTCCCTCCGCCCCAACGATCACAACGGGGAACTTCGATCGATGTATCCTCTGATGCACGACGCAGTGGTCATTGATCGCCAGAAGGGGGGACGGCTCGGGGATGATTATGAGATCGTGGTCCGAGATGTCGATGTCGGAGAAAAGGGTGTCCGTGCCAAGGGAATAGGGAGCTTCCTCCCCGAAGACACAGCTGAGAACCAGTTCGCCGCGGACCTTATCCGCCATCTTAGAGATCTCCATGAAGGCTGCGATGGCAGCGGCCGCACCTCCTTTCATATCAGCTGCTCCGAGGCCGTAGATCCTGCCCCCCTCCTCGCCGGCCGAGTATGGGGGATGGAACCAACCTTCTCCGGGGTTAACGGTATCAAGATGGCAGTTGAGCATTATCCTCGGTCCTTCACCAGAGCCGATCCTTGAGTAAACGTTCCTGAATCCCTGATATTCCAGATACCTGCTCCTCTGGCCATACCATGTTTTCCCCGGACACTCCTTTCCGAGAAGATCGAAGACGAACTCGTAGATCTCGTTCCCGTCATTTGCCGAGCTTGGTATACTGACAAGCCTGCGGATCAGGTCCTTGACCCTGCTCTCATCAACTCCCCGGACCCCGGATCTCATCCTATCACCTCTCCGGAGGGTGGTAAAGCATTCGGTAATACTTCTTCTTCAAACCCATTTTCTCGTATAGTTTTATCGCCCTGCTGTTATTGGTCTCGACATGAAGGGACAGGGAGCCTTCCGACAGATCAATGGCCTCCTTGATCAGCTGGGTGGCGATACCCATCCCCCGGAGGTTCTTCTTTGTGGCGATATATGAGAGGTGATAATGCGGGAAGAAGGTCTCCCAGCTGGACCGTGATACAACGGCGACCCCCACCAGCGAGCCCCTGTCGAACGCGCCAATGACATACCCTTTCTGGAATGCATTGTCTGTTGCCTCCCGTATCTCTTCGAGCGGGTCGCTGAACTGCACGAGCCACGTGTCGAGGAGCTTGAGAAAATCATCGTAGCCCATGCCGAGCTTGTTCTGCTTCAACGGGCGGAGTTGGATATCCACCCTCCCGTCGTTCAGGATCACTACGTGGTTGCCTTTTTCTATGGTTCCGTTCTCCGCTTCCTTGATCAGGGCAGCCAGAGGAAAGAAGTTCGAGGGAGTGTACCTGATCCTCTCTACCTTCCTGAACCATTTCGAGTACATGGTCAACTCCTCGTCGGATATCCCTATGGCCCTGGAGCCAGTATCGAAGATCGCGTTCAGGGCGTCCTGTCCGTTGAAACATTCCCAGTTCACGACATTGCGGTTCAATTTGGATTCGTGAACGGCATCCGGTTCCAGTGTCACGATCGACCGGCTTCCCTTCCTGAAGGATTCTACGATTGCATTCCCGTGGGAGGTGCTCACCGCATTGATCCTTGGAATTACCTCAATATCCTCGTCGATCCAGAGCTGTTTGTAGCCCATTTGCAGTCCGGATATCGAAGATCCACCGGAGGTCTGGCAGAAGATATCGTACTGGGACCCCTGGAGCTGATCGTGTATCTCCTTCGCGATGTACGAGAAGGCGTACATGTTCATCATATTGTTCGCAAGACCCGGATTGGCATCGTACCAACCGTTCCTCCGGGCGACCTTGCGGCTCTCGAGAACGCAATCCTCGAAGGTTCCCCCATGTTCGATGATCTTCACATGATCGGAACCCAGGAGCAGGTCCTTTCTCAACGCCTTGGACCTGTTTGGAACGAAGAAAACGCATTTCACATCGAAATGCTGGGAAAGATGGGAGAGGGAGCCGCCCACCGTCCCGTATGTACCGAGGCATATGGTCTTCTTTCCCCGTGATAGCGCATCCCTTATTATCAGATAGGCAAGCCTGTCCTCCCTGTGACCGGATGGATTGTTACCCTCGAGCTTCAGAAAGATCTTGCCTGCATCAAGTTCCTTTTCCAGTTTTTCCGCCCGGATGATCGGGGTTCTGCCGACCATCTGGATCGTCGGAGATTCCTTCATCGCATCACATCGCTGGGATCCCTTTCACACAAGTTGGCTGAAATGAATATCCTTGAGGTTCTCGTCCTTGTCCATCTCTACCTTCACCTTGAAAGCATATGCATTGCTCTCATCCGCCCTCTTCTTGAGGATGGAAAGCTTCCTCTCCAGCTCCTCTGATCCCGTTCCTCCGTTCGAGTTCAACATGATGTGGACAAGTATCTTATCGAACCCTTTGACGGCCCTTATGTCGACCGGTTCGTCGCTGTTTCGATTCTCGAAGAGCACCTTCCATCCATCCTCGATGAGACTTTTCTTGACCGCTGCTCTTCCTGCTCTCTGCAATTTTTCACTCTTTGATATCATGATATTTCCTCGGATTCATATTTCCTATAAGGTTATTTTATTAATATATTTCCATTGAAAGAATTAATAATTTTGATAATTTTTTAATTTTTTCTTTTATAAAAGGAAATCCTTTGAATAAACCATTTTTTATGATCTTTCTAACCGAAGAAATTGATAATCCGATATTTTTCGGTTGTTGTATTTTTTATGATTATAAATGGCAATTATCATATAAAGGGAAACTATTAATATGGTTGAGAAACATATTTTTAATATCCCAATACAAGAATGGGAAATATGGGATTTCCGGGTGTTCCGGAAAACCCACTACAATGCTTTGAGTTGAGTAAATGAATACATTGGATACGGAATGTCCGAAATGCGGAAGACATGACCTGAAAAGAGAATATATGGATAATGGCAAGTACCGGATCGTCTGCGGCAACTGCGGGTTGACGAGAGGCGAATTCGTCCCGGATAGGAAGAAGGGAGTTGTGTAAATAATTATAATATTAGATATTTTCAAAAAAACCGATTTTAATCAATAAAAAATATTGTTATATTATTAAATGCTATTCCAAAAACTATTAATAAAAACCACTATGATAAATAAGATAATGTTGAAAATGGAGCAAGAAAATAAATGAACCGAAAGAACAGGATAAAAAGGATCGCGGAGAAGGTCGTCAAACACAATCTTTTGAAGGACGGTTACAACATCATGGACAGGATCGGGGAGGAGCAGGGATTACCAGACCTACTCGCCGGCAGGGAACAGCATTTTTTCCTTGTGCATGTGAACCCGGCAGTATACCCTCTTTCCCCAAGGGAACTGAACGATGATGAAAGGGAGCGGATGAAATATCTTGCCAGGAAGTTCAAAGCATTCCCATGCAAGGCACAAGTGAAATTGAATGCTGACCTCTCGGTCATGGACCTGAGGTACGTACCTATCAGGTAAAATGTGAAATGAAAAGCAACAGGACATGGAGATATTGGATGTTTGATAGAAAGGATATCGAGAACCTTGGAATGGAATTCGAACGCGGATTGAGACTTGCCAAAGGCCATTTCTCGGATGACCAGATAATGGCATTGAAGGTAGCCTTCGAGATGGCGATGGTCAATGCATTCAGGATGATAGAGGATCGGGTCGAGCTGAAGGAGACCCAGAAGGTGAAATAAGTATAATGAAACAGAAGGTAAAAAAATGATGAACCCACAAGAGATAGTGAACAACGGAAAGAGAGTGGTAGAGGACCAGTTGAAGAACATTGGATGGAGTCAGATCATGACCGGGGAACAGGTGCCGCCCCCGATCGATGTGATCGCGGCCCACAAGGGCAAGAAGTTGTTGATCTCGATCTCACCCACCATCCAGCCGAAAGAGCCTGAGAACCTCGATCCCCAGCAGGAGTCTCAGCTCAAGAGCATGGCAATGCAGAACAATGCCGATCCGTATCAGGTAAAGGTCCAGCTGACCCCCGACATGACGAGGGTTAACAAGGTCCTGTGGAGGAAGCTAGTCTAAATAGAATTTCATAAGGTATCAGCTCGACCTGTAAAAAAATATATGTGGCGGGGGAGCAGAGGAAAAATCCCATAATAACAAGAACTCGCTCCATTACGCTCCTCCGTTCTGATAGGGGGTCTCCCGGAGGGAGGGCCCTCTATCACTTATGATCCGATCTCTCCCTAGCGTAGGAAAGGTCCAAACTGGATGTCATCCCTTATCTCGGGTCCGAAAGGCTTCCCATGAAGAGTATGTTCCCGGTCTCCTTCTGCTGTATCAGGAAAAGGAAGGGATGATCGGCGTTGAAGTAGAGGCGCTCGGGCTGTACCGAAGACAGGGAAATGACGACCGCTGTTGCCGCCGCAGCCTCCGTACCTTCCTCGTTTACCTCGACGAAAGCTTTGTGGAACACTCCGGATACGAACAGGTCCTTCTTTCCATCCATGCCCGAGAAATCCGCATCGTTGAAGGCATGGGGCATTCCGAGTTCCGTGAGGGGTTGTATCAGATCATATTCCGTTTCGAGTTTGAACTTCGGCAGGTAGACAGAGACCTTCTCCTCGGAAAGTCCGTCCCTGACATCATCAAGGAGGTCCACGGAAAGGCCCCCTATCAGATCTCCCAGGCCATCGTTCTCTTTCGGGAGAAGCAGGAGCATTGAAAGCTCCTCGCCGGAATAGGGAAGCTCCAGGGCCTTGAGATCGTCGTCCTCGTAGTAGTTCAGCTCCACCTCTCCGTCGAAGGTCATCATGGGGACATTGGATCCCTGGTCCCCGTTCACGTAGAAGGTCCGGTCCCTTGTATCAGCGGGGTCGAACTGGCTGAGCCAGTCCCCCTTGAAGTAGATGGCATTTGTCAATACCATTCTTGTTAGAGGATCGATGGAGCCCTGCGGGAGCAGGTCCTTTATCCGGTCATTGGTCTGCTCCTCGACCCAATCGTTTATGATCTCCCTGGACCCTTCCGGGTCCCCTACGAAATCCAGGTTCTCCACCTTCGAAGCATAATAGGTCTCGATGATGTCGATGTACTCCTGGAGGAAGGGAAAATCGTACTGGGGCCAGATAGCATTAGCTGTTTTTATCTCGCAGGCATCGTCCATGTCGTTGATCTCGTTGTGAACCCTTGCGAATGATGAGCGGCGCTCCGTCTCGTTCTCGGGGAGATGGAGGACGCTCTCCATCTCCTCTGCAGTTACTCCTCTGGCTCCTTCATAGGTCATTGACAGTGCGGTGAATATGCTCCAGGGGGAGATGAAGGTGTTCTGGTCTTCCTGCCATACTTCCTTGTAGATGTCAATTCCGAAGCGGTTGTTGGCCTCGGTTATCTCGAGGCCCCCCTCGGGGGTCGACCCGCTATCATCTGCCCTCCTTTCCTCCCCGGTCAGAACGGCAATGCTTATGACCGAAGCGGTGACGATGAGGATGACCCCGAGTATCGCCGCTATGATCAATGCTCTCCTCTGCCTCATGAGCTCACCATTCCCCTGGAACTTATATAAATAAAATGGAACAACCATCGGACAAATCTTCCTTCATCATTATTGAGAGATCGTCCTCGCGAAGGGGGACGATGTTGCGATAAGGAATATCCCTAGAATGCCGAAAGTTACCCTGACGGGAGTTGGACCGATCCCGAAGAACATCATGGCAGCCCCGGCAAGGCATAGAGCGATCCCGATGGACCATAAGGTTATCAGTACCGGTAG
>JBLIRI010000089.1:0-8699 GCA_049472235.1 Thermoplasmatota archaeon | reverse complement strand
AATCCGAGAGCTGTTTGTTCGGCATCGTGTTTTGATAGTAGATGGAATCCAGGTCCACACCCGAAAGGTCGTCGTTGATGGTGATCGACACCACGAAGGACCCGTAGGTGACATTGACCTTTCTGTCCGGATTGTGGTTCGTGTAGTATATCTGGTGGGAGTCGATGACGATGGGGATCTCGCTATAGGGACCTACCCTTTCCGTATTGTCCACGGCCCAGACATACAACGTATGGAACCCTTCCAATCCCACATACATGCTCTTGAACTCGGTCGTAAGGTTCTCCTGGCCGGGGTAGGTGTTCTCATCCAGTGAGTAGCATATACCCTTGAGACCGGCCCCGGTCTCGACGACATCGTCCCATGTAAGGAACATCTCCGGGTCGTTGTCCATGTTGAACTTCGTGTCGTCATAGTCGTCCGCCCTGAGGCCGGCACCCTGCACGATCCCGGGCGGGGCCATGTCGATGCGGAAATTGAACGCAAGGGTCGCCATCACCTCGCCGTTGTCGGTGACGTTCAGGTGGAATGCGGTGCTCTTCCCGTCCTCGCCCTTGATCGGTACCGTCAGCTCCTGCGTGACATTGTAAACGTAGTTCTTTTCATCCTTGTCCCCGAACTCGTTGGAAAAGGTCAGTTTGAAATCGCCGCTCCTTGGTGACACGTCGTTGAAACCACTGAAGGCAACGGAGTATTTGTGAATGGTCAGGTCCGTTCCTCCGAAGAGCCATCCGTTTACCACGGGTTCGGGCTGAAGCGGGGTCCTGAAATAGTAGCTGACGATCTCCAGCTTCGAGTTCAGCCGGATGAGGTTCAGCCTCTTTGCCTGCTCGGGGAACCCGATGTTGGTGATGGGCGTCGCGAAGGCGTCAAGCGTTTCTCCATGGGGCATGTCGAAGGTGAACTCCATCGGAAGTGTGAACTCCCAGTTCCTGGGATCGGTAAACTTCAACTGCTCGCCGTCCTTGATGATCATCCAGTCCATGGCATTCACAACATCGACCTGGCTTGTTGCCTTGTCCCAGGTGATCTCGATGACCTCGTCCCCCATCTCCAGGGTGATGTACATCCCGAGGAAATCGCTCTGGGGCATGTCGGTCCGTCCCCTCACCTTTAGTGTGTAGGTGCCGACGGTGGGGAAAACGTCGACGGAATCGACCCCTGTGGTCCAGCCGTCAGGATCGAACATCTGCACCTGTATCGCGGGGGTCCTGAGGATCGGATTGAACTCCCATACCTCGGTCCCGTCCCCGGCCCAGGCAAAATGGCTCTTTGTCTGCGGGGAGTAGGCCTGCCCGTGCCCGCTCCAATCGCCTGGAGAATCCATTGTCGCGATCCTCTTCCAGCCGAACCATTCGGCTCTCCAGAAGAAGGTCTCGTCATCCCCGTCCCCGAAGAGCATGACCTCGTTGGTATCGGTGTTCACGGAAAGTCTTGCGTTGTCCTGCATCGCAGGTTCGTCATCACCGGTAGGCAGTTTTTCCCAGAGCCCCGTATTGAGGTGGTAGAACCAGAAGTCGTTCAGCTCGGCATTTGAGGTCCCGTTCTTCTGGCCTCCGAACATGTAGAATCCGTTGTTCACCGGATCGAATGCAAGATCGGTCTCCATCCTTGACTGCGGTTTGATGGACGGATTGATCGCCTTCCAGATATTGCCGGTCATGTTGTACCTGTAGAGCGTATCGGTATCGCCTCCGTGGACCTGGCCGCCGTATAGATAGATCATCCTCTCATCCGGATCGATGGTCATGGCGGCCCTGCCGCGGGCCCCGGGTGTGGCATGCTCCTGGATCCTGGTCCACTCTCCGGTGTCGCAGTCCAGCTTCCAGAACTCGTCGTAGAAGTAGTAGTGCCATGTCCACTGGCTTACCTGATAGGTGTAATAGCCGCCGTAGAGGTAGAAATCGTTCTCGACGGGATCGTAGCAGCTGGCCATTCCGCTGTGGTAAGTTGGTTTGTTAACGTCGGAGACATCCCTCATCATCCAGGACCGGGAGTCAAGAGAATAGTGGGCAAGCTGCCAGTTGTCGCCGTCGTCGCGTTTCAGGGCCACCAGCTTCCCGCCGTCCTCCTCGTCATACCCTGTGAAGGCCGACCCTCCTGCCCAGGTAGGATTTCCCGGCATCAGGTTCGCATCGAGGGAATAAGCATCTATGGACCAGAAATCCCTTGTGTTGTCGCTGTCTCCCAGTATCAGGATCGTCTTCCCGTCCTTGGTAATGTCGAAACCTCTGACCTCACGGTCGCTGATGCCTCCGGTAAGATTGTACCGAACATATGAACCGTCGGAGATGTCCAGAACATACGTATTGTTCAGCTGGTTGTTGCCGTTATATCCCATGGTCAGGAGAAGGTCCGATGTCGCAGGTCTGTAGTGGAGGATCCCGCCGGCTTCGGTCGTGACACCGATGTTATCGATGATCTCGGTCCAGTTGTTCCGTGAAACGTTGTAGACCCAGAGGTCATTAACGTAATAGCTCGTCCATCCCTGCGTCCTGTACCTGCCAAGGCCCATGTAGATCTCATGCCCGTTCGGTGTGATGGTCATCAATGCACGGTCCCTTCCCACGGGTCTGTCGACCGGGTCATGGAAGGTCCATCCGTGTGTAAAATTATACTGGTAAAGCTCGTCCCTGAAGTTGTTGTTCTGGTCCCTTCCCCCGAATATCCATATGGAATCCGTCTCATCGTCATACACCATGCCAGAATCATATCTGGCTGTCAGACCCGAAGGAGGATTTACCTGGATCCATGTCTTGTTGGAGTAGAAGAATATATTGAGGAATTCCCAGTAGGGCTGCCCCCACCTCCATCCTCCATAATAGTAGGCCACCTCGTTGTCGGCACTGGTCGTAAAAGCCTGTCTCTCGTGGTTCACGCTAGGTTCCGTGCCGGTAACGTTCCATTGTACCCAGGACTCGTTGCTCTCGAACAGCGACCACACCTGGAATCCCCAGTTGCTCCGGTAGAAAACAACAAGCTCCTTTTGCTGCTCGCGGTACATTACCTCACATGCACTCGTGCTTATGGAAGGCCAACTACCTGAGGTCAGAAGCCCCCATTCTCCCATAGGCTCCGTTCCAAGGACCCTCGTGGGTTCTTCTCCGTTCCCCTCGACCGATCCCAGGGGAACAAAGGGAAGGAGAAGGACGATCATGAGAAGGGCAGTGACAGTGATAGCAGGCCCCCCTCGTTTTCGAGATTTAAAAGACAAGCTGATTGGAGACATTGATATCGCCTCGTTTCTTAGGTCCACCCGTTGACCGGTGGCGGTCACCCGGCTATAATCAGGTCAGCCATATTTTAAACTGTTTGGTAAATACATCATATTTCACGGAGAGAACCACAAGGATAGGTTTATACCAGATGAGCTGTTTTTTCGCCCGAGAGGGGCCCCGAGAGGGGCCTTGAGGCGTTGGTAGAATGTGTGCCAAAAGAGCCAAAGCCAGCCCGGGCAGATGGTGGAAGGCCCTGAAGAAAGCATCGATGAAACCCAGGTCGAAACCTGCATTTTCGAACTCATGGCTGCTTGAACTTCCTTCATGCGACCCGGTGGAAAGAAGGGAGAACCGCTTCCTCAGGACCTCGATCTACCAGGGGGACGAGGGGCACCGCTACTGCATCGAGCCCTACGAATATTCGATGCCGAGGATGGAGGTCTCGAGCGTTCTTTACGCGATGGAGAGGCTCAACGAGGACCCGCCCCCGCAGCCCATCCTGGACGACGAGAAGAGGCTCAGGGGCTTCGTCGAGAAGCTGGCCTCGGGTTACCTGAAGGGGTCCTCGAAGGTCAGTGACGTCGACCTGCCGGCACTTCTTGGGAGGGTAACGGCACAGTATTCTTGCGGTTACGGGACCATAGAGCACCTTCTCAGGGACGAGAGGGTCCAGGACATCTACATCGATTCACCGCCTATGGCCAAGCCCGTCTACGTTTCCCTCGGGGGGCACATACAGAAAGGACTCGAAGGCACCTACCCCACCAATATCCATCTCACCGACAGGGAGCTCCAGAGGATAGTCTCGGTCCTCAGGTACCATTCGGGGCTCCCCTTTTCGGAAGCCTCCCCCGTCCTCGAATGCGACCTTGAACTCTACAATGCAAGGGTCACTGCCGTCGGACCCCCGCTCTCCCCGAGGGGGATATCCATCGCTATAAGGAAGCATTCACACGATCCATGGACGCTGCTTAGGCTGATGGACGCCGGGGCCATATCCTCCGAGGCCGCGGCCTTCCTCTCGCTGTCCATCGCCGGAAGGAGGACCATGCTCATAGCGGGTCCGAGGGGGGCGGGCAAGACCTCGCTCCTCGGATCCCTCCTCTTCGAGGTTGACAGGTCCCAGAGGATGATAGTCATCGAGGACACCCCAGAACTTCCCGTCGGCCCGCTCAATGAACATGGGTACAAGGTTTTGTCATTGACAGTGGGGTCGTCCGGTGAGACCACCCCTGAGAAAGCTCTCAGGACGGCCCTGAGGCTGGGAGAATCCGTTCTCGTCCTTGGAGAGGTGCGAGGTCCGGAGACCAGGACGCTCTACGAGATGATGTCGGCCGGAACGGCCGGATCCTCCGTCCTCGGTACCTTCCATGCGGATTCAGCCAAAGCGGTCTACAAAAGGGCCGTCGAGGACCTTGGAGTATCCGGAGTATCCTTCACCGCCACCGACCTCATAGTCGTGGCGGGTCTCGTCCAGCCCAAGGGATCGAGGACAAGATACCGCAGGATCATCCAGATAGCCGAGGTGGTCAAGGACGGTCATCCGGGGGCCTTCAGGGACCTCTTCCTCTACGATCCTTCCACCAATTCCCTCCGCTCCACCGACGACCTTCCCTCTTCCCACACGATCAGGTCCATCGCGGGTCTTTGGGGGATGGCCCCGTTCGATGTAATTGGGGAGCTGAAGGTCAGGTCCTCGGTCCTCGAGCATGCTGCGAAGCTCATGGGTCCCGACAGGATATCCAGACCGGAGGTCATGCCCGCGGTCAGCGAGGCATATCAGAAGGCGAGGGAGGAAGCTCTCAGAAAGGGAAGGTTCCCTGATGAGGCCTACGTTCTGAAGAGGTGGAGCAAAGCATTCGAAGGAGGGACAGATTGAGGGGCCACAGCAGGAGATCCGCCATCTCTCCGGCCCTGGTTGCCGCCATCCTGACCATCATCGGGACATCGCTGCTTCTCATGCTCGTTTACAATCTCCCGGCCCCCAACGGACCGGACAGGGACCAGGACGGCATCTCTGACAACTTCCAGTCCGTCCACCCGGTGAAGGACGTCATCAAGGACGGGGACGGATGGAAGGTGGAGACCGTGGGATACACCTCCAGCCTGGACATGCCCTTCCTGATCTTCACAGGAAGCGTTCTGGTCGGGCTGCTCCCCCTGGGGGCCGCGTTCTGGCTCTGGGACCGTCCGAGAAGGGCCCTGCGGAATGAGCGGTGGAGGGAGGAGGGCCGTATGCATGATGTGGTCCGCAGGCTCTCCGCATTCCTGGAGATCAATCCCTCGCTGCCTGCTGCCGTCAGAATGGCAAGGACCTCTCTCCCCCCGGACAAGCAGTACATGCTGGGAGAGCTGACGTGGGGCCCCTTCACGGAGGGAAGACCCTTCGATGAGAAGTTCCAGGAGTTCAGGGAGAGATGGTCCTGTCGGTCCCCCGTCATCGGGAGGGCCCTTGGCTCCCTTATATCCGCCGAGAGGGAGGCCTCACGCGCCGAGGTCGTGATCTCGGCCAGGTCCCTGGTGTCGAGGCTTTCCGAGGAATCAAAGGCGATGATGGAGGCATATTCCCGATCACTGGCCGGTCCCTCGACGGCACTTTTCGGCATGGGCGTTCTTCTGCCCATACTTCTTGCGACCATGATCCCGGTGGCGGGCATATCGGGACGGACCGCGGTCCTGATCGGCTTCTTCCTGTGGTTCATCCTCCCCTGCTGCATCATGCTGATAGGCTCGTCCCTGGTCATGAGGAGGCCCTCCCTTGGATCGGACACGGGGGTGAAGGCGGCGGGGTGGTCGCCCCCCGGGGCCCTCGACCTGATCATGATCACAGCCGGTGTCATCGTCCTTGCCGCTGCCCTCCTTCATCTCCTGCACGAGATCGAGCTTCCACCTTATCTCGACGTGGTCGACAGGAACTCCGCATCGGTGCTGCTTGTCATGTGCGGTGCATCGGCCCTGCTGGCGGGCGTCATCGGATGGACGACCCGGGGGTCGTACATTGCCGGAAGGGAGCATGATGAGGTCAGGAACGGCTCCCCCGTCTTCCTCAGGGAGCTGTCGTCATCCCTCCTCGAGGGACGATCCTTCGAATTCGCCCTGAAGAGGGCATTCTCCAAATCAAAGACCGGGGTGATATCGACGTTCAGGGTGCTCCCGGGCGCGACCCCCCGGGAGGCTTCCGTTCCCGAGCCTGCTGTCACATACCTCGAGAGCGCCGAGGAGTTCTCGAGAGCGGGAAAGGGCCCCGGGGGCAAGGCTGTCAGGGCCTTCTCCAGGCATGTCCAGGAGATGCTGGACCTGGAGAGCGACCTCTCCTCCAGGGTGAGGTCTGCGGTCGGGCAGATGGAGGTGACGGCCTCGATCTTCGCCCCTCTCATGATAGGCGCTTCGGCAGGGATCTTCAGGCTGATGGGGTCCGTCCAGGAGGGAGCCCCGGACGGCATGCTCTTCGGAGGGGGCGCCCGAAGCGGGATGGAGCCGTGGAATTTCCTTCTGCTGTCGGCAGGGTACCTGCTGGTCCTGTCGATGGTCACCACCATCACGATACACAGGCTCGAGAAAGGCACCACTGACGGCGGGTGGCACAAGGTCCCAAAGAGGTTGGTGCAGTCGTCCCTGACCTTCTCGTTGGGGGTCATCACCAGTTCGCTATTGATCGGTTGACCAGGAGTGAGATAGAAATGAAGAGAATCGCTGACAGGAACGGGGGCATCGAAGGAATGCCCCTGCAGTTGATGATAGCAGTAGTGGTCGCAATGGCAGCCCTCGGGATCGTGATCGGATGGCTTGTCATTGCAGGTGACACGGATGCCACGTTGAAACGTATGACCACCGATCCGGAGACAGTTGTCCTGGAAGGAAGCGGAAGGGTGAACGGGACCGTGGAGATGACCGTATATGTATACGATTCCGAGGGGAACGAGGTCGATGACGTGATCCTCACCTTCTCGGGGGCGGTCGAGGAAAGGACAGTGATGAAGATCGATTCGGGCGACACCGTCGAGATCACCGCGAGTCTTTCATCCAACGCCGACACCGCGGTCATGGACATCCATGCCGAGAAAGGGGGAGGAATGGGCACAACGGACACCACCGTCATAGTGATGCGGGGATAGCCATTAAATAGGCACAAATATGATTTCCACCCGGTGACGGGATGAAACTGGCCGTGTGGACCCTTTTACTGTTGATGCTGGGGGCAATGGTCCCCGCTCTGAGCGCGGGTGCTTCCCCGGATACAGAACCCATACAGGAGATGTACATCGAGGTCCCGTACACCTTCGAGCCCCCCGTCCTGGACGGAGCCATAGGCGACCTCGAATGGCAGACTCAGTTCACGACGAACTACTTCGACGCGTTCGACGGAACATCGTTCAGGGAGATCTATCCCCCGGACGGCTCGGACGAGGAGTTCACGGACCTTGCCGACCTCGCGGTAACATTCTATCTCGTCTACGACGACACGTACCTCTATTTCGCTGCCAACGTCACCGACCAGAGCATCGTGGTCGACAGCGGTTCGACGTTCTGGAGGGACGACGGCGTCGAGCTTCTGCTCGACGGGGCCCACGACATGGACTGGGACCAGAGGGCCGGCGATCCATGGCCCGGTTTCGAGGACGGCACCACATTCCTGGTTGAGGCGGACGGCAGCATATTCCACGACTATTCCAACTCGACCCCCTACGAGAGGCATTTCGGAGAGGACGGGGACTGGTATGCCGCCGTGAGGACCCTGCCCTCAAGGAACTTCTACAGCATTGAGATGAGGGTGAGATTGGACTCGATCGCCTCCCCCCTGCCCAACAGGACAGTAGGACTGAACGTCGGCGTAAATGATGACGATACGGGGGGCCTCTCCAAGACCGCTTTGAAATGGACCGGAAGGGACGCCGGGCCGGAGGAGAACCCGACCTTCAAGAACGAGACCCACTGGGCAACGGCATATCTCAAACCCTACGTCGAGGCGGGGCTTCCCGAGAGGCTGGTTGTGGACGAGGACACCGATGTCGTGATCAGCTCGAACCTCTCCCGGGGCAATCACCCGGATTTCGGAACGGAAGCGAACTTCACATGGGACCTGCCCCTCTACAGGGAGGGCGAGTGGAGGAACCTGACCAGGTACGGTCCCGAGTTCGTCCACACCTTCGAGGAGCCTCTTTCTTTCTACACCCTCGTCCTCAGGGTGACGGACCCGTCGGGGGTCTCCGACAAGGCGGTAACGAGGATCTATGTG
This sequence comes from Thermoplasmatota archaeon, assembly GCA_049472235.1. GTDB lineage: Archaea > Thermoplasmatota > Penumbrarchaeia > Penumbrarchaeales > Penumbrarchaeaceae > JAFGLL01. The sequence continues at coordinate 245 of JBLIRI010000089.1, read as the reverse complement.
ATGGACGTGACCCCGCCCCAGCTGGTATATTCTGATGCGGCCGCCCTCGAGGAGGTCCCGTTCACCTTCGTCATCAACGCCACCGACAACGTCGGCGTCTCCCGGATCAACTGGTCGCTCTACGATTCCGGCTGGTTCAATTCCACATCACTTTCTCCCGTTTTCGACCATACATTCCAGCATCCGGGGAACTATACCCTCCACTTCACGGCCTTCGACGAGGCGAACAATTCGGCCGGCGGCAG
>JBLIRI010000088.1:0-8890 GCA_049472235.1 Thermoplasmatota archaeon | reverse complement strand
CGGTCCATGATCCTGTATTTCACGAGGTTGTAGGATTCGTATTCCATCAGCAGTGTGTCCGCTCCGTTCTCCTCGATCATCTCGAGCAGTGTGTCCGTCAGGGCCCCCTTCCTCACGGAGAACTCGTCGGGCTCCTCTCCCAGCAATTTCGAGGCCGTTTTCAGTATGACGTTCCTCGCTACCTTCTCGTGGGACCGGATCATCTTCCTCTCGAAGCGGTCCTTGTCCCTTTCGGTCATCACGTGCCCGGCCTTCTCGGCGACCTCTTCGAAGACAGAATCCTCGATGATGTAGGACATGAAGATCTTTGCATCCAATCTATCGGCCAGGTCCCTTCCCCGTTTTATGGCCAGTTCGGGGAACTGTTCCTGCGGTACGGAGAGAACTATCCTCTTCAGCATCACCAGACACCTATCCATTTCCAGTAAGTATAGGTCACCAGAAGGATGATACCCATAGTGACCACATTGGCAATAATACCTGCCTTCAGGAGGTCCCTCTGATTGAAGTAACCCGATGAGAATGATATGAGGTTCCCCGGGGTCGATATCAGGAACATGAACGCCAGCCCTCCCGAGAGCGCCACCAGCATCGATCCCATCTCCGGGGGGAGCCCGGTTTCCGTGAAAACGGCATAGCCAATCGGCAGAAGGATCGATACGGCTGCAGTGTTCGACATGAATTCCGTGAGGACCTTCGAGAGTAGGACGACCAGCAGTATCGAGAGGAATACATGCCCCCCTGTCGCATCCAGCAGCATCTCTGCAAGCCAATGGGCGGCCCCGGAATCGGCCATATGTATACCGATGGAGATGGCTCCCCCGTAAAGAAGGATTATGCCCCAGGGGATCTTGTTCTCCACATCGTCCCAGTTCATGCCGCCGGCCATGAAGATCGCCACGGCGCCGATAAGGGCTATGAGCGAGAGCTCGACATCGAAGAACGTCGGGAGGAGTATGAAACCAAGGACCACCACGAGGAGCACCGCCATTACCGTGATGTGCTTTCCCCTCACGGGTGGAAGCTCTTCCACCTCCGCCTCTATGATCTCCTTGCCTTTTCTGAGGTCCTTGATCTCCGAAGGGAACACGATGATCAGAACGATCCAGACCGCAAGTAGCGACAGGACCACGACGGGCATGGACAGCACCATCCATCTCAGGAAGCTTATATGGATCCCCTCGAGCCGGAGGAAGCCTATCGTCAATGGGTTCCTTGCACCTCCAAGAGGAGTTCCGAGGCTCCCGATTGTACAGCCGAAGGCAGCTCCGATCATTATCGACTTGGCCAGGTTGCTCTTCAGGGGCACGAGCCCGATCCCGACTATGATGTACATCATTACCGGAACGATGAGTATTATCACCCCGTGCTGTGGCATTATGAGGGTGAGGGAGGCCCCCGAGAGCATAGTGGCGAGCACCAGCAGCTTGGGGGACCTGCCGGCGATCCTCATGAAATAAAGGGAGACCCGTTTATGACGAGGGGTCCTCTCGACCGTTGCAGCTATGATGAAGGCTCCGATCAGAAAGAATACAGCGGAGTTCCCGAAGGTCGAGAAGGTCTGCGAAACGCTCGTAACGCCCAGCATTAATGGCAGGACGATAACCACTATGCCGGCCAGACCCAGGGGTATCGGCTGAAGGATGAACAGTGCGGCCGCGAAAAGCAGGACGCCGAACATCGCCTGGCCTTCCCAGGAAAGTCCTTCAGGCCTGGGAAGCATCAGGACGATCAATAGCAAGAGGACAGGGAGGGCCAGTTTCGCAACCCTTCTCCTGTCCATCGAGAACAACTATCTCCCCTCCGGGAAGGCGGGTCAGATGAACCCGAGCTCCTTGCATTTTGATACGACGGCTTCCACTTCCTCCTCGAGGGTCTGCCTGTGTGAATACACGGTGACCTCGGGATGAAGCGGCTCCTCGTACACCCCGTCATAGCCTGTGAGGTTGGTGATCTCCCCCGCGATGGCCTTTGCATAGAGCCCCTTGGGGTCCCTCTCGATCCTGACCTCCTTGGTGGATTCCACCATGACCTCGACGAAGTTCCCTATCTCGGTCCTTGCCTTGTCCCTGACGTCCCTGAAGGGGGAGATCAGGGAGACGATGTTGGGGACGCCGTACTTGGTCATGAGCCTTGCATGGTTGATCACGACCTCGTTGTGCATCCTCCTTGCCTCGGCGGAGAAACCGATGTCCGGGTACAGCCTCTTCCTGACCGAGTCGCCGTCGAATATCTCAAGCGGTACGCCGTGTTCCTCGAAATACTTCTTGAGTCCGTCCGCCAGATATGTCTTTCCCGCACCGGACGGACCTGTGATCCATATTGTGAATCCCTTGAAACCATTCTCTTTCATCTGATATTTCCTCCTGTTTTCTTCATCGGCAGGTGGGGTCGAATTATGCCGAGGACCTCCTCGGTCCGATCAACGGGATAGACAGACCCCACGACCTCCCTCTTGCCGCCGGCGTTGATGCCGATATCCTTCAGTTTGGCAATGATGGAGGCGATGTCTATCCTTTCTGCTGTCTCCGGGCTTACACGGAAATAGGTCTGGCCCTTTCCGTGGAAATCCCTGTTTATCACCAGGGCTCCGGAGTAGCCCATCTCCCAGACCGCCTTCCTGGCGAGCTTGGAGACGATGTTGTAGGGTGACGAATAATCGACGATCGCGAACCCGTCGAGTTCCTCCCTCCTTCCGAGGGATTCCTCGATGGTCTTCTTAATATCGCCGAACCTTCTCACCCATTCCGGTCTGTTCATGAGCTCCTCGGTACCGGAGGAGAGAACCGTCCGAACGGCTTCCTCCACCGATCCGAGGTCGACCGCGAGGTAGTTCGAATCTATCAGCGATACGATGTGCTGGGCTTCCCTGTATCCTATCCCCGCAAGGTCCAGCTGCTCTCTGACCTTGGGGACGTCGAGGGCTTTCTCACCCACGTCGCCAACGGCTCCGAGGGCGGAAAGAAGGTCCCAGTCCCCGAAGTGGTCGGAAAGGACCGTCGTGCAGGAGGGATAGTCCTTGGGGTCCTTCCCCTCCACGAGCGGGTTTATCTGCTCCACCATTTCATTTTGGATCCTTCCCTGGATATGGTGGTCGATGAAGGTTATCCTCTTTCGGGCCCCCTCCACCTCATGGGGCAGGTTTAGATCGAGGACGTAGACCTCGTCGTGCTCCTCGATGGCATCCCTGATCCTCCGGCCGAAGCTGAAGTCGCCGATCTCCGGCGACATGTTGACGAAGCTCTCGGGCTTCAACGCCTTCACGAGCTTCGCGGCGGAGCAGATGCCGTCCGTGTCCCAGTGGTGTATTATCAGCATATTATCAATCCAGGAACGGGTTGTCAAATGACCTTATGGTCTCGAAGACCTCTTTCCTCATGTGATATGGCTTCGGGACCTCTCCGGTCTTGAGCATCTCCCTCATCTTCGTTCCGGAGAGGGAGTCGTGGAACTGCTTGTCATGGTCGCATATCTTCGAATTGACGATGTTCCCGCACTTGTGGCAGTAGTAGAAGGCCTGGAAGGTCATGGGGTCCATGCCTAGGTCCGGGAACTCTTTGAAGATCTCCTGGGCATCGAAAGGCCCGTAGTAGTTCCCAACACCGGCGTGGTCCCTTCCGATGATGATATGGGTGCACCCGAAGTTCTTCCTCATGATGGCATGGTGGATCGCCTCCTTCGGCCCTGCATACTTCATCTCGTAGCGAAGGATGGACATGTGTGTGATGCCCTTCGGATAGTAGTTCTTGATTAGCTCGTCGTAGGTCTTGAGAATGACATCGTCCTTGAAGTCCCCCGACTTCTTCTTCCCTATGACTGGGTTTATGAAGAGACCATCCACGAAGGTCGCGGCGGTCTTCTGTAGGAACTCGTGTCCGACGTGGGATACGTTCCTGGTCTGGAAGGCGACAATGGTCTTCCATCCCTTCTCCCTGAACAGCACCCTGGTCTCATTAGGGGTCAATGTGTATTCTTTATAGGGGTTCGGAAGCTCGTCGATGAGCTCGATCTCGCCGCCGATGAGGGTGTCTCCGAGCTCCATCACCCTCTGGACCCCGGGATGCGCGCTGTCGGTGGTCTTGAAGACCGACCGGGCGTATTCCGTCTTGTCGTAGGAGTAGATGTCATCCACGTGCATCCTTGCCAGGGGCTGCCCCTCGTAATGGAGCATGAGGGCGTCCCCCTCGTCGAAGTCAAGCTTCTCCCTGTCGATATCCAGCACGACCGGTATCGTCCATGGGACGTCGTCCGGGAGCCTCATGTTCAGCAGTACCGACTGAAGCTCGTCGGACATCATGAAGCCGGTCAGCGGGGAGTATATCCCCTCTCCAATGGACTGGACGTCGACCGCGTTCACTTCCTTGAGGTCGAACCGCACATAGTCGTCGAGTTCGCCGAGAACCCTTTCCCTGGCCCTGTCCGTCAGCATCCTTCTTATCAGTCTTCCGCCGTGGGGTTTGTTCACCATTTTATCACCGTTTGATCAATTTCAGTCAAGGTATCCAAGGGCCCTGAGCCTCTCTTTGACCTTCTCCTCCTCCTCTTCGGAGAAGACCTCTTCCTTTTCCTCTTCCTCGAGGGAGGCGAGGACCTCCCGGAGAACGTAGGTCACGTAGTCCGAGACAGATGTGAAGCCCGTTCCCTCTATCCTCTTCTTTATCTTCCGGTAGAGAGGAAGGGGGATGGATACGGTGGTGTGTTTTCTTTCTTCGGTCATGTTCTTGGCCTCCGTTTCTTAATGACATTTAATGATATTTAATGTAGGTATATAAGTCTTACCGTGAAAATACGTTGTTATTTCAACTATTATGGACATATTTAGGGAAAACAACTTTGGTAATATTTACCACATATATTGGTTCTGATCCAAAGTTCATATTCGGTTGCGGTAGAGGTCCTTATCGATCGCCCTTCTCATCTTCTGAAGGTTAAGACCGCCGTGGAGGAATTCGTCGAGCTCCTCTATTGAGAGGTCCGGCTCCCTCATGAGATCGTTGTAGGAGATGTAGCAGACCTCCATGTTGGGGTGGTTCCTAACATAGATCTTGAGGTTCTTGAGATAGGTCCTGAGAAGCTCCCTCATCTCATCGTCGGGGACGGCATCAGGGTTTTCCCCTCTTCGAACGAGCATCTTCTTCTGGGATGTTATGATCTCGTCGAGGTCCCTCATCATGAAGACTATTTTGTATGTGTAGCCGTCAGGCAGGTGCCTTATGAGCTCGGCGAGGACCTTCACGACCTTGCCCCGGGCCTCGGGGAGCCATGTCGTGTCTCCCGGAAGCTTCTTGACCCTTTCGAACTCGTAGTAGCCCTTCGGGTTGTCGATGTCCGCCTCCCTGATATTGTCGACGAGCGGCGGGATTCCCCCTTCCTCGAGCATCTTCATCATCAGGGATGTGCCGGACCTGGGGAGCCCGGACACGATGTAAACGGTTTCCTTGTCCATTCGTCTGCCCCGATGCGCCGATTGATTGTTAGTATAATAATTTAATGATGGGGATCCGGCACGCCGGTGTCACCTGATCCAATGTATCTTTCCTGTTATCTTATACTCTCCAACGACATAGTATAAATAATCCAGTTATGTTTCAACGGCGAGACCGATGACCGGGAATGATGGCGTAAGCGTTGTGTCAACTAAGGGGTTGACAAAGCACTACAAAGGCCTCGTCGCCCTCAACAGTGTCGATCTCGAGATACCTCCGGGCCCCGTGGGACTCCTCGGCCCAAACGGAGCCGGGAAATCCACTCTGATAAAATGCCTCCTTGGCCTCGTCCGCCCTTCATCCGGCGAATCCGTCATTCTCGGCTCTTCTTCCAGGACCCTCGGGGAGAGTCTGGAGGCGCGCTCCAAGATAGGATATGTCCCGGAGAACGACTGTCTGATCCCGGACATGGATGCCGTTACCTACGTGAAATACATGGGAGAGGTCTCAGGCCTGCCGTCAATGGACGCCATGCAGAGGGCCCACGAGGTCCTTCATTACGTCGGTATAGGAGATGAGAGGTACCGTTCGATCGAAACCTACTCGACTGGCATGAAGCAGAAGGTGAAGCTCGCCCAGGCCCTGGTCCACGATCCGGAGTTCATAATCCTCGACGAACCAACGAACGGCATGGACCCCAAAGGCCGCGAGGAGATGCTGGAGCTGATCAGGGATATAGCGAGGAATCACCGCAAGAACATACTTCTATCATCCCACCTCCTGCCGGACGTGGAGTTCATCTGCGACCATGTCATCATTCTTAATTTCGGAAACGTCCTGGTGGAAGGTGACATCAGGGAACTCACGGCGGAAAGCGAGGAGTACGAGGTCAGGATAAAGGGGGACGAGGAGCTCTTCAGGAAGGTCCTCGACGGGATGGGGCTTGCATGGAACAAGAAGGGCATGTTCTTCAACATACTGTCAAAGGAAGACGTCCTGATGGACCTCTACCAGGCGGTCTCCGGCCATGATATTCAGATCAGGCACGCGACCAGGCGTCGAAAGACCCTCGAGGACCTCTTCGTGATGAAGGTGACGGGGGGCGGGTCCTGATGCAGGTGAGGACCGAGGATTACCGCCGGTATGGACGGGAATACAGGGGGAGGGGCTACCGGATACTCAGGGTCTATGCCAACAACTTCAACTCCATGATCGGGAACAAATGGTCGATAATAGTGATCTCGATCTCGTTCCTGTTCCTGTTCTTCTCGGTCCTTGAGGTAGCTTTTTCGGCCCCCGTGGAGGAGATACAGAGAGATATCACCGAGGACCTCTTCAGCGCGAAGTTCTTCGATATCGTTCCGGTCGACGAAGGGGACCTGAACATCGTATCGGGATTGGGGTCCACCTTCGAGGTCTCGTACGATATCAAGAATGTGGGCAGGAACTCGACGATCCCCATGGTCATGGTCATGCTTCCCAACGAGCACTGGGAGGCCGACTGGGACCTGTTCATCGGCAGCCTGGACCCGGGTGAAACCAAAAGGGTGAGCATAGTCGTCAACGCCCCCGCGAACCTAACGAATTTCTTCTTCATTCCCCGGAGCAATGGGGGACAGGAGGAGCCTCCCGGGGATGATGGTCAGGAAAAACCGGCACCGAGATCGGTGGGCCAATCCTTCGATATCGACGACATAGGGTCCTTCCCCATACCCGATATCGGAGGCATCGATATCGGCTCCATCAGCTCCCCGTACTCCTTCTTCCCCGATTCCCAGATCTTCACCGAGGATATCTCCAGGATGATGATGGTATTCGTCATCCCGGACGATGTCAACCTGTCATCCATGCTCGAGGGAAAGGAGGTGACCCTCGACCCGAGGATATCATCAGCCGCTTCCATCATATCCATCGATCCGGAGGACCTCGGGCTGGAATCCTCTGAACTGGAAAAGGCAAGGTCCCCCTCCATCGAGATCAAGGTCGAGGATTCGAGGAACGGCGTGCGTAGGATGGGCATGCGCTCTCAGGATTACAGGGAGTTCCGGGTAAGGGTACGCAATATCGGGTCGTCGCCGGTACACCTGAGGTTCGAAACTCTCCTGATGCCATTCCATGACCCGGCGTGGTATGTGGATTACTGGGTCGAGACCGATTTCACCCAGGTAAGACCATTCGAGGAGCTCGGTCCCGGCGAAGAATGGGAGTTCCATGTGGCCGTGAGTTCGGGGTATCTTGCCATGAAGATGCCATACAACATCCTTGTCCTCGCAACAGAGACATCTGATGGGGATTACAACCATGCCATTGCCCAGCAGGTCGTGGTGGAGATCGCTGGCCCTCCCAGGGTCCTTTCCCTCGAGGAGAAGCTCTTCAACACCCTCTGGGGGGGCGGCTTCAACTACGCGAAATACCTGTGGGTGGTACTGCTCACCGCGGTTTGCGGTTCGGGCATCATTGCCAACGACCTCAAGAACAATACCTTCACTCTCTATTTCTCCAGACCCATCACCTGGTACGATTACATGGCAGGGAAGTTCATGGCCCTGTCGACCATCCTATCGATCATCACCCTGGGGCCGGCCTTGATAATATTCGTCACCAGGATGGCCTTCATCAACGAGCCCTTCGTGTACATTCTCGAGCACCTGTGGCTGCTTGGGGGGATGCTGATCGCCTACGTTGTCGCGATCGTGATTTTTTCGTCAATAGCCATGGCCCTGTCCTCGATGACCAACAGGGGGATCTTCGCCGGTGTCGGCATATTCGGCTCCTTCATCTTCGCCTCCATAGTGTCCGATATAATGGTGGGTATCTTCGAGACCGACATCTTCAAGGTCATCAACATCAACCTGATGATGAAGAACCTGATCAAACCCCTTTACGGGATCCCCTACAATTCCGAAAGTATGGGATTCGGCTACGGGATCGTTGCCATCGTATGCCTGGGTTTGGTTGCCGCTTCCTGGATGATGATATTCTACAGGTTCCATAACAAGGAGGTGGCGAGATGACATCCCAGGTCGCAAGCCTCCGCAACGTGTCAAAGTTCTACGGCAGGGTCATGGGCCTCAATGACTTCACGGTGGAGTTCAATAAGGGACTGACCGGTCTTCTGGGCCCGAACGGTGCCGGGAAATCGACGATGCTGAAACTCCTCACGGGTCAGATCAAGCCGTCGAGCGGAAAGCTCGAGGTCCTGGGAATGGACCCCTGGGATAATCCTGACCTCAACATGGAGATAGGTTACTGCCCCGAGCAGGATGCCTTCTATCCCGGGATGACCGGACACCAGTTCGTTGCCTTCAACGCCAGGTTGATAGGGGTCTCCCACCGGGAGGCCTCGAAGATGGCATGGGGGGCGATCAAGAGGGTCGGACTTGTCAAGGATGCCAAGAGGCCCATAGACGGTTATTCAAAGGGAATGAGGCAGAGGATCAAGATCGCCCAGGCCCTTGTGGGGG
>JBLIRI010000087.1:0-8915 GCA_049472235.1 Thermoplasmatota archaeon | reverse complement strand
CGGGGCGGGTGTTGAAGTTGACGAACTCCATGGTCTTGGTCTGCACCATGGGCTTTTGCGGGTAGTGGAGCAGATGTGCCCTGGTGTCGCATCTTATCCTGTAGTTGGAGGCCCCAAGACCGAGCGACTGCTTGGCCATTCCGGCCCCCATGGTGATCCTCGGGGATGAGTTGTGATGGGGATAACACACGAGCCCAGAGCAGGTTCCAAGTATGACCATGGGATCTATCTCCATGTGCGTGTGATCGGGATGAACATGCTCCTCGTCAACGGATATGAACAGGTCCTCCTCCTCCTCGGCATCTATCCATTCTATGACACCCTGCTGCACGAGGTCCTCCCATGTGATCTTGCCCTCGACGAGTGAGTTCTTCATCCTGTCCGTGAGCTTTGTCTGGCCTCTGTCAAGCACGAAGAGAGGGCGCCTTACCCTGCCGTCATCGCAGTTGATTATGACCGAGTTGATCTGCGTGTTGAAACGGACGTTGATCTCGTGGGATTTCTCCTGGGGCATTGCAAGGAAGCCCTGCCTCCTCCTCTTCCTGACGGATTCCACCAGACCCTTGGGGTCGTGGTGTATGCCTATCAGGTTGCCGTTCAGATACACCCTGGCCTCGTCGGTCAGTTCCTTCTCGATCCTTCTGACACCCATATCGAAGAGGGTGGATTCCAGCTTCCTCTCGTCGTAACCTTCGGATATATCCACAATGAGAGCGAGGTTCTTCACCAGACCGCAGTTCTGACCCTCCGGGGTCTCGTTGGGGCACAATCTTCCCCACTGGGTCGGGTGAAGGTCCCTGGCCTCGAAATGGGGCTGCGACCTTGTAAGAGGGGAAGTGATCCTCCTCAGATGCGAGATCGTGGACATGTTGCAGGTCCTGTCAAGGAGCTGGGAAACGCCGTCCCTGCCCCCCACCCAGTTGCCGGTGGCAAGTGCGTGGATGATCCTCTGGGACAGGACATCCGGCCTTATCGCTGAGGACACCCTGAGCTTCCTCTTCCTGGTGATGGTCCTCTCGAGCTGGTACTTGAGGTCCTTCATGAGCGATGTGAAGGCAACCCGGAAAAGGTCCTCCATCAGGTCCCCGGCGAGGGATATCCTCTTGTTGGCGTAATGGTCCTTGTCGTCGGGGTCCCTCTGTCCGAGCTTGAGCTCGAGAACGGACCTTGCTATCCTTCCGAGATAGATTGCCTTCTTTATCCTCTGGTCCCTGTGGTCGCCCAGGTGGGGGAGAAGTGACTTGTCAATGATGGATTCCACCTTCTTCTCCCTGAACTCCTTGGCCTGTCCGGTCGCGAATTTCTTTTCAAGGTAGTTGAGGGCGTCCTCGATGGTGTTGACCTGGAAGTTGACAGAGCATTCCTCCAGGTTGGCGAATATGATGTTGTTCATCCTCTCGTCGGACACGATGGCCTTCGCTATATCCTCGTCCGCATCCATGCCGAGGGCCTTCATGAGGATTATCAGGGGGATCTGCGTGGGGGCCGCCGGAACGGAGACCATGAGTATCCCGTCCTTCTTGAGCTCCACCGAGGTCAATGCCCTGAAACCTTCCCTCTGGGAGAATACCTTGGCAACCGCCATGGGTGTCCCGTACTTCTCTTCCCATTCCACAAGCACCCTGTTGGGTGACAGGTCCTCGAGGGAGATGAGGGACCTCTCGGTCCCGTTGATGATGAAATAGCCGCCCGGATCAAGGGGGTCCTCTCCCATCTCCTGAAGCCTCTTGTAGTACTGCTCGTCGGTGAGGTTCCGATCCTGGCTCATCATCTCTCTGTGCAGGTTGCACCTCTTTGATTTGACCATTATCGGAAGGTCACCGATCTTGACCTTCTCGGGCTCCCTGTCTATTCCGTTCTCGATGATGGTCACCTCGAGGAATATTGGGGCCGAGTATGTCAGGTCCCGAAGCCTGGCTTCCATCGGTGTAAGTTCGTGTGTCGCACCGTTCGCTTCCTTCACTATGGGGGTTCCAACGGTTATTCTGCCGAGCTTGACGTCTATGGAATCCTCGTCAAGTTTGTCGACATCCAGCCTGATGATACCCCTCTCGTTATCGATCTCGCCTATCCTGATCGAATCGATTATCCTCTGCATCCTTGACTTCGGATTGTCATGGGTGGGTAGGAAATCATTGAATGAAGCTAGCTGGTGGTTTATGATGTTCCTGCTCTTGAAGAAGGCTTCGACGACCTCTTTCAACGGATCACCTCGATTGGTTTGGGTTCCTCTCTATCTCGCATTCATACGACGGTCCGCGTGGGATCTCAGACCATCGACCTCTCTTCCACTACGAGCCTGTAATACAATGACAGACCTGCGGTAGGGCTCTCTCTCTCGATCTTGATCACATTTCCGGGAACGGCCCCGATCGCTTTCGCACATGGGTCCTCCATCAGGACCTTGGGGAGCTGTGAGAGATCGATCTCGAATCTGGCCAGAAGGGCATCGACCTCTTCCTTTTGCAGTATGCTGTGCCTGGGAACGAGGTAGTTTTCCATGACATTGAACCTGGGCATCTGTTGACCTCCGCGGAGTGAGAGCGTCTGAGAGCTGGATAGGAAGAAATGGGCTTGGCGGGTCCGAGGGGATTCGAACCCCCGGCCATCTGGTTAAAAGCCAGACGCTCTTTCTAGGGAAGAAGGCGGCTAATACCACCTAGCGTCCTACCTAGCTGAGCTACGGACCCAGAATTTGCCATTCCCACTACCCGATGCGGTCAAGACTGTGCCGTGCATACTACCTTTCCTATATAAAGGTTTTCAATAAGTGCCCCCAAACGCAGTGATCCGTACCCCCTGCAAGCCCTGGTACACCAACTTATGTGTACATAATTGTGCTATTCCGGGGCATCACCATCAAAAGCCTTATATCATGAAGGAGTGAATACAACGTCGCACATCCGATGCGTGTCACATATTGAGAGGAGCATGTTTTATTCTTCGTAATGTACCTTTTCCTGTTTATTTAAGATTTTAAACGCCAGGACTGCTGAAAGAACAGAAGGTTCACACGTACCCGTCGTATTCAATACCCGGCGTCTGGATGAATATCCCCTTTCCGGGAACCACGGTCCCGATCCTTCTCCCCCCGGTTTCCCCGAGAACCTCGAGGGCCTCCTCCTCAACATCGGGTGAGACGATGATGACGAACCCCAGACCCATGTTGAAGGTCTGGTACATCTCCCTCTCCTCTATCGAGCCGAGAACCTGAAGGAGCCTGAAGATGGGAGGCACGTCAGGGGGGCCATCGATATGGTACCTTACATGGGGATTCAATCTCGATATGTTGCGGAAACCCCCTCCGGTGATGTTAGCCATTCCGTGGACGGTCCCGGCAGGGAGCTTCCTGATGACCTCCAGAACGTTCTTGACGTAGATCCTTGTCGGTACGAGAAGGAGCTCTCCTATGACGGTCGCTCCCTCGACCTCCGCCCATCTCTCAACCTCGGCCATATGATCGGGGTACCTGCTCCGGGACTTCCATTCCTTCCTCCCGATGATCTCGGCCAGAGGGCTGATGAAGGAGATGTCGTTGTCTCTAATGACCTTCCTTACCAGCGAGAAACCATTGGAATGAAGCCCGGATGAGGGGAGGCCTATTATGACGTCCCCCTGGGCCACGTCGCTCCCCTTGATCAGGTCCTCTTTCCTCACGAAGCCCAGGCAGGTGCCTGCCAGGTCCAATCCGTTAACGATGTCCGGGAGGGAGGCCGTCTCACCGCCGATTATGGTGAGGTTCGACTGGCGTGCGCCCTCGTTCAGACCGATCCCGATTTCATGAAGGATATCCGGGTCCGGGTCCACGGTAGCGATGTAATCGACGAAGGCTATCGGCTCTGCTCCGATGCAGATCACGTCGTTCACGTTCATGGCCATGCAGTCTATGCCCACGGTGTCCCATTTCTGAAGCTCCTCGGCGATCATGAGCTTGGAACCGACCCCGTCCGTGCAAAGTGAGAGATAATGCTCGCCGAAATCCACGATCCCGGTGAAGTGCGGTCCCAGGTCTGCCAGGGCGCCGAATCCCTCCCGCCTGAACTTCAGGGCCGAGACCAGGCTCCTTATGGCCTTTCCTTCCTCGACGATATCCACACCAGAATCCGCATAGGTCGATGACCTTTCTCCCTCACGATCTTCCATATGGACCAACTTCCTGACCTCAGTAGGTCAATATCCTGCAGCCGTTCTTCGTAACGTAAAGTGTGTGCTCCCACTGGGAGACCATACCTCCGGAGGCCTCCCTGAGGATCGGATAGGAATAGACGGACCCTGCCCGGACCAGACCTTTCAGGGGCCGCTCCGCGTCCGGGAATCCCTTCTCGAGCCATCTCTCCGAAAATGGCAGTCTGGGCTTTCCGCTCCTTATCAGGCCCATAGCAAGCTCCTGGTCCTCCTTGAGCTTCCCCTTTTCCCTCACGAACCTGTATATGTTCGATCTCTTCCATGACCGGACCTCTCCCACGCCCGTGGTAGCAAAAGGCTCGACCGCCACTATGGTCCCTTCGGGCAGGTACTCCCTGCCCCGGTCATCATAGTTGGGGACGGATATCCCAGCATGGAGGTTGTACCTCTCGATCGCATGTCCCGTCAGGTTCACGATGGGTTTGAAACCCATGGAGTTCATGGTCCTCTCTACTATCGAGCCGATGGTCGAGAGCGTTATCCCGCCCCTGATGACCTCTATCGCTGCCTCGAGCGCCCTCTTGGATGCCTGAATGAGCTGGGTGTAGGTCACGGTGCCCACCTCGACCGTTTTCGCCGTGTCCCCGATACACCCTTCGATATGAGCGCCGACGTCGACCTTGACCAGATCGCCATACTTGAAACGCGTCTTCTCCCCCGGCCTTGGAGTGTAATGAGCGGCAACATCGTTCACCGCGATGTTGGTGGGGAAGGCGACCTCGGCACCCTGCCCGAGGATGAAATCCTCCACGGCTTCCACGACCTCCAGATAGGTCACGTTCTCCGCGACCATCCTGGCCCCGATCTCGCGGGCCCTGGACGCGATGGAACCCGCGTCCTTCCAGTTCTGAAGGTCACCTTCCTCCATGGTCACCCCCCATGAGCTCATCCATATTTAGATTTCCTTCCCGAAGGACCGCCGCCGTCTCGTCCGTCAGGTCGATGATGGCTGATGCGCTTTTGGAAAGGGCGCGGTCGTCTTCAACCACGAGGAGCTTCCCGTTGAACTGCTGGTCTATCTCCGCTGCCTTCAGGATATTCCCGGCTCCGTGCCTGTTCGCACTGGTGAGGGCCAGCGGTCCCACGCGGGATGTCAATGGGATGAATATGGGATGCCTGGGGACCCTGACGGCTATGGTGCCATCACGGACCACGAGGTCGGGAAGGTCCGCCTTCACCTCGAGGATGAACGTGAAAGGCCCCGGGAGGCCTTTCCGGATCGGGTCCTTCTGCCATCTTCTGATGATGGCGATATCGTCCACCATCGGGAGGTTTCCGACGGCGATGGGAAGCGTCATTTCCCGGGGGCGCTGTTTGAGCTCGAAGATCATTTCGACGCTCCGGATGTTCCTCAGGGGCGCCGCCAGTCCGTAGAGAGTGTCGGTCGGAACGATCACTGGGCGTCCCCCCGAGAACTCCTCTTCCACCCTGTCCAGGACCTGTTCCACACTGCCTGCGTCCCATTTCATTACGGTCACGCTGTCATTACTCCTTGGGAATTATTTACCATCATCGGAACGGAGAATGTACGATCATTTCCGCTCCATGCAGAGAAGACGGTCCCCCTGCTTGAGCTTCATGGTGTCCAGATCCTCCATCGCATATACCTTTCCCTTCCTGACGACGCCCATGACTATCAGGCCCTTGAGTTTCTTGGGAGGCGCTCCCAGCTCGTCTATCCTTACCTCCCTCTCGCTCATGAACACACCCTCGCTCGCGGTCATCATATCTTCGAGGAGGTGCACAACATTGGGCTGGGTTGTCGCGGTGGCCATCAGATTGCCCGATGCCACGGCGGGAGCGATTATCACCTCCACCCCGCTTTTTTGGAGGAGCTTGATGTTCTCGAGGTCGGTCACACGGGAGATCACCCTTATCCCGGGATTCAGGTACTTTGCCGTGAGAGTAATGAGAACGTTGGTATCGTCCTTCCTTGTCGCGATGATCATTGACGACGCCTTCCTTATCATGGCGTCCTCGAGGTTCTTCTCCTTGACGTGGCGTCGCCGAGTATGGATACATATCCTTCCTCGGCGGCCTGCTGCGCTTCCTCCTGGTCGGGGGTGATTATCACGATCTGGTTCTTCTTCGTTCCCTTGACCATCAGCTCCCTTGCGGCCGACTGGCCGGTGGTCGAGAAACCCGCGATTATCACATGACCCGAGAGACCTCTCTGGACCGCTCTCATCAAATATGCCTCCCTGTACCTCTCGAAGACGAACTGATATGCCGTTCCGACTATCACGAACCACATCGCCGCCCTGCCGAAGGTGATGAACACCGTGTCTATCAGACGGGCGACCGTGCTTACGGGGGTGATGTCCCCGTATCCGGTGGTCGTGATGGAAACGACGGTGAAATAGACCGCATCGAAGGGCGACACATTGCCATCCCGAGAGTCATCGTACCCCGACCGGTCAAGGTAGACGATCAGGGATATGGCAAAGATCACCAGAAGGAGGACGCCGATCCTGAAGAATATCGTCTTCATCGTCGCCCTTCGTCTCTTGTAGACGAAATTGGCCTTTTCCCGGAACAGTTTCACCGATGTGCTCCCCCGTTCGTATCCAGATAAGGGAAAGGCTCCCTGATTTAAAAAGATAACAGAAGGATGTCACGTGTTGGCTTCATTTATCGGCGTCGCCGTTATGCCACGGGTCGTAATCTCCGGCCCCCCCGCTTGTATCGATCGCCGGTCTGAAGGCTGGGTCGCCGTAGACAGCGAAGAAGGTCACCTCGTACCAGTCCACTTCCCCGTTGGGATCGAATGGCGCAGGTTGGTTGTTGGGAGGATACTTCATGTACCTGTTCTCGGACCACTGGACAGCCTTTCCGACGGTACCGTGGTCGCCTGGATGGTTGATGATGCCATCCCAGACGAATGCATACCAGGCATCATTGTGGTCCCATTTGTAATCATCTTCGAAGGGACCGTATTCCGCCCTTAGGGACCAGATGTCCTGACCGATGTTGGAAAAACTGACCTCCGTTGCCCCCACAAGGACGGCCGGACCGGAAGAGAGGTAGTTCAAGGTAAAGAGCTTGTCAAAGGCGACATCGGATGAAGGATCGGTTCCGGGGCCGTGACCGTATATCTTTCCGTTGAGGCAGCTCACGAAAAAGGCGATCTGAGGAGGAACGTCCATCTCCTGACAGTCGGTATACCTAAGGGCATGCTCTTCGCCATTGGGCCCCATGACCCTGATGCCGTACAAGGACCCTGTGTCGGACCCGTGCCCCCTGTAGGCAACGTACCCGGAGCCCTCGCAGATCTCCGATATATCGTTCTCCATTGAATTCACGACCCCATCGAAGAACTTGTTGCCAGTATTGAAAGGTCCCACGTAATCGTAGGAGAAACCAAGCTCCTCGAAATCATTGCATATCCATCTTGCGGGGGTCGCCTGCATCCTCTTGTAGGTTATGTCATATCCGGAAAATGAAGCGGCATGCCTTCTCCAGTCCTTGTCATGCGTCCCGCCGGCAACATCCCTGTAATCGACGGTTATCGTTTCAGTGAAATCATCGAAGAGATATGTCTTGAGGAGCTGGTTCGATGCGAGGGAGACATCATACTGGACGAGCCTTCCCACCGCAGCGTCCATGGCTGTATGGTCATTATCAAGGAAACCGTAGATGATGTCCGAATTGACGATGTCGCCCTCCATTCCCCCGGACCTTACAAGGAACTGGGGAACGGCGGGGGCCGAGCCGGTGATCGCCACATATTCGGGTGCGCCGAACTCGCCGCTAACCTTCCTGATCTCGTTCAGAACACCAACGGCCCTCCTGTTCGGGGAGAGCTCCATGTCCAGCTCCCAGTCCACGCTTGAGACCGGTGTGGTGTTCGTGATGACATAGGCGTCGTGATATGCGGCCATCTGGGCGGTCATCAACGACATCGCAGGTGTGAAGAACGCATCATCGTACACGTCGTAATCCGGGGTCGCGTGGAGGGATTCCAGGTCAAGGTCCCTGGGATTGGTAACTATCAGGTAATCCGACCGGATATCCTGGGCCCTCAATGCTGCAAAGGCCTCCTCCTGGGTCGAGAAGGTGGGTTCCCCCTTGACGATCCCGTATCCGTTGTTCTTCGCATAGACCACGGACCACAGGGCCTCCTCGTAGGTTGCCACGGTCATGAGCTTGTTGAATCCGATGAACCTGGACGACACATCGGAAGATAGGGGAAGGACGTTCTCCTCGGGTATGGGAGAGGCCCCGATGTCACCGAGCTGTGTGTTGATATGGGTCAGCGAGGTCTCCTTGTTGGTGAAGAGGTACTTCTGCCTGTCTGTCTCGAGGTTCCCGAGTGTGTAGAGGAGCTGTCTTGACAATCCGCCCTCCGGATCGCATACGACCATTGGGTGATAATCCCCGCCCATGAATTGAACGGTGACAAGGGATGCTATGGACAGCATGTCTTCCTGGGTTTCGGGATTGTCGACAATGAACATGTAGTCGGCAGGCAGCTCGATATCGGGATCATAGACCCGGTCGGGTCTTTCGACCGGACGCATGAGGAAAAGAGCAAGACCGCCGGCGAGGAGAAGGAGCACGATAACGACGATCGCTATCCTGGCCGCTGCCGGCCTCGATTGCCGCACAGCGGTCGCTGTCGAAGATGCTGAACGCCAGGTTGAAACGCCGCAGCATCTCCACCAGCCACTGGTGCAGCAGGCTCTCGGGCACCACGATCAGGATGCGCCGCGCGCGCCCGGTCAGCAGTT
>JBLIRI010000086.1:0-9109 GCA_049472235.1 Thermoplasmatota archaeon | reverse complement strand
ACATCCGCAAACTCATCGGCAACGGCCTCAAGGTGGCCGTATGCGAACAGGTCGCAGAGCCCGGCAAAGGCAGCGGCATCGTCAAGAGGGAGGTCGTCCAGATAGTCACCCCGGGGACCCTCCTTCTTCCCCAGGGCCAGGACGAGAAAGGCAATACCTACCTCTCCGCGCTCGTCCGAAAGCTGGCGAGCGGTCAGGAGAGCGACCTTCCGCTTGCCGATGAGAAGGGGCAGTCCCAGGAGAGGGTGGTGCTCCCCAAGGCCTCGTACGGCCTCGCTCACCTTGACATCTCCACCGGGGACTTCTTCGCCACCGAGATCTCCTCGGAGACCCCGTTCCAGACCCTGGTCTCGGAGCTTATGAAGTTCGATCCCGCAGAGCTCGTGGTCCCGGCTTCCCTGTACGAGAGGAAGGACCTGATCAACGAACTGCGGCTGCATGTGGGGGAGGGCTGCTCGATCACCGCATTCCCGGACCATCATTTCCTCGACAGCTATTCGGACGCGGTCCTCAAGGAGCAGTTCAGCGTGCTCGACCTCCAGGGCCTCGGTCTCAACGACATGGAGCTGGGAAAGAGCTGCGCCGGTGCGGTACTGGCATATGCAAGGGAGAACCAGATGTGCGATCTTGATCACATCCGGCGCATCAGGACCTATTCAGGTTCGGAGTTCATGGTCCTGGATTCCACCACGCTCAGGAACCTCGAGGTGCTTCGCTCCGTCCGAGACGGTTCCGTGAAGGGCACCCTTTTCGAGGTCCTGGACCAGACGCGGACCTCCATGGGGGGCAGGCTGCTTCGCAACTGGATACAGCACCCGCTGATGGACATCGCGGCCATAGAGGGGAGGCAGGATGCGGTCCAGGCCCTCTACAACGACCTGTTCCTCCGTTCGGACATCAAGGATGCTCTGAAGAGGGTCTCGGACCTCGAGAGGCTCGTGATGAGGCTCTCGTTGAAGAGGGCGAACGGCCGGGACCTGATCGCCCTGAAGAACTCTCTCATGGCAGCAGCCGACCTTCGGGCGCTGCTTGACGGCTCGGATACAGTTGCGAAATGCGACCCCCTGAAAGAGCTTGCTTCAAAGCTCTCCGACCTCTCGGATGTCGTTGGATCGATCGACGACGCGATCGTGGAGGAGCCGCCGCTTTCCATAAAGGACGGCGGGATGATCAAGCCAGGTTACTCCTCCGAACTTGACGAGATCTCCTCGGCAGCCAGGGATTCGAAGAATTGGCTCAAGGGATTCGAGGCGGACGAGAAGAGGAGGACAGGCATCAAGTCCCTGAAGGTCAAGCACAACAACGTATTCGGCTACTATATCGAGGTGACGAGGTCGAACCTGGGTATGGTCCCCGAGAATTACATCAGGAAGCAGACCCTGGTGAATGCCGAGAGGTTCATCACCTCCGAGCTCAAGGAGAAGGAATCCATCATCCTCAACTCCCAGGAGAGGATGGCGGAGCTCGAGCTCAAGCTCTTCGAGGAGCTTGCGGAAAGGATCCTGGAGAGGGGCGGAGAGATCCAGGATACGGCCTCCGCCATCGCAAGGATCGATGTTCTGAACGACCTTGCCGAGGTGGCCTCGAAGAGGAACTACACCCGTCCGAAGATCGGGATGGAAAAGAGCATCACCCTCAAAAGGTCGAGGCATCCCGTGATAGAGGACAGGGTGGAGTGGGGCTTCGTACCCAACGACCTCTACCTTGACGCAGACCGCAACAGGTTCATGATCCTCACGGGCCCCAACATGGCAGGGAAATCGACATTCATGAGGCAGGTGGCCCTGATCGCCATCATGGCCCAGATGGGGTCCTTCGTGCCCGCGGAAAAGGCCGAGATCGGGGTCGTCGACAGGATATTCACAAGGGTCGGGGCCTCCGACGATCTGACAAGAGGCCAGTCCACATTCATGGTGGAGATGCTGGAGCTCGCCAACATACTCAATTCCGCGACCAGGGACTCGCTCATACTCCTTGACGAGATCGGCAGGGGGACGTCCACCTTCGACGGCCTTGCCATAGCCTGGGCCGTCACCGAGTTCATCTCCGACGTGAACAAGGTCGGGGGAAAGACGATCTTCGCCACCCATTACCACCACCTCACGGAGCTCGAGGGCACCCTTGACGGCGTCGTCAACTTCTCCATGGCAGTCAAGGAGGACCGGAGTGGCATCACCTTCCTCCGGAAGGTGAGAAAAGGTCCCGCCTCGCGCTCCTACGGGGTCGAGGTGGCGGACCTGGCGGGGATCCCCAAGGAAGTGGTGGAGAGGGCGAGGGAGGTCCTCCGCAAGATAGAGAAAGAGGACGTCCTCAGCGATAGGGCGACGGCGATAGCTACCGGCGAGGATACCGTCCCCGGTATGCTGCAGACGGACAAGAGGAAGGGGGTCCAGATGGTGCTCTTTCCAACGGAGGAGATGCTGGCCCCCCCGGAGGAGGACCCGGTCCTCGATGAGATCAGGTCCCTTGATCCCAACAACATGACGCCCATGGAGGCGCTGGAAGTTTTATACAAGCTCAGGAAGAGACTGGAGGAGGGAGAATGAAGATAACCCTTGCAGGAGCGACGATGGACAGAAGGTTCTGGGTCGATGATCCCGCGGCGACCCCTGAAACGATATCGGCGGCGTATGCCCGGATCTCACACAGCCCGAAGACGGTCCCCGAACTGAGGGACGCCGCTGTTTCCGAGGTTGAAAAGGCCAGGCGGTCCAACGAGAACATCATTTACAGGATGGGGCACAGCTCGGTCGCGGAGCATGCCGTGTTCAACATCGACATCGAGGACGCTTCCAGATTGCTCGTCGAGTTCATAGAGAGGCACAGGCTCGCGTCATTCACCGAGAGGTCCCAGCGCTATGTATTCTTCGGGAACAAGACCTTCGTGATCCCCGGGGAGCTCGAGGGGACCGACCTGAAGGACCGAATGGCAGACCTCGAGAGGGAGAAATTCGACCTCTACAACGAGGTCGTCTCCAGGGAAGACCTCAAGGAGAGGTACGGGGACAAGCTCCTCGAGCAGGCAAGGTATGTTCTGGGGCTGACCTGCCCCACCGACCTCGGTCTGACGGTGAACGCCCGGGAGACGGAGTACATCATATCGCAGGGAATGGTGCACCCTCTCAAGGAGGTGCGCAGCTTCGCATCCCGCCTCCTGGAAGCCACGGCCAGCCTGGCCCCGTCCCTCATAAAGTACACCGAGGGGAACTTCCACGTCCACAGGACATCCCAGGAGATCTCAAAGGCAGTAGAGGGCACCGCGAGGTTCAGCCTCACGGAGGATGGTAAAAAGGAGCTCAGGTTCAATCCGAACAGAAGAGCCGTATGCTCGGACCTGCCTGCACAGCTCGACGACCCGGAATCGGAGGTCGTGGCCGGATTGGTCTTCGAGAACTCCGGTCTCTCATTCGAGGAGGCAAGGTGTCTTGCCAGGAACATGACCGACGACGAGCTGATGGACATTCTTCTGCCGGTCTTCAGGAACTATCCCGTTCATTCATCGCTTCCCAGGGCCTTCGAGATGATGGACCTGACCTTCGACTTCGACATCTCGGCATCGGCCTTCGCGCAGCTTAAAAGGCACAGGATGGCGACCATCCTGTCACAGGGGTACAATCCCGGCCTCTGGGAGACGCCGGAGGTCTACATGAACGACAGGGACCTGCTGATGAGGTACTGGGACCTGCTCAAAAGGAGCAGGGACCTATATCTCGAGATCAAGGCCGACCATGGCCAGGAGGTTGCGGAGTACGTGCTTACCAACGGGCACAAGAGGAAAGTCGTCTTCAAGCTGAACCTCCGCGAGCTTTACCACTTCGTCAGGCTGCGCTCGGACCATCACGCCCAGGACGAGATCAGAAGGCTCTCGGACATGATGGTCAGGGAGATGGCGCAGCGTTTCCCCATGGTGACCTCCATGCTCTGCGGAAAGGATGGTTTCGAGGAGGGTCAGAGGAGGATTTTAGGATGTGAAACCGCATACGGAGTCGAAGAAGGAGGGAAGGAAACATGATGGCGGGAACTTGTCATATCTGCGGGAAGCCGGCCTTCAGGACATGTCTTTTATGCGGGAAGGCCGCCTGCAAGGACCATCTGGACGATCGAGGGTTCGCATGCCGGAACTGTGCTCCGAGCAAGAGAGGACCGCCCGGATCGAAAGGACCGGGTGAACCCGGCGGCGTGATGGGGTGAAGTATCGATGAGGATCAACATCGAGAAGCTCGGGAACCCCGACCTCTCCATGATCGAGGGATTGTTGTCCGGCCTGAGGTCAGCCGAGGTGCCCGCCTTTGCCGGATATGAAACGGACCTTGAAGGGATCTCCGGGGCTGCCGGGGTCATCAAGGGGTCGAAAAACATCGTGATCATCGGACACGGCGGGTCCGTCACCACCTTCAAGGGCATCCTCGGTTCGGTGGGGAGGAAGCATCACGGTGATAGGAACTTCTTCATCATCGATACGGTGGACCCTGTCCATGTCGGCCTGGTCAAGGCCCACTGCGCTCCGGAAGATACCCATGTCGTTGCCGTCTCCAAGTCCGGGAACACACTGACAGTGCTTGAGGTCCTTTCGCTCTTCGGAGGCTATCCGACCACGGTTGTGACCCAGCCGGGATACGGGACGTTGAGAAAGCTTGCGAAGAAGAACGGATGGGGGATCGTCGATGTTCCGGAGGATGTGGGGGGCCGTTTTTCTGGCGGGACGCCTTCGGCGCTTTTGCCGGCCCTCGTTCTCGGGATCGATGTGAAGACATTCGTCGAAGGGATGCGGGAGGCCTATCGCTCTGCGAGGGAGGACGATGACATCATCAACCTCGCCGGAGCTTTCTACATGATCGAGAGATTGGGGAAGCGAACCATTTTCCTGCCCGTTTATTCCAGGGGATACTCGGCCTTCAACGATCTGGTGACCCAGCTCTTCCACGAGACCCTGAGCAAGGGCAGGAAGGGTCTGACCCTCCTCGCATACGAAGGCCCGGAATGCCAGCACCATACGAACCAGAGGGTCCTCGACGGCCCCGAGGACGTTGCCACCCTTTTCGTTCTCGTCGACGGGGAGGAGGGGGAAAAGATCGAATGGCCGGTCGTGGAGATCGAATACAAGGGCGTCCCGATGTCTGAAATGGGGGCCTACTCCCTGAAGAAGGCCATACTTTCTGAGGCTGCCGGGGTGATGGGCTCAATGGACGAACTGGAGGCTCCATGGGCTTCGATAACCATGGATGATGAGACCGAGAGGTCGTTCGGGTTCTACGTAGGGATGATGCAGTACCTCGCCTACTATTTCGCACTGCTTCGCAGAGTGGAGCCCTTCGACCAGCCTGCTGTGGAGAAGGCCAAGGAGATCGCCCTGTCATCTAGGACCGGGCAATGAAGTCCCTTCACCTGTACCTGCCTACGGGCCTTCTCTGTTCGAAGCGTCTTCTTTGCGGGGGCTCCTCGATCTCGACAGCCTCCTGAGCCTTTTCCTCGAACAGGAACTTCCAGACGATCGCAGCGATGACCCCGCCTATGACCGGCGCGATCAGGAACAGCCAGAGCTCCTCCAATGCTTCGTTCCCCACGAAGACCGCGGGTCCGATGCTCCTTGCCGGATTCACCGATGTTCCGGTAATCGGTATGCCGACCAGATGTATGAACACCAGGGTCAGACCGATCGGAATTCCGGCAAATCCCTTCGGAGCCTTTTCAGAGGTCGATCCGAATATGACCATCAGGAACAGGAAGGTCAGCACGACCTCCGCCAGGAATGCGGCGGCCCAGGTATAGCCGAAGATACCGCCGTGGTCGCCGTAGAAGTTCTGTCCCAATCCGTTCTCCGAGAGAGAGTATCCGTGCAGGCCGGATGCTATTCCGTACAGTATCCCTGCCCCGATGATACCTCCAACCACCTGAGCAATTACGTATCCGACGGCATCCCTTGTCTTTATCTTGCCTGCCGCCAGCATTGCGATCGTGATCGCAGGATTGATGTGGCATCCCGAGATCGGCCCGATGGCATAAACCATTGCCAGTACGGTCAAACCGAATGCGAAGGATATCCCCAAGAACCCTATCTCCTTGCCTGCGATCACTGCGCTCCCGCAGCCTATGAGCACCAAAGCAAGCGTTCCGACAAGCTCCGCCAGATATTTCTTGTAAGCCAATGGCTCCATGGTTTCCTCTTCCATGTTCAAACCCCCGAAATGAACAAATTCGATCCCGGTCTTCCAAGCCCCTTGGATCGGCCCGCGGGAGGAATTGCATTGTGGTGTAATTAATCCTTTTTACAAAGTGACGATCTGGTGCCACCGCATGTGTTTCTCTTTCGGTGTCCCCCCCCACATTCTGTCTTTTTAACGTGATGACCGATCCTATCATTCCCAAGGGGGGCATGAATAATGCAGATGGGAATTCTTTCGACGTGTCCGGAATGCGGTCAGATGACGCTGGGGAGGCAGGGGCGCTGCGATTTCTGCTTCAACCCGGAATGCTGGCTGAAGGGATGCTCCCTTTGAGATGTCGAACCTTTTTCTCTAGAATGATATCCTTAAGGAAACCTTTAATACGATATGGGGGTTCCCTGCCCCGTCCAACCTACAGTTTATGGACGGTGAACCAATGGGTAAGATCGGGATCACAGAACTTATTTTGAGGGACGCGCACCAGTCAGTCTTTGCCACCAGGATGAGGACCGAGGACATGGAGCCGATCCTTACGAAGATGGACAAGGTCGGCTACTGGGCGGTCGAGATGTGGGGCGGGGCGACATTCGATGTGCCCCTCCGGTTCCTGAACCAGAACCCCTGGGACAGGCTCAGGCTGATAAGGAAGCTCATGCCCAACACGAAGCTCATGATGCTGCTTCGGGCCCAGAACATCGTTGCCTACCGGAACTTCCCCGACGACATCGTCCAGAAGTTCGTCCACTACGCCCACAAGAACGGCATCGACGTATTCAGGGTCTTCGACGCCCTCAACGACCTTCGGAACATGGAGGTCCCCATGAAGGCCGTCAAGACAGAGGGAGCCCACCTTCAGGCTTGCGTGTCCTACACGATCTCCCCTGTCCACACCACCGAATACTACATCAAGTTCATGCAGGAGCTCGAGAAGATGGGCTCCGATTCAATCTGCATCAAGGACATGGCCGGAATGATATCCCCAAAGAGGGCCTACGATATCATCAAGGGATACAAGGACCAGGGTGGAAAGTGCCCCGTTGACCTTCACTCCCACTCCACATCCGGAATGACCGGTCTGGCCTACCAGAGGGCTGCAGAGGCCGGGGTCGATGTCGTGGATACGGACATGTCGCCTGTTGCGGAAGGAACGGGACACCCCGCCACCGAGTCCGTTGTGTATGCCTTCCAGGACACCGAGTGGGACACCGGGATCGATATGGACCTTCTCATGGAGATAAGGGATTATTTCAGGAAGGTCGCAAAGAAGTACAGGCATCTCATCAGGATGGAGGCCCTCAGACCCGATCCCTCCATCGTGATGCACCAGATCCCCGGCGGAATGATCTCCAACCTCGTCTCCCAGCTGGAGATGCAGGGGGCCATCGACAAGCTCGATGATGTCCTCCACGAGATCCCCAAGGTCCGCGAGGAGCTGGGGTATCCTCCGCTCGTCACACCTACATCCCAGGTAGTGGGTGTCCAGGCGGTCATGAACGTCCTTTTCGGCAGGTACAAGAACATCCCCAAGGAGACCGTGGACTACGTCAAGGGAATGTACGGCAAGTCCCCTGCGCCGATCAAGGAGGAGATATATCCTCTCGTTCTAGGCGAGAACTGGAAGAACGAGGTCATCACCTGCAGGCCCGCCGATCTTCTCGAGCCGGAATGGGACAAGCGCGAAAAAGAGCTCAAGGAGATGGGGGTTTACAAGGAGCCGGAGGACGTCCTGATCTACGCAATATATCCGCAGATCGGACTTAAGTACCTCAAGGGAGAGGCCAAGGCGGAGTTCACCTCCGAGGAGCTCCCGCTCCCTATCGATCACCCGGCCACCAGGGCGTTCGTCAAATCCTTCTTCCCCGAATTGAAGGATATCTATCTTTACGAGGAAGAGCCCAAGGGAGGCGGTCCCGCGGTCATACCGACGGAATTCGAGGTGGAGGTCGACGGGGAGATGTTCGAGGTCAAGGTTAACCCCAAGGGCGGTTTCATTGTCGCCGGTGAAGGGGGAGCCGGGGCAGCCGCTCCTCCAAAGGACGTCGAGGGGGGCTTCAAGAGCCCCATGCAGGGAACCGTCCTCTCCATCAAGGTCAAGGAAGGCGACAAGGTCGCCGAGGGCCAGGTCGTCGCCACCGTCGAGGCCATGAAGATGGAGACCGAGGTCAAGTCCGACCGCGCCGGAGAGGTCAAGAAGATATTCGTGAATGCGGGTGGACCGGTGGAGACCGGCACCCTGATGATGCAGATCCTCTGAGGTGAAGCGCATGGCAAAAGAGGGATTGCTCAACAAGGTAATGATCGCGAACAGGGGCGAGATCGCCATCAGGGTCATGAGGGCCTGCAAGGAGCTCGGCATCGAGACCGTTGCGGTCTATTCCGATGCCGACAAGAACGCCCTCTTCGTCAAGTACGCCGACGAGGCCCATAATATAGGCCCCGGTCCGGCGAAGATGAGCTACCTCGTCCAGGACACGCTGATAGATGTCGCATTGAAGGCTGACGTTGAGGGCATACATCCTGGCTACGGCTTCCTTGCCGAGAATGCCGATTTCTGCAAGAAGTGCCACGACAACGGCATCGAGTTCATAGGCCCTCCCGAGTCCGCCATGAGGTTGATGGGTTCGAAGATCGATGCCAAGAAGTCCATGATCGGAGCGGGCGTTCGCGTCGTTCCGGGCGTTGTCGAGGCCATCGCGGACCACGAGAAGGCCAAGGACATCGCCAACGAGGTCGGATATCCCATAATGCTGAAAGCATCCGCCGGCGGAGGCGGTATCGGGATCAAGATGGTCTCGAACGAGCAGGAGATGGAGAAGGCCCTGGAATCGATCCGGGTCCTTGCCAAGAACTCGTTCGGGGACGATTCCGTCTTCATAGAGAAGTTCATCGACGACCCCAGGCACGTGGAGTTCCAGGTGCTCGCTGACGGCCAGGGCAATGCCGTT
>JBLIRI010000085.1:0-9238 GCA_049472235.1 Thermoplasmatota archaeon | reverse complement strand
GCAGGCGATAGGGACGGGAGGCCACCGCCTGGGTGAAGCGGGGTCGGCCGTTGACCAAAATGCGGTTGCCCAGAAACCCCGTCATGCGCTCCATGGGGTGGCCCATGTATACCAGGCCGTTCTCGTCGTCGAAGATCCGGTCCTGGATGACAACGGGCAGATCGAATTCGTCCCGCGGCAAATCCAGGGCCTGCTCCTCGTCGTCGGTGAGCCCGTCGCCGTCGCGGTCGGGTGGAATGTCGTCGCTCCCCTCGAGGGGATCGGTCAGGTCGACCAGCACCTCGGTGCCATCGTCGACGCCGCCGTCGTCGGTATCCCAGTCGTTGGGATCGGTCTCGCCCTCGTCGAGTCGGCCGTTTCGGTTCTGGTCCTCCTGTCCGTCGAGGAGACCGTCGCCGTCGGTGTCGGGATTGGCGGGATCGGTGCCGGTGTCGCTCGGGCCGTTGTAGACGCCGGTGTTGGTCTCGGCGAGGTCGGACAGCCCGTCGCCGTCGGAGTCCGTCATGGTCGGGTCGGTCCTGATAACACCAAGCTCGGACCATTGCCAGAAGTACCTCGTATCGATCCCGAACACTTCATCGACATCCATCAGGCCGTCGAGGTCCGAATCGGGATTAGATGCATTGGTGGGGGAGAAGAACAGATATTCCCCTTCGTACTCGTCCACCTCTCCGTCCCCGTCATCGTCGAACCCGTTCCTCGGCTGGACGTCCCTCGTCCTTCCGTGGACCTCCTCCCAGTCCGTCAATATCCTTGGTCCGTCATAGGACAGGCCCCACCGGTCCATGTCGGTATCAGGGGCATTATGATTGGTATGATATCTGGCAGCGATATCCGGATTTGTAACGAACCTCCCCCCGATGAGCTCCCCGGGGAACCCGTACTTCATCTCCTCCCCGTCGTAAAGGCCGTCATCGTCGCTGTCGGCATCGCTCGGATCCGAGGACCTGGGGTAATATTTCGACCCCATGAACTCCTCGTAATTGGTGACCCCGTCATCTCTCCTGCAGTATATCTCCACACCCCATTCGTCGGTCTCCCAGTAGCCGTCGTTGTCCTCCTCCGCATCCGGGATCATTGGGGAGACGGTGAACACGGTCCTCTTTCCGTCCGGTATCTTGTCCTCGAGGTCATCCCTGGTGCTTGTTGCCGGGATCTGGGATATTATCTTTGAATTGTATGCCTCCCATCCGTCGGGCATCCCGTCCGCATCGGTATCGGGGTTCCTCGGGTCGGTCCGGAACCAGACATTGTCCATATTCGGAAATGCGTATTCCATATAGTTCGGAAGACCGTCGCCGTCAAGGTCCTTGAAATAATCCGTTCCGTTGAGAGGGTTCAGTCCCATGGTCAGTTCCCATCCGTCGGGCATCCCGTCCCCGTCAGTGTCCGGGTCCATAGGGTCCAATCTGTAGTTTTCAAAGGGGTAGGGACAATCCCAATTCCAGTTCCATAAGCTGCTGTTCAGATATTCCATCCGGACCTCGGTCCGGTCATCGAGCTCGAAGAGTTCTCCCTTATAGATATCAAAGAAACTGTCTTCATCGGAATCCCATAATAATGGGTTGGTTCCCACCTCGAATTCCTCGAGGTTCGTCAGACCGTCCTTGCTGTAAATATAGATCTGCTCCTTTATCCCGCCCGTTATCGAAGTTGTCCTTCTTGCATCCATGTCCAAACCAGCGTCGCCGCTCGACAGAGGATCGATGATCTGCTTGTCGATCGGGTCGATGTCTCCCGCGATCGTGAGAATATTGCCGGGGTATATGTCGCCCATTTCCTTCAGCATACGAGCGTAGTGAAGCTCCCATCCGTCGGGCATCCCGTCCCCATCGGTGTCGGGGGTCGACGGATCCGTCGTTGGGGGCGGAAAACGTTCGTTCTCCGGGTCGTACCAGAAATAATCATCATAATTCTCATCATCCGGATCATCCGGGTCCCCAACGATGCCGTCCCATGGAGCATCGAAGAGATGGTAGCCCCCTTTCATCCCGATCTCCCTCCAATCCTCGGCCGGATCCAATCCGCCAAAGATGGGTTCTGTTGAAACGAACGCACCTTCCTCCATATCGTAGAGAGCACCTCCGCAGTATTCCCTCAGATTGAAAAGCGCCTCATCATCCTCGATGAGCCCGTTGCGGTCGGCATCGAACCCGTCCCCGTCGTAGTTATCGAAGGGGTCGGCGATAAGGGGATCAGGATATTGCATGGAATAGATCCATTCCCGGCGGGTGGAATAATGAACTTCCCAACCGTCCTCCATTCCGTCCTTGTCGGTATCGGGGTCCCGCCAGTCTGTTCCGTATACGTATTCCTCCTCCATATCAGAGAGCTTATCGGGCCATTTTATCATAGTACCAGAGATGTTGATCATGTCTGAATCGGTCTTCGACACGCTATGGCTCTCATGTGCCTGTCTATAAGGTTCAAAGCCGATCAGGTCCAATCCGCTCACCGGCAGATAATACATCACGAAAAGTCCCACAACCGTGGAATTGATGAGAATAACGACCACCACCACCGCCTCGGTTATTGTCAACCTGTCGAATATCGTCTCCTTCTTCTTCTCCCTCTTGAAATGGTCCAAAGATCGGCCCCCTGCTTCTGCCGGTGCTGCCTTCCTTCCATATTGGACCTGGGAGGTGAGTATTTAACCGGTCCATGCTCATGTGAAGATATCCAGGCATCCTCCGGGATCAGGAGCGATATCGGTCCGGATATGGTCTCATTCCTTCAATATGGGCGAACGAAGGTATGTGGGCTTAATATTCATGGATTGAATTTATAATTTTAAAAGTGAATTTTAATTCTAAAATCCTCTTATATTCCTTTATACATTATCTTTATTTGCCGGGAAACCGGCCGGGGGTGAAGGAGTTGAAAAGGAAGAACCCAAAGGACCCACACAACCATGCCTTCGTCTAACGGTCCGCACTCTCTCGATCGACAACACCGGTCGGGTGTGGACGCCCCAACCTAGTAAGATAGGAGTAGGATCGGGCCCCGACCCCGGGGCCCGGCGGGGAAAGAGAGGAGAGAGAGAGAAGGGGCACAAATGCCCCGAAAAAGGGCGGGGAAACTGAGCCCTACCCCCGCCCACACTTTTTATTTTTTAAAGATCGGTTTCCCTTTTTATCAGAACGTTTATCTAAATAGAGATAATTCGACCTTCGGAGTGTACACATGTCCAGCAAGGTGTACTTTGCGGGTTTGAGGGCCAGGTCAAAGAACGAGAACCGGACCAACAAGGTCAACCGTCTCTTCAGGGCCGCCGGCTTCGGGGATTCTATCCGACCAGGAGACCTTACGGCGATCAAATTGCATTTCGGGGAGATGGGCGGCGACGCCTTCATCAATCCCATATACGTGAGGGAGGTCGTCGATCGGGTAAGGGAGGCCGGTGGAAAACCTTTCATAACCGACACCAACACATTATACAAGGGGAGCCGCCACAACTCCGTCGATCACATCGAAACGGCGATAGCCCACGGTTTCGACTATGCCGTTGTCCGGGCTCCTGTTATCATTGCCGATGGATTGAAGGGAAGGAACGTCCAGTGGGTCGAGATCAAGGGAAAGCACTTCGACAAGGTCCGCATCGCCTCCGACATATACAACTCCGATTCGCTCATCGTGATGACCCATTTCAAGGGCCATGAGATGGCGGGCTTCGGAGGGGCCATCAAGAACCTCGCCATGGGATGCGGGACCGCATACGGCAAGATGGACCAGCATTCGGTCAGACCCAAGGTGGAATCCGCGAAATGCATCGGCTGCGGGACCTGCATCCCCATCTGCCCGGTGGACGCCCACGTGCTCGAAGGGGGCAAGGTCTTTATCCAGGAGGATATCTGCATCGGCTGCGGTGAATGCATCACCGTCTGCCCCAGGGACGCCATAGGGCTCTCATGGGCTTCGGAGATCCCCCCGTTCCTCGAGAGGATGACCGAGTACGCCTACGGCGCGACCCGGAACAAGATCGACAGAATGGGTTTCATCAATTTCATCGTCAGGGTATCGCCTGACTGCGACTGCTTCCCCTGGTCCGACCACCCCATCGTTCCCGACATCGGCATCCTAGCATCAAAGGACCCTGTCGCACTGGACACCGCGTGCTACGACCTGGTCAACCAGCAGCCCGGATTCAAGGACTCGAAGCTCAGGTCGGGTTTCAAACCCGGAGAGGACAAGTTCCTGGGAATGAGGCCCAACGTGGACGGGAAGATACAGTTGAACTACGCTGAAGAGCTGGGGCTCGGCACCACGGATTACAAGCTTGTCAATATCTGATCCCTTCAATCCTCTATCAGCATGTCGCAGAGGAGCTCCAGGTCCTCCGCATGCTTTTCCAGCATCTCGTGTGCCTCGACCTTCAGATCGTGTATGTTCTCATCCGAGGCGTCGTCGAGGTCGTCCATCCCGGAATCCAGTCTGGTCTGGAACCTGAAATACCTTTTCCTGCTCCCGGAATGCTGCAGGAGCTTCTCCATCTGATAGTCGACGGTGTCGCTCTGCCCATCGAACATCACATTGAGGATCGGATGGGCCCAGTTCGCAAGCCCCCATCCCTTCGCCTCGTCATAGCTGATCCTTCTGGTCAGCTCGCCGGTCCCGAGTGAGAGGAACAGAAAGTCCGTGGCCTCCGGAAATACGGTCCTTGCCTCTACATAGGTGCACAAAGCAGGATTGTTAGCGAAGACCCCTCCGTCTATGAGGGCGTAGTAATCCACCTTGTCCTCTGTGACCAGCTTTGCAGGTTCGAAATATGTCGGGGCCGCAGAGGCCGCCCTCGCAACGGTCTTCATCGGAAAGTCGTAGCTGATGCTGGACTTGGCCCTCTCGCTCCTGAAGAACCAGGCGCTCCTGCTCTCTATCTCGTATGCCGGTATTATTACCGGTTTCAATGCCTCCTTCAGTCGGGTCTCCCCGAAATATTCGTCCAGGACCTCCTCGATCCCATGGGGGGAGTATTTCTCATCAAGCAGGGACCATGCTGACTCGAGCTTCCTCCATATAGACCGGTGGAAGATCCTCCGGCCGTTCTTCTCGTAAAGCTCCATGATCTGCTTCGCCTTGAACTCGGGCCTGCCCTTCTCATCCGGTTTGGTCAGGCCCAGGGCTATCAGTCCTCCGGTCGATGTTCCCCCGATGAGGTCGAAAAGGTCCGTGATCCTGTCCCCGGTGATCTCCTCGATATCCTTCAGAACGATGGAGGGTATTATACCTCTGATGCCCCCGCCGTCGATGGATAGCACTTTCACTGAACCCGACATTATGTAATCCCCGCTGTACATGGGATTGACGGGTATTAAAATTGAACGGGATTCTGAATATACAGCCCGCCAGTACTATCTCATCCTCGAATATCTATCGAGGAGCCTGCAAAGCCTGTCCGCGGTGTCCCGGGAGAAGTCCCCCCTCCCTTCCACCTCGCGGACATAGTCCTTGGCTTCCTTGATGGACCTCTGCCGGGCCTTGGCAGTCATGTTGGCCTTGAAGGTGTTGATCTTCTCGTTGTCCATATCGGAAGCTTCCATGATCTCGTTGAGATCCCAGTTGAAGTAGTCGAGCTTGCCGAGGTTCAGCATGGGTTTTCTCTTTCCCTTCTTCTGCTCGTTCTGTCTGTTGAATCCGCCGGACCTGTACTTTCCTCTTTGATTGGACGGGGGCAAGCTCATGACTCCGCCTTTCCATACTGGCTCCTTTACTTATACTTTTGGTAGCTGGGGGTCCCTCCGTTCAGTGAAAAATATCAAATACGGCTTACTACAAATATCTGTACATGGAATTGAAGAGGGTCGAAGGACAGGAGTGCATACGATGGCTGGTGGAGGGGGACATGGACGAGGACTCCGTGCTAAGGTTCGAATCCATCATCACGAACTCCCAGGACCGCGGTTCGGACATCACCATCGACCTATCGGGTCTGACGTCGCTCCCGGACATGGGAGCCCGGGGCATGGGCATCATCGCCAAAAAGCTGGAGGACAGCGGGACCTGCCTGACGATAGTCGGTGCAAGAGGACAGATCAGGGAGAGATTGAAGACAACGGGTCTCGTCACGGAATGAAGGACCTCCGTTCCGGTCCGACAATTGATCCATTCACCTCCGGTCACTTTCGTTCAACAATCCGTATTTAATCATTGGATGATGTTGGGATCATGGAGGGAAGAGGATCTTCATCCATCCTGCTGTTATTGTTTGTTCTAATATCATTTGTTCCCGCGGTGGATGGAGCCCACGATAATGCGGAAGATCCGGGGTGGGACCCGCATATCACCATCGTCGTGAGAGAAGGGCCGGCAGCATTTCCCAGCTTCGATGAGTGTTTCGACCTCACTCTTTCAGGATATTTCTATCACAATGCTTCCTGGCTCCCGACCTTGCAGGGCATGGTGGTCCGATTGTATATCGATGCCGGCGGGTGGGAAGTGGTCCAGCCTGATGAGTTCATCATCGGCGGCCGGTGTTCGAGGAACCGCTCCTTCGGTTTCACGGTCAAGGTACCTACCGGGACCCCGTCAGGTATTTCTCGACAGATCAAAGTGAACGGAACCTGGGTATCGGACCCCCCGATCTATTCCGGGTCCATTTCCGAGGGAGCTTCGACAACGATCAGGGTCGGACCCGTATCCGATCCACGCATCATGGCCGTGCAGCCGAAGCAGGTATCGATCAGAGCGGGCGACAGCAGGATGCTCTCGTTCGAATTCGGGAACTTCGGCAACTTCAATGATAGCTACAGGTGGGTTGTCGGCAATGAGGCTGAGCTGCTCGGGAGAGGATGGACCATCGAATGGGATCTTCAAGAAGCATCGATGGATAGGTCCACCAATATCTCCGTGAACCTTAGCATCAAGGTCCCCGGGGATGAAAAGTCCGGTTCATATCATCTGAACGTCACCCTGGCCACCTCCTCCGAAGCGGTGAAGATCGATCCAGACCCCTCGAACGTTATTATCGAGGTAAAGGTCCAGAACGATGGATGGGATCCGGTCCGAGCCGCTGCGGCGGTCATCTCGCTTCTGCTTTCCGCAGTGGTTCTCTCAACGATGGTCGCACTAACGGTCCGGTCAATCAGGAAGAAGAAGCTGAGGTCCGGTCAATAGAGTTCCCGCAGGACCCTTTCCGAGAGCTCCCCGTACCTTTCCGCAAGGTCGGACCCGTTCATCATTTTTCCATCGTTGTAAACGAGGTCCCCTCCGACCATGGTCGCCTTCACCATGTTGCCGTTCATGGAATAAACGATCGCGGAGAGCAGATTGTCCTTCCTCAGCGGACCCGTTCCCGGTCCGATCCCGACGACGCAGAGGTCCGCGTTCATTCCGGGGGACACCCTGCCGCCGTTCAGACCGAGGACCCGGTTACCCATGATCGTCGCCGCTCCAAGGGCATCCCCGGCCGAACATGCGAGCGGATCCCAGTACTGTCCTTTCTGGAGAAGCGCCATCTCCTTCATCTCCCTGAACATGTCCAGGGCGTTGTTGGAGGCGGCCCCGTCGGTACCGAGACCAACCGTGATGCCCATCTTCTTCAGGTCCCTGAAGGGGAAGAATCCTCCGGTGGCAAGCTTCTGGTTCGAGCCGGGGCAGTGGACCAGCGAGGCCCCCCTTTCCTTCACAAGGTTGAACTCCCAGGAAGCCGCCCACCCCATATGCACCAGGACGCTCTTCTCCCATACGCAGCCGTTGCGGTCCAGCTCCTCGACCCCGAGCCTCCCCTTCTCCTTCCTGTTGTCGAAGACCTCCTTTCTGGTCTCGGAGCAGTGAACGTGCAGAAGTACATCCTCCGCCCTGGAAATCTCCCCGCACCTGGCCATGGTCTCTTCGTCATTGGTGTAGATGGAATGGAGGTTGACTATGGGAATGATCCTGTCGTGCCCCCTGTACTCCCGGATGAATTCCCTGGCCTTCACCAATCTCTCCTTCGCGCCCCCCCAAACCGTTATCAGCGGGACCCCGTTCGCCAGCCGGAGGCCTACCTTTCCTGCCGCCTCCACCCCCACCTCGGCCCCGTACTGGTCCATGCAGGCGGTCGTCCCGGTCCTTGCCATCTCGAGGAACCCCATCTCCGCTCCAAGGAGCTCTTGTTCGGGTTTCAATTTCCCCTCCAGGGCCCACATGGACTGGAGCCACTCCTGCAGGGGGGCGTCGTCGTTCAGGCCTCTGAACATGACCATGGCCGCATGCGTATGCGAGTTCACCAGGCCCGGCATGACCACGGACCTGGAGCAGTCGATGACCTCGTCCCCGCGCTGGACGAGATCGGACCCGACACCCTCTATCTTTCCGTCCCGAACCCTGACATCCACGTTCTCCAGCACCATGCCCTCATCCATCGTGAGAACGAACCTTGCCTTCCTGAGAACAACGGGCTCCCTCATCTCACCCTCACCTCTTCCAGTCTGAACCTTGCGCGGTACGGCCCCTCCTCGCGGACGGATCCCTTTACCTCCAGCGAACCCTGGTATAACGGTGCTTCGAGGACGAGGGTCTCCGCCTCCCCCCCTTCGAATGCCGGGTGCGACCCCCATTCCGAGGAGAGTGAAAGGAACCTCCGGAGCTCTTCGGCGGCGACCTCCTTCCCCAGGTCAGAGGGGCGGAACCCTTCCGATGCGTATGACAGGAGGATGAACCTGAATCCCTGCTCCAGCAGCTCTTCCATGTATCTCTTCCCGTCCTTTCTCCAGAGGGGGGCGTAAGAGATCAAACCGGCTTCGTGGGCTGCATCGGTGAATATCATCCTCTGGTAATCCGAGAGGAGCGCCCCCGAGCATATCGCATCAAGATCGAACTCCTCCTTCAGGGAGGTCAGGGCTCTTGCAAGGGCTTCCTTCTCCTCTTCCTTCGATGCTGGGGAGTCAATGACCCTGGTTTCGATCCCTGTAAGATCCTCGAAGATATGCGCCGCTTCCATTCCGGGGGTCTGGTACAGCCAGGAATCCCGGTCCGCGGATCTCATCGTGAGGAGGACGGGAACTTCGAATCCAGATAGCAGCATCCTGTGCAAGGAGTAGCAGGAATCCTTGCCTCCGCTGAAGAGGCAGCACACCCTCATATCCATTCGTATGGGGGCCTTACTAATTAGAACTTCACATCAGTGCGTCGGGGTTCAATCCCTTCAGCTCGTCGATGACGAAAAGACCGTCCTTTCGGATGAGAACGTCGTCGAAGTAGAGCTCGCCGCCCCCCCATTCAGAGGTCTGTATGAGGACCATGTCCCAGTGGACCTTGGACT
>JBLIRI010000084.1:0-9308 GCA_049472235.1 Thermoplasmatota archaeon | reverse complement strand
CCACCGGTTCACCGGGCGGCGAGCCGCCACCTCCCCTAGGCGACGCGTGCGGGGGTGTCCAGCTCGAGGAAGGCGTTGAGCACCGCGGCGAGTTGGCGGTGGTGGCTCACCTCGCCACTCCGGATACCTGCCAACGAGAAGGTCCGCTCCGACAGGTCCGTTCTCGCTCCGGTGGACAGGTGGATCCTAAACAGGTTCTCACAGGTCGTGGAAGAGGCCACCGCATCGGCCGACACCTATCAGTTCGACAAATCCGTGAAGGCCGTGGTCGACTTCATGTGGCTGGAGGTTGCGGACCATTACCTGGAAATGGTGAAGCACAGGCTTAAGGACGGCGACCTGGGGACGATCTACACTACCTATGCCATCGGATTGGGGATGCCGAAACTCCTGGCCCCGTTCCTTCCTCACATCACCGAGGAGATCTATCAAGAGCATTACAGGAGGTTCGAACCCCAGGTCTCGATCCATATTTCGGAATGGCCGAAGTTCTCCTTCAAGGGTGAGAACGGGGCAAAGAACGGCCTTCTGGCAGTGGATATCGTCGCAGCCGTGAGGAGGCATAAGAGCGACAACCAGATTCCACTGGGCGCAGCAATCGGCCCCATCAGACTGATCACAAAGGACCATTCGAGACTTCAAGGGTCCCTTCAAGATATCAAGGGGACGACCAAGGCGGTCGAGGTGACGCTGGAACGATCCGAGGACCTGTCCCAGGAGGTGGCGGGCCTGAAACCGGTGTTCAAGGAACTGGGACCGAAGTATCGGGACAGGATGGGGTCCATTATCGCGACGCTGAAACATCCTCTGAAGGGGGAGAAACTCGCCCTTTTAATGGACCGGGAGGGCAAGGTCACCTTCGATCCGGAGGACGGCCAGGGAGAGATCACGCTGACCTCTTCCATGGTCGAGGTGGAAAAGAGGTGGGTCTTCCAGGGCAGGGAGGTCAACCATCTGGCGGTCGAGGACGTTATCATCGTCCTTGAAGGTTTGACAAGCGATCGAGAGTAACTCTCCTAACATGTTAAATGGGAGCCCTGGCCTTATGTATTTATGCACTTGTGCAAAAATTATGCACTTTTGCACAATAATATCCATTTATATACTATTATTGTCTATGCCATTCCGGTTTCTACTGTAGTAGGTTGGATGGAGGCCCCTTATATGTTTATATTTTTGGTGACCTTCCTTGGGGTTCTTGTTTTGTACCTGCTGCTAGTATGGGGCTCGGGGGACTCTCAATCGGCATACTGGGCTATCGATGAGCTCGTTGCCGGGGTCGTCCTTGCTCTCATATCGGCGGGCATAGCAAGGGCCATATTGGGCAAGGCAGAGAATTCCAAGATGTTCCTCAAGTGGCCCCTGTTCTTTGTCTATATTCCGATCTTCCTGATCGCTTTGACGATCGCGAACATAGACGTAGCATACAGGGTCATCACCGGCAGGATCAATCCGGGAATAGTCAGAATTAAACCAGGTCTCAAGACCGATCTTGGAAGAACGATACTGGCCAATTCGATCACCCTCACACCCGGCACCCTCACCGTCGATATCGACAAGAAGGAGGGGGACCTCTTCGTTCACTGGATCAACGTCCAGGAAACAAAGACCGAGGAGGAGAAGATCAAGAAGGTCTGCAGTTCTTTCCCTGCTTGGGCTAGGAGGTTGTCAGAATGAGCTTCGGGCATCTTGACATAATCCTGATCGGTGTCGGACTTCTCGCCGTAGGGATCATCGTCTCGCTCCTGAGACTGTTCCTTGGACCTACATCCCCGGACAGAGTCGTGGCCCTGGATACGGTGAACACCCTGGTCGTGGGGATGATGATAGGTCTTGGAGCCTATTACGAGGAGGTTGTGTTCATAGACATTGCCATTGTCTATGCGATACTCTCCTTCGTGACCACCCTTTTCATCGCGAAGTACATAGCTTCCCGGAAGGAGAAGGAGGTGTCGGCATGACCTGGGACTGGGCAATGATAACGATGCTGGTCCTGGTCATCATAGCCGCAGTGTTCTCGGTGCTGGGGGCCATCGGGCTTCACAGGTTCCCGGATGTCTACACCAGGCTCCACGCGGCAACGAAGACAACGACCTTCGGATCGATATTCCTGGCTCTGGCCGTCATCGTGTATGCTATCTACAAAATGACCCTGCCGGAGACACCCGATCACAACGTCGGATCCTACATCACGATGGCAGCTCACACCTTCATCGCACTGCTCGCGGTCCTACTGACAAATCCGACCGGAGCCCATGCGATCGCAAGGGCAGCAAGGAAGACAGGAATAGTCCCCGAGCGTGCGGTGGTCGACGAGTACGAGGAGGTGGATTGATGGAGTTCAGCGCTTTCCTTTACGATGCCGTGCATTTCATAGTCCTTCTGGGGATAGTCGGCTCGGCTTTCCTGGTGGTGAAGTTCAAAGACCTGGTCTCGGCAACCATCGCTCTTGCGGCGTGTTCCCTGCTGGTCTCTCTGGAGTTCTTCATCCTGCAGGCGCCGGACGTTGCGATCGCCGAAGCGGCGGTCGGGGCGGGACTTACGACCGCCATATTGATATTTGCCATCAAGGGCACGAGAAGGAGGGAGGAATATTGATAGGTAAAGGCTGGAAACTAGCTGCCCTGTTCCTCGTCGTGTTCCTGATGGGATTCGTTGTCTGGGAGCTCCGTGATTTCGGGGAGCCCTCGGGTGAACCGATCGACAGCGACCTGGATGACAGGCAGGACGTGGACGCCGCCGGGGATCTCGTCTGGGACGACGAGACCGGAAAGATCGACATCTTCGACGAAGGGACGAATTCCTCCATCCGACAGGACAGGACCATGATGGACGACGCCTTCCTCGAGGATTCCGCAGACCCCGAAAGCACGGTGAACGCGAACAACGTGGTCACCGCCATAGTCTTCGATTACAGGGGTTTCGATACCCTGGGTGAGGCAACCGTCCTTTTCGCGGCTGTCACGGGGGTCCTCGCCACTATAAGGATAGCGTTCCCCAAGAAGAAGGAAGAGGAAGGGGGTGAGAAGTGATGGAGCAGATGTCACCCATCGTGAAGACGATAACGAAGATCGCCTTCGCACCGATATTCCTCTTCGGAGCATACATAATACTTCACGGACACCTAACTCCCGGAGGAGGTTTCCAGGGAGGCGCCATTATCGGAACTTTGATGGCACTGTACCTGGTCGCCTTCGGTTCGGAGAAATGGAAGAAGAAGCTGCTTTCCGTATTCGAGAGCACCGGTCTGATTGTTTTCATAGGAACGGCATTGCTGGGCCTGACAGCCGGGTTCTTCTTCTTCAACTTCCTCGGTGGTGACGAGGACTTCCTGGGAGGCATCCTTTTCGGCCAGAAGCTGAACGGAATGGTCGAGGGCTTCCCGGCGAACAACGCCCCGCTGTTATCCTCCGGGACAATAGCGATAATGAACATGTCCGTCGGTCTCGAGGTGATAGCCGGACTCACGCTGATCATCGTGACCATGGGGATATTTGCCTTCGCAGGCAAGGAGGAGGGTGATTGACATGATGTCGGAGATACCCTATCTCGCCGTGGTAGCGCTTATCGCCATCGGACTGTACATTGTGATGTTCAAACGGAACCTGATCAAGCTGGCAATGGGGATAATCCTCATAGAGACCGGTGCGAACCTGTTCCTGATCACATTGGCATACCGCGCCGGTGACAGATTGTCCGCGCCCGTGTTCACGGGACAGATCATCGGCGGGGACACTCCGGCATATTCACTGCCGACCCCCCACGCCCTCACCCTGACGTCCATTGTCATCGGTGTTGCGACGACGGCGCTTCTGCTGGCCTTCTTCATGAAGCTCTATCAGAAGTTCCAGGTATCGACAATTGACGACATGAGGAGGTTGAGAGGATGAGCTTCTACAACGATCTCATAGAGCAGGCACCGGCCCTGATAATCGCCATACCCCTGCTGTTCGCATTCGCGACCCCTCTTATCTCCAAGATCAACAAGAAGCTCCGCAACGGATGGGCTTTCCTGGGAGTGCTCCTGTCCGGAGCACTGATGTTCGTCCTTGCCTGGGAGGTCTTCAAGGATGGAGGGCAGGAAGCCAGCGTGTATATCTTCGGAGGAGCTGAAGGGACAGCGTTCGACGTTCTGAAGAACGTCAGGATCACCTTCTACGTTGACGGCATGGCGGCCTTCATGGGCCTCATCATGGCGACCGTTGCCTTCGGAGCGGTGATCTACTCCTTCTCCTTCGTGAAGAAGTACACGGGGCAGGACAAGTACTATACCCTGCTCCTTCTGATGCTCGCGGCCAACTTCGGCATGGTGTTCACCGGCGACCTCTTCAACCTGTTCGTATGGTTCGAGGTATCCTCGGTCGCCATATGCGGTCTCATCGCATTCCGGACCAACCGGGGTGAATCCTTCGAGGGTGCCGCCAAGTACCTGATCTATTCCACGATAGCAGGGCTTTTCCTGCTGTTCGCTGTTGGACTGCTCTACGGGCAGTACGGCCATCTGAACATCAAGTACCTCGCGGCCGCCATCGGAGCGGACGGGACGGTACTTGTAGTGGACAAGATCGCCCTTGGAATTCTCATTACCGTGTTCGCCCTAAAGGCCGGAGCGGTCCCCATGCACATGGCGACCCCTGACGGATATTCCGAGGCACCAGCTCCCATAACGGCGATGATGGTCACCGCCTCCCAGGCGGGTCTCTATGCCGTATTCAGGACGGGTTGGACCCTTTACGGAGGGAATGTAACCAGAGCCGTGGCGGAGCTCGATCTCGTGCATTCCGTCGGGTACATCCTGGTCATACTTGGTGTCCTGTCGATGTTCGTGGGCGTTACCCTGGCACTTGTCCAGAAGGACATAAAGAGACTGATGGCCTACCATGCCATCTCGCAAACGGGATACATGCTCCTCGGCGTGGGCGTCGGTCTGGCCGTCTACGCGCAAGGTGATAATACGGATTTCGCGCTCTTCGGAAGGACGGCCATGGCAGGAGGTATCTTCCATATCTTCAACCATGCGCTCTACAAGGGCCTTCTGTTCCTTACCGCAGGAGCGATAATATACAAAGCTGGTACAAGGGATCTCAACAAGATGGGGGGCCTCGGGCGCGACATGAAGATGACAGCGCTCTTCTTCATAATTGGCGCCCTCGCCATCGCGGGGATACCGCCCTCGAATGGGTTCGCCTCGAAGTTCCTCATCTACGAGTCCGTGTTCAAGTTCAACCCGATCATCGGGGCGGTAGCGATGCTGGTCTCGCTCCTGACGCTGGCATCCTTCGTTAAGGTCTTCTACGCGGCT
Organism: Thermoplasmatota archaeon; assembly: GCA_049472235.1. GTDB lineage: Archaea > Thermoplasmatota > Penumbrarchaeia > Penumbrarchaeales > Penumbrarchaeaceae > JAFGLL01. The sequence goes on along the minus strand of JBLIRI010000084.1, from coordinate 4,006 downwards.
TTCATGGGGCCGAGGAACCCTGACCTCAAGACCGGCGAGGTCCCCAAATCGATGCTCATCGGCATGGCGGTCCTTGCGGGAATGATACTTGTCTTCTCCTTCCTGCCTTCCCTGGTTATCGCGGAGATCGTGGATCCCGCGGTCACGGCCCTTGCAGGTCCGGGACCCGAGATAGGCACGAATCTTACACTGTTCTCCGGACAGGGAGCCTGGAACGCGATAGTCCTTCTCTGCGCCCTGTTCGTTCTGATAGCCCTGGGTCTTCTGATCAGGGCCTGGGGTCAGAAGGGGACGGTCCCGAAGGGAGAGGGCAGGAAACCCTATCTGTTCGGCAATCCGACCGAGATAAACGGAAGGCCTATCGTCATCCCGGCCAGTAATGTTTACTGGGGTTTCGTGAAGGCTCTGGACAAGTACTACAAACCGATGGAGAAGATGCATTCCGGACTGATCAACGAATACGTGTTCTGGTTCGTGGCAACGGCCGGGATAGTGATGCTTGCATTGACGTTCTTATGAGGTGATCGAGGATGAAACTTACCAAACACTTTGATAAGAGCCTTTGGGTCTTCCACGTCAACGCCGCCTCCTGCAACGGCTGTGACATCGAGATAGTCGCGGCACTGACACCGAGGTACGACGTTGAGAGGTTCGGAATAAAGCTCGTTGGGACCCCTCGACACGCGGACGTCCTGCTGGTGACCGGACCTGTGAACACTCAGATCGCGGACAGGGTGAGGAGGATCTACGAGCAGACGCCGGGTCCGAAGGCGGTCCTTGTCATAGGGAACTGCGGGGGATCATCCGGCGTCTATTACGACTCCTACTGCATCCAGGGCCCATTCGACGAGTTCATCAAGAAAGTGGACCCCAATGCGATAGTCGTGTATGTTCCCGGCTGCCCGGTGAGACCGGAGGCCATCACCATGGGTGTGGTCGAAGCATGGAAAGCACTCGAGAAATTAAGGGGGGAGGCCTGATGAAATACCTCAGCGCTGAGCAGATCGCGAACTCCTTCAGGGAGAAGTTCAAGGGAGACCTCATCGAGGACCCCTATATCAAGACGTTCCGAAACGGTGTTAAGAAGACCCCATACTCGCAGATATTCGTCCGGGTGAAGAGGGAAAGGTTCGTGGAGGCCGCGGAGCATCTTGTCTCCTTCGGCTGGCCTCACCATTCCGTTGCATCCGGCTCCGATATCGGAGACGAGATAGAGGTGCTCTACCATTTCGAGCTCTACTCCGAAAGCCACGGCCACGGGATCCCCGTTACATTGGGAACAAGATGTCCCAAGACGGACCCCCACATACCGTCGCTTTCGAACGTACACCCTGCAGTCACACCGACGGAGAGGGAGAAGCAGGAGTTCCTCGGCGTCTCCATCGACGGCATCAAGGACAACCGGAGGATGTGGCTGGTCCACGCGGTCCCGGTTGGGGTATACCCGTGGAGGAAGGACGAGTTCGGACCCGAAAAGCTCGTTCGGAAGATCCACGAGGACCCTTCCGGGGGAGGCGACGGGACGAAGGTGATAGCGGATTATAACCCCTTCCCACCAGGCGGACCTCCGCTACCCAAGAAGAAGAAGGAAGGAGGTGATGCCTGATGGCGGACGCACCTCCGTATCCTCTCGAGATCGGACCGATACATCCGGCATTGAAGGAGCCGACCCAGTTCAAATTCACCATTCAGGGCGAGCAGGTGGTGGACGTCGACTTCCAACCCGGTTTCAACCACAGAGGCGTGGAGTACATGGGGATGAAGCGCAATCCCCTCCAGGTCGTCCACCTCACCGAAAGGGTATGCGGGATCTGCTCCGCAGCCCATCAGTACGTGTTCTGCAGAGCTGTGGAGCACGCCGCCGAGATCGTTCCGACCGAAAGGGCCGATTACCTGAGGATGATCGTGGCGGAGCTCGAGAGGATCCATTCCCACCTGCTGTGGGCCGGGGTAGCCGGCCACGAGCTTGGTTTCGACTCGATACTTCATTATACCTGGAAGATAAGGGAGGACGTACAGGACGTCCTCGAGTATCTGACCGGAAACAGGGTCAACCATGCCTACTACATGATCGGTGGCGTCCGAAGGGACGTCACTTCTGAGGGTATCGCCCGGGCGAAGAAGATACTTCAGGGCTACAAGAAGCTCGAGGATACCGTTCTCAACGTCTTCCTTTCGGACCCTACCATATCCCACAGGACCCAGGATGTAGGTGTCCTGACATACAAGAACGCCATCGAGCTCTGTGCCTGCGGACCCCTCACGAGAGGGGCGGGTGTCAAGAAGGACATTAGGTTCGACTGGCCCTATTCCGCTTACGGCGACATGATGGATGACTTCAAGGTTGTGATCCCCTCTTTCTACGGGTACCCCAACAAGGGAGACATCTTCTCGCAGGTGGTCGTGAGGCTCTACGAGCTTTTCGAGGCCATCCGGATGGTGGAATGGGGGCTTGACAACCTTCCGCCCGGACCGATAACCTCTGAACCGAACCTTTCAGCGCTGTTGATGGCCAAACTGAGGATGGCAGGCGGGGAGGGGATCGCCCGTGTGGAGGCCCCGAGAGGGGAGGACATCCACTATGTCAGGTTGAAAGCCGGAAAGATGGAGCTGGATTCATGGAAGGTCAGGGTCCCGACCTACGGGAACATCATGTCATGGCTGACCATGTTCCGGGGGGCCCAGATCGCCGACATCCCCATAATCATCGCATCGATCGATCCCTGCATCGGATGCATGGACCGGGTCACCCTCGTGGATTCCCGGACGGGCAAACAGGACATTGTGGACTGGAAGGTCCTGCATGATATGTCCATCAAGAAACAAAGGGGGTTGAAGTGATGTACGAGGTCGCCGAGATCGCAATAAAGATCGGGATCGGCCTTGCCATCATCCTGATAGCCCTCTATGTGGCCCTCCTTCTGAAGGGTGTCGACAGGAAGCTTGCAGCCTGGCTCCAGGCCAGGGTGGGACCCCCCATCAGACAGCCCGTATGGGATACATTCAAGCTGTTCCAGAAGGAGAACATCGTTCCCGAGAGAGCCGTCCCGTGGGCCTTCAACGGGGCCCCTCTTCTGGCCTTCGTGGTCTCGATGGTGATCCTTCTCTACCTGCCCCTTGGCCCCGTGGGCCTCAGGGGTGAAACGTCCGGGGTCGAGGATTGGTTCACTCCCATGCTGGGAGGCTACGGGGACCTGATCCTGCTGATCTACCTGATGGCGATCCCGGGACTGATGATGTCTATCGGTGGTTTCGCCTCCGGCTCCCCCCTGTCCACCGTCGGAGCCCAGAGGGAGATGGTCATGATGATGTCCTACGAGCTTCCCCTCGCCGTGGTCATTCTGGCAATGGCCTGGAGGTTCACACACGTCGACCTGGGAGGCATGAACGTCTTCTCGGTGGAGACCTTCGTTAAGGTCCCGTTATGGAACGAGGTGGGGGTGCTCGGGATATTCGGCCTGATGCTGCTTGCGGGGGTATTCTTCCTGATAATTCCCTCCGAGCTTTCGAAGATCCCCTTCGATGCTCCCGAGGCGGAGACCGAGATAGGGGGCGGAATAATCGCCGAGTACAGCGGAACGAACCTTGCGATGTTCTATCTTGCCGATGCGGTAAAGACGGTGGCTTTCACCGCGCTCGCGATCGCCATATTCTTCCCCTACAACCTATCTCCCGTGATAGAGACCTTCGTCCAGGAGATCGGATTTGCGGGGTATGTGGAACCATGGATCGCCTTCGGCATCGATATGGTATTCTGGCTTCTGAAGATCGAGCTTCTGTATTTCCTCGCGGTGACCGTCGTGAGGGTCGGCGCGGCCAGATTGAAGATCGATAAGCTCTCCTGGCTCTACCTGATCCCCTTGTCGGTGATCTCGCTCGTGGCGGAGGATGCGGCCTACCAGTCGATGATTCGTCACCCTAAGGTCGCCGATGCGGCGGCAGCGATCGCGGGCAAGTTCAAGGTGCACCGCATCGAGATCTCCAGCCAGATGTCGCTGCGGGACAT
>JBLIRI010000083.1:0-9473 GCA_049472235.1 Thermoplasmatota archaeon | reverse complement strand
TCCATCGGTGTTCAGAAAATATGCCGCAACACCGACAACACATAGTGCGACACCGAATCCCAACACTGTCCACAACATCTTTCCTTTGTCCAAATTGAAACCCCCGTTCATTATGGCAATTACAAACAGGTCCGATCCATTGAACGGAGCTCTGTGGAAATTACCGATTATCAATGGAGATATTTTCTATATTAACTGTCCCCTGCCTCCAATCTTCCCGTGACCTGCAGAGATCATCGTTATTCACCTGGATCAGGGCTATCGGAACGGCGATCCATATCTCCAACAGAAAGGATCATCACTTGACCCTTTTCTTCGGGACCACAACAAGGTCCTCCTCCCCGCTCCTGACCCCGTCCCCCACCTCGACGATATCCCCGGCATCCTCAGCCTCCTCGAACTCCTCGACGTCGCCGTCTATATCGAAATCAAGGACCTCGAGGTCAGGCCTCTCTTCCTTGGGCCTCTTGGGACCCCCTCTGGAAATGAAGACCTTCGCCGGTCTGAGGACCATGTCCCCCAGCTTGAATCCCACAAGCTCCACCTTCACGATGGTATCGGAATATTGTCCTCCGTCTTCGATGAGACCGATGGATTCATGCTGCCTGGGATCGAAGGGCTCCCCTATGGGGTCGACCAGGGTCACACCGTTGTTCTCGAGCCCCCTGACAATGAACTTCCTGATGGAAAGCAGGCCCTCTATCACCTTCTTGACCTCCGCCACACCCTCGTCCTTCCGGGCTTCGATGATCGCTCTCTCGATATTGTCCAGCGTCTGGATCATCTCCAGGAACAGGGTCTTGGTCCTGTCCCGGACCTTGAGGTCCACCTCGTTGCGGGACCGGTTCTTGTAGTTCTCGAGGTCTTTCAGGGCCCTGTCCATCTTGACCTTGTAGGCGATGGCGATCTTCTCCTTTTCCTGGACGGCATCCGTCAGGAGCCTGTTGTCCTTTTTGAGCTCCTCTAACTTTTTGGAAAGCTTGATCAGGTCCTCTCCAAGGTCCTCCTCGAAGATCACGTCCTCGGCGTATTCCGTGAACTCCATCAGTTCCCGGAGAAGCCTTCTCAATCTCCTCCGGTCCTTTTCCTTGGGCGTCCCCCTCGAGGTCTCTTCCAGGCAGTAAACACATGCCGTAAGCAGGTCATCCGTGTCCTTGCATTCCTTCCCTTCATGATGCTTCCGGTGGACGATGCAGACCTCCTGCCATGGGACCATCTTTCCGCAGAGTGCGCAGGTGAACTCGTCCCTCTTCCAGATCTCCTTCTTCGTGCGTTCGTCCAGTTTGACCTCTGGCATCTAGCTGTCCCCACGATAGGCCGGTTCCTATCAGTTACAACAACCATTTCGGTTATAAACGAAGCGATATCAATATCACATATTGACGTGAAAAAATGAAAAAAAAAGGGGGCCCGGAAACCGGACCCCCCGATAGATTTCGTGATCCTTTGCGATATCACTCTTCACCGAGGTTCTCGCCGCAGTACGGGCATTCCTCTGCTTCCTCGTCCGTGACGGTCTCGCCGCAGGACGGGCAGGAGCGCTCGCCTTCCTCTTCCTCTTCTTCCTCTTCCTCGTCGAACTCCTCCTCGGAGGGTTTCCTCATGATGAACACGAGGGCGATAAGGACGAGGATGATCAGAACGATGAGGACGATGACCGTGATGAGGTTCGCGTTCTCGTCCTTCTCCTTGAACTCGTACTCGTAGATCGGGGAGACATTGGTCCCGTCGGTGAAGTAGTAATCCCTCTTGCCCTCGGGAACGTCCTCTAGGTCGTCCTCCGATAGCTCAAGGGTGTAGAGCTTGTCCGTTGGGTTCCAGGTCATGTTGAAGGAGAAAGTGTCATCGCCCTTGCCCTTAATGATGAGCTGGATGTCGAGGTTCTCGTATCCGGTCTTGTTCTCGTCCTTCACACCGACGGTGATCTCGATGTTGCCGTCAACGTCCTTCGTGGTCTTGGTGGTCCAATCGATGTCGTCCCAGGTAGCTTCCTCGACCTGCGGCTCGAAAACAAGATACTCCACATCGATATCGTAGGTTGTGTCTCCCATCAGGGTGATGTTCTCAAGCTCCGGCATGAGATATCCGGACCTCTCGTCGTCCTCGCTGTAGAGGTACATCTCCGGTATGGTGAGCTCTACGGCATACTCTCCCTCTTCGAGGGTGATGGCGAATGCACCGGTGGTCATGTTGAACGCAATAACACTTCCCCCGATCTTCAGGGTGATATTGGACATGTTGACCTCGACGCCCGTTACCTCATCGAAGGTGAGTGTTCCCGTTATCTCGTAGGACATCAGCATGACCTCGATGGTCAGGGTGTAGAGTGCGTGGTCAATGCCGTCGGTGGCGTTGATCTCGACGTCGATGGAGCCGGTCCAGTTCGTGGCCGGATTGATGGTGAGCATGAAGGTCTCCCAATCGTAAGTGAGAAGGGCGCCGCTCACGGTCGTATTGACGGTCAGGTTCAGCATCGGCCCGTCGGCATCCTCGAAGTACTCGGACAGGTTAACGGTCTTCAAGGTGTTCTTGTAGACTGTTATCTCATCCATAACGAGCATCGGGACGTCGTTGACCGGAACGATCTCGACGTATGCCATTCCGTCAAGGACGGGCTCTCCATCGATCCAGGCGGTGGTCTCGAAGGACCAGGAGCCTTCCTCGACATCGACGTTGACCTTGGCCATTGAATTGGCGAAGTTGGTCTGGTTGAGCTCGATGGTGATGTTCTCGTCCTCATAGGTCCAGATGGGGACCATCTCGGTCACGTTCGTAACGTTGTTGAAGACCTCATCATATCCGAGGGAGACAGTCAGGTTGACCGGTCCGTCGGGGTCGTAGAAGAGATCGAGGGGGTCGAAGGCCGCCATCATCTCGGTCTCGTCGACGAGGATGGTGGTGTCCTCGGCCTCCATGAGGGGCCTGTCATACCATCCGACGGTGAAGAGGGTCCCGTTGAAGGTCTCCTCGTATCCCCACTTGTCCTTGAGGTAGAAATACCCGAAGTACTCTCCCACGGGGAAATCGAGGGGTATGGTCAAGTTCACCTTCACGATGGTGTACATGCCGTTCATGGTGATGTTAGCCTCATCGGGCTCCGGGACCTGGAGTTCGGACCACATCTGGTCGTCCTCGTTCCAGAGCATGAAGCTGGTGCCCTCATCCGCTACCTCGGTCATCATCCTGCTCATGTTCAATGTGAACTGAACATCGGACATACCGTCGTTGAGGACGGTCGCAGGAGCGGCCATCACGGAATTTATCATCGGTGATCCGACGGCGATGGTCAGCATGACATCGCTGATATCGAATGTGTAGATCTGGTCCGTCTCATTCCAGAACTTCACCATAACGCCGAAGTAGTATTCCCCGGGTGCCAGGGTCCCGTTCTGGTTCCAGATGGCGGTCTTGAGCGGTGATCCGCCGTCGGTGGTCAGGTTCCATCCGTAGATCTGCTCCTCGAAGGTATCGTAATCGGAGATACCTACCATTACATCTGATAGATGACCGTCGACCGGAAGCGGGTCCGCCCAGTCCCAGGTCAATGTGATGTTCTGGTCCATAGTTGTGCTGTATACGAAAGTGATATCAGCATCGATGGAGGCAGTGAGGTTTACAGCATCCCAGATGGGTTCGTCAACATCTCCAGGTGCAGCGGTGATCCCGGGAATCATTGCCAGTCCCAGGAAGGCTGCGCCCAACAGCATAAGTATCGAAAATATTGCAAGTATGCTGTTTTTCTTGTTTCTAAAAGCTTCCATGGTAAACACCTCATCATAACCTTGTTTGGTCGTTTTTTCCTTCCCGCACCGGCGGTCTTTCCCAAACCAGTGCCTCGGAGTGGCCATGAAATTAGAAGATATATAAAGATTTTTCGTATTATTTTCTTAATAATTCATAATAATACATTTATTGACGAATTTGGACCCGGAAATTTTCGTCCGGATGGTAACAAGCTGGGGGGTCGAAAGATGGGACCTCTAGAGAGAGGACTAAACACCTTCGGTGATGATGCTCGATATCAACGATCGTGGGTCGACCTTCTCGAGCTCCCCGCCCTCGATGATCCGCTGCCTCAGCCCCCTCACAAGGGTCTGCATGAAGTGAACGTTATGCAGGGTCGCCAGCCGGGGGCCGAGGGGCTCCTGGGCCTTGAAAAGATGGAACAGATATCCCCGGGTGAACCTTCTGCATGAAGGACACCGGCATCCTTCGAAGATCGGGGCATCCACGCCTTTCCATTTCCCGCCCCTGATGTTCTCCCGTCCCTCGGGGAGCAGAACGGACCGGTGCCTTGCGTTCCTGGTGGGGAAAACGCTATCGAACACATCCACTCCCGATATGACGGACCTTACCAGGTCGACCGGCTCCCCGACGCCCATGAAGTACCTCGGCCTGTCCTCGGGAAGGAAGGAGGTGGATGCCACAAGGGACCTGAAGGTCTGTTCCTTGCTCTCCCCTATTGACAATCCTCCCACACCGTATCCGGGGAGATCGAGCTCCACGAGCTTTCTGGTATTTGCCTCCCTGATGTCCTTGAAGACGCCCCCCTGGGTGATCGCGAAGATCAAAGGGACCCTCCCCCCTCCGTAGGGGGAGAGTTCCAGGTTCTCATCATGAAGCGACCGGTCCCTGGACCTCCTGGCCCACTCGAGGGTCCTGCTCGCGGAGTCGATTATCTGCTCCTCGCTCGAACCGTAAGAAGGACAATGATCGAGGACCATCCCGACATCCACGCCGTGGGCGGTGTGAAAGTCCACGACCCCCTCGGGGGTCAGAAAGACCGGCGAACCGCTGAACGGGGATCTGAGATGGACACCCTTGTCCGTCACCTTGGCGTCGAAACCCTTCCTGATGAACTGGAAACCCCCGGAATCGGAGAAGATCCCTCCTTCCCACCTCATGAAGGAATGCATACCCCCCATCGACCTTATCACATCGGTCCCGGGTTCAAGATGAGAGAGGAAGCCGTTGGTTATCACCGTCGTCGTCCCGGTCTCCTGAAGGTCCCTGGAATCCAGTGTCTTTACCGATAGCTTGGTCGCAACGGGCATGAAGAGAGGAGTCTCAACGACGAGCCCTGAAGGAAGTGTGAGCTTTCCGGCCCTGGGTCCACCACCTCCTCCCGCCTCCAGTTCGAAGCGGTCCAGGTCAACCCCTCCTTATCATCATGGAATCCCCGAGGGAATAGAACCTGTAGTCCATTTCCACAGCCTCTCTGTATGCTTCAAGGACCTTTTTCCTGTCGTGGAAGGCCGAAAGAAGGATGAGGGGCGTCGAACGGGGAAGGTGGAAATTGGTTATGAAACCCCTGTACGGCAGTTTGAAGTCGTATCCGGGTGTGATGTACAATCCGGTCTTTCCCGATTCCTTCACGCAGTTACCCGAACTGTCGAAGGCGGATTCCAGGGTCCTCATCGTGGTGGTTCCCACCGCCCAGATACGACGGGGTCCTTTTAATCCATGCTCGGTAACGGCTTCCTTCACCGCCTGCTTCACGCTTTCGGGTATGAAGAACTCCTCCTCTTCCATCCTGTGCTTGTTGATATCCTCCGATCTCACCGGGGCGAACGTCCCGATCCCTACATGTAACACGATGTATTCTATCCTCACACCCTTCGACAACAGCCTTTCCATCAGTTCCCTGGTAAAATGAAGACCCGCCGTGGGAGCGGCCACCGAACCCTCGACGTTGCCGTAGACGGTCTGGTACTCCTCAGGGTCCTCGAGGAATCTTTTTATGTAGGGCGGGGTCGGCATCAGGCCCCAGTCCCCCAGCCAGCGGATGACCTGATCATGGGTCAGCACGGTACCGTCCTTCTGAAAGTTCACGAGGCATCTGCCCTCCTCGATCCGCCGGAGGACCTCGATCCTGACATCCGGGTCCCCTGTTTTCAGAAGGGCCCCCTCCTCGATCCTCTTGCCGCCGACGAGAGCTTCCCAATCCGACCCGCCTGTCCTCTCCAGAAGAAGCACCTCCGCCCGTCCTCCCGTGGGTTTTCCGGCGGGAACCCTGGCGGGGATGACCCTGGAGCGGTTCAATATGAGAATATCTCCCGGTTCGAGGATGTCCTCGATGTCCCGGAACGCCAGGTGGCGATGTGCAGGAGGGTCTCTCCGTGCATCGATGTAGAACAGTTTCGAGCTGTCCCTGGGCGTCGCTTTACTCTGGGCGATCGACCCTTGAGGCAGGTGGTAGTCGAAAAGGGAGAGGTCCATGATCGAGGCCCCAGTGGGGATTAAGGGACACTTATTAAAACGTTGTACCGTGTCCGCCATTGTAAACATATGAGACATAAAGTGTATATAGGCCATAGAGTTGTATTTCCGAACCAGAGCTTTCAAAAGTGCCAGGAAGGTGACCGGAGAATGAGTCGCACCGCTTTAAGGCCGTTATTCCTCCTTATTCTGGGTCTCGTCGTACTGGGGCTGCTGCCGGCCCTGTCCTCGGGACAGATCGATATCGACAGGGAGGAGATGTTCGGGCCTCCCCCCTCGGGTTGGGTCCACAGACCCGTCCTCGAGTTCTTTACCGGACTGTCATGCCCATCGTGCATGGGAGCTGACGAGAACGCTGCAAGCCCGGAAAAGGCGGTACACGATGCTTATCTTGGATCAAAGGAAGACCCGGAGGTCCCGTTCACCACGGTAGTATTCCATGAACTCAACGGCGGCGGTGTCGATGACCTCAACAACGAAGAGGCAACGGCCCGCATGAGGTTCTACCAGCCCGGTCTTTCGGGGACACCCGATGTCGAGTTCGACGGCGGCTATATCGAGCTCGGGGGTTTCTCCACATCGACAAGGGACATCAACGAGCAGAACGTAGATTGGGCGATCTCCGAATCACAGCAGAGGCATGACAACGCCCCACTCAGACCCCTGGAAAGGGCAACATGGTCCTTTCCCTATCTCAGGGTCGAGGTCGACCAGGTCTTCCTGGACGGCCAGTTCTCCATTGTCGGGAAGGTCATTTACGACGGCAATGCGAAGATCATCGGGGCCCCCCAGCTTCAGGGTTCGCTTTACATATTCATGGTGGAGGATAATGTCGAAGCCTACTCCACCGTCTACGACAAGTTCGTGATCAACGACGCGGTTTTCCGCGGCTACGCCGCCGAGGGGGAGACGTTCTCCCTCCGGAACGGGGCCACCTGGGAGTTCTCTGCCTCATGGCCGATACCTGAAGAAAAGGTCCCGATAAAACCCCAGGACGTCTACGCTGTCGCCGCGGTTTACGATACCCAGGATACGACATCGGCCGCATCCGCTTCCGATGGCAACATGAAGGCGGGTTCGCCGAGGTGCCTCCAGTCCGCCACATCAGATTCGACAGCGTATGACAGGGAGAACGATCCCCCTGTCATAACGGATGTGTCGCTGGGGGAGGACAACACGGTGATCGTGACCTTCAACGACGCCGGGGGCATCGCCAATGCTGTTCTCTTCTATAACACCGTTTCCGCGAACTCCACGGAATGGGAGTTCAAAACACTTGAACTGGTCGGAGAGGAGATCTGCGACGACGCGGGTGTCTGCTACGCTTATTCCGATCCTACGGGGAATGCAAAGCTGGAAAATATCGAGGGGCAGGTTTTCGCACAGGTGCTTGCAAACGATGATCAGATGGCACAGGCGAAATCCGCCGTCTTCACCCTTGGAGAGGGATCTTCCTCGACCAAAGACAAAGGATCATCCGGTTTCGGCGGTCTGGGAGGCTCCGGCCTGCTGATCCTGGGGATCATAATAATTGGAGGGGGAGTGGGGCTGTTCCTTCTCTCCAGGAAAAAAGAGGGGAACATCTTCAAGTTCTTCAGTTCGAAGGGGACATTGGCCGTGTTCATTTTCATCGGCCTTATCGTAACTTTCATCGGCGGGGCGGGACTCCTCACAAAGGAGATCACGACGGTCCCCGATTTCGAGTTCACCGATACTGCAGGAGTGGTCCGGACCCCGGAGTCTTACGAGGGGAAGGTACTCGTCATCGACATCATGTTCACGACCTGCTCCGTATGCAACGACGAGATGCCGGAGTATGTCAAGATAGCCAACAGCATCAAGGACGAACACGGCGACAAGGTGCAGTTCCTGTCGGTCTCGGTGGACCGCAAGGACACCAATGAGATGATGAACCAGTTCCAGGACAAGTACGGAGCCGACTGGCCCATCGGAAAGGACACATCCTTCATAGAAAAATTCGACGCCCTGGAGGTCCCCAAGAAGGTGGTCGTGGCCCCGAACGGCGATATTGTCTACCAGCACAAGGGATATACCGACGGCAACGAGCTCAAGGAAGCTGTCCGGAACGCGAAGGAAGGCACATACCAGGCCAGTGCGATCTCGCAGTCCGGCGGAAGTCTGATCGCCATCGGGCTGGTGGCCTCGGTCTTCGGTGTGATGACATTCTTCTCACCCTGCTCCTTCCCGATGCTCCCGGGATATTTCACCTATTACATCACCAATCAGGCAAAACAGGAAAAGGGAAAGAAGAGGAATCCGTTGCTGGGAGGTGCCCTTGCGGCAACGGGCATCGTATCCTTCTTCATCCTGATAGGAATACTCGTGGCCATTTTCGGGGTCGCCATACAGAGTCTCCTCAGGTATCTGATGCCTTTCATAGGAGGGCTTCTTCTCCTCTTCGGCGTACTCACGGTTGTAGGCAAGGATTACTTCCTGGAGAGGTTCATGGACATGGTGAAGTACCCGTTCCGGCGGATCTCCATTGCCATAAAGGGAAAGAGGCAGACCGAAACATCCGGCGGAGGCGGATTGTTCGCCTATGGTTTCGGATACGGAGCGGCGGCATCAAGCTGCATGGCGCCGGTCTTCCTCGGAGTGATCTTCCTCGGATTTGCTTCCGGAGGTCTCCTAGGGGCTGTAGTGGTCTTCGGTCTCTACGCCTTCAGCATAGGAGCGATGATGATCGTCTTCTCCTACATAGCCGCGACGGGCGGAAAAGGCATGCAGAAACTGATCTCCTCCACGGACAGGATAAAGAAGATATCCGGACTTCTGCTGATGTTCGCAGGTGTCTTCGTCCTGTGGTATTATTTCTTCGGCTCGAAGATACTCGGCAGCTTCCTGAGCTTTTGAACATGCATGATCGCATAACCTGTCAAGAACGAAGATCGGATCAAACTCGGATATTATGATCAAGCCTGCCACTAAAATTAGACACAATCATTATGAAGTCACATGGTTATTCAATGGAATGTCGACATTGAAATTCCAGATCTATCGGTCATAATAGATCTATCAATGAATAATGGGGGGATCCATTATGCAAAGGTTTGCGATATTGATAGTATCAATTTTCCTTTCTGTCAATTCAATGCTATTAATGGATGTTGCCTCCTACAGTCCATTGGTCGAAGATGTTGCTATCACCTTGTCATCGGAGATGACGACCGGAATGAACATTTCCGAAGCATCATCCGCTTCCTTTATAGGTGAGGCTGCAGGAGATGCCTCCG
>JBLIRI010000082.1:0-9502 GCA_049472235.1 Thermoplasmatota archaeon | reverse complement strand
GGAACGGGTTCTTTCCCTGGGCCTTGAGCCTGGGATCGTAGCGGTACAGGAACCAGTAACCTGCCTCTACGGCCTTCTTCTCCTCGTCCTGGGAATGCCCCATCCCCCTCTTGAGCCCGTGATTGATGCACGGAGCATAGGCGATTATGATAGATGCTCCGGGATAGGACTCCGCCTCCTTCACGGCCTTGAGGTACTGCATCTTGTTCGCACCCATGGCAACGGATGCTACGTAGACATCCCCGTAGTTGATGGCCATCAATCCGAGGTCCTTCTTGTTGGTCTTCTTTCCGGATTCCGCGAACTTCGCAACAGAACCTATCGGGGTCGCCTTCGAGGACTGCCCTCCGGTGTTGGAATAGACCTCGGTATCCATGACAAGGACGTTGACATCATGACCCATGGCAAGGACGTGGTCGAGACCGCCGTATCCTATATCGTAGGCCCAGCCGTCGCCTCCAAAGATCCAGATCGATGGCTTCGTGAAGAGGTCCCTGGATTCCCAGATATCGCCAAGGATCCCTTCCTTCTTAATACCCTGCATCTTGAGGTTGATGTCGAGGGACAGCATCTTGGAGGCCTCCCCGTCCCTGTAGCCGTTGAGCCACTTCTCGAAAAGGCCCTTCAGCTCCGGATCGATCTCCCCGGAAACGGCTTCCTGGACCATGTCGCGGAGCCTGTCCCTCCTCTGGCTCATGGCCATGTTCATTCCGAACCCGTACTCCGCGTTGTCCTCGAAGAGGGAATTCGCCCATGATGGTCCGTGTCCGTTCTCGTCAAGACACCACGGCACTGCCGGAGCGGACCCGCCGTATATCGAGGAGCAGCCGGTCGCGTTGGCGATGATCATCCTGCTGCCGTACAGCTGGGTTATCAGCTTGACGTAGGGGGTCTCCCCGCAGCCTGCACAAGCCCCGCTGAACTCGAAGAGCGGCTGCTGGAACTGGGAGCCCTTCAGGTTGTACTTGTCCATGGCCCCCTTCTTCACAGGAAGTTTTGATATGTAGTCCCAGAGAGGGATCTGCATCGCCTCCTGTGATGGGAGCGGCTTCATGAGAAGTGCCTTCTGCGGTGCCGGGCAAATGTCCGCACAGTTCCCGCAGCCGGTGCAGTCGAGCACGGAGGGCTGTATCCTGAACTCGTATTCCTCCATTCCGGGCCCCATACCTTTCAGCCCCGAATATCCCTCGGGAGCTTTTGCGGCCTCCTCCTTTGTGAGGAGGAAGGGCCGGATCACCGCATGCGGGCAGACGAATGCGCACTGGTTGCACTGAATGCAGTGTTCGGGCTGCCACTCCGGTACATTGACCGCTATGCCCCTCTTCTCGTATGCAGTGGTCCCCGGCGGGAAGAATCCTCCGGGGGTAAAGGAGCTCACGGGAAGGCTCTCTCCGTTCATGGAGTTCATGACGTCGCATACGTTCATTATGAAATCAGGCCTGCCCTTTCCGAAACCGGGTATCTCATCGGGAGCATCCTTCCAGTGGTCCGGATAACTTATCTCCTCGATGTTCTCGAGGGCGATATCCACGGCCCTCTGGTTCATCTGCACGACCTTCTCGCCCTTCTTGCCGTACTCCTTCTGGATCGCCTTCTTGAGCTGTGCGATCGCGTCGTCGACCGGGAGGACCCCGGCGAGCTTGAAGAAGACCGTCTGCATGATCATGTTGATCCTCTCGCCGAGTCCGACCTTCTCCGCTATGGCCAGGGCGTCGATGTTGTAGAACTTCACGTTCTTTCGTGCTATCATCCTCTTGAGCCTGCCAGGCAGTTTCTCCTCCATCTCCTGGACGGACCAGGGCGAGTTCAGGACGAAGGTCCCGCCGGATTTGATGCCACCGATGAGGTCGTACTTGTTCACGTACGAGGTCTGATGGCAGGCAATGTAGTCGGCCACGTCGATGAGGTATGTGGATTTGATGGGGACGTCCCCGAACCTCAGATGGGAGATAGTAACGCCTCCGGATTTCTTCGAGTCATAGGCGAAGTATCCCTGGGCGTACTTGTCCGTGTTATCGCCGATTATCTTGATGGCATCCTTGTTCGCTCCGACGGTACCATCGCCTCCGATACCCCAGAACTTGCATCTCACTGTCCCCTTCGGGGAGGCGTCTATCTCGCTGTCCATTGGAAGCGATGTGAATGTGACATCGTCGACTATCCCCACCGTGAAATGGTTCTTGGGCTCGGGAAGCCTCAGGTTATCGAAAACGGCGTTGATCATCGTGGGGGTCAGGTCCTTGGATCCGAGACCGTATCTTCCGCCAACGGTCAGTATGTTCCTTCCCGCGTCCTTGAGGACGGAGGTTACATCAACATAGAGGGGTTCCCCGAAGGCTCCGTTCTCCTTGGTTCTGTCCAGGACGGCAATCCTTTTGACCGATGGGGGAAGGGCTGCGAGGAAGTGCTTCGCCGAGAAAGGTCTGTACAGCCTTACCTTCAGCATACCGACATTGGCTCCTTTCGAGTTGAGAAGGTCTATGGTCTCCTCGGCTGCCTGGGTTCCGGACCCCATCAGGATGATGATGTTCTCGGCATTCTTGGATCCGTAATAATCGAAAAGGTGGTACCTCCTTCCCGTGAGCTTGAAGACCTTTTCCATCTCCTGCTCGACAATGTCCGGTACCGCGAGATAGTACTTGTTGCCAGCCTCGGTTACCTGGAAGTAGATGTCCGGGTTCTGGGCCGTCCCTCTGAGATGCGGATGCTCAGGATTGAGGGCTCTCCTGCGGTGCAGCTTGACGGCCTCCCAATCAACGAGCTCCATCATCTGGTCGTATTCGATCTCCTCGATCTTCTGGATCTCGTGGGAGGTCCTGAAGCCGTCGAAGAAGGATATGAAGGGGACCTGCGCCTTGATGGTTGACAGGTGGGCTACGAGAGAGAGGTCCATTACTTCCTGGACTGAACCCGAGCAAAGCTGGGCGAATCCCGTTGCCCTTGCAGCCATGACGTCCTGATGGTCTCCGAAGATGGATAGTGCCTGGCCAGCGATGGCCCTTGCCGAAACATGGAATACGGTTGGCATCAGTTCCCCGGAGATCTTGTACATGTTGGGTATCATGAGCAGAAGACCCTGGGATGCTGTGAATGTTGTGGTGTAGGCCCCCGCCGACAGTGAGCCGTGAACGGCGCCTGCGGCACCGGCCTCGGACTGCATCTCCACGATCTTCATGACCTGACCGAAAATGTTCTTTCTTCCATGGGCGGCCCATGCATCGGCCACCTCTCCCATCGGAGAGGAGGGGGTTATGGGATATATCGCGGCAGTATCGGAGAAAGCATATGCGACATGGGCTGCTGCGGTATTGCCGTCCATGGATTTCATGTTCTTCTTAGCGGACATCGGATCACCCTGTTCTTGATGAGATAGAATACCTGGTCCCACTAGAGGGCCCGGGCGTGGGTGGTATAGAGAGATATGGTATAAAGCTTTCCATCCGGATTTCTGGACTGGCCATGATCGCGTCTCTGCCTTTTGAACGAAGGGGCTGGAAAATTCGAAATATCCCGGAATACATTCACGGGATATGGAACGTCTTCATGTCGTTTACCGGGGAAGGGTCCAGGGGGTCTGGTTCAGGGCCAACTGCCAGAAGAAGGCGGTGGAACTGGGGGCGGTCGGCTGGGTCAGGAACATGCCTGACGGCTCGGTGGAATCCGTCGCTGAGGGTGACAGGGGGAACCTTGAGAAGCTCCTTGATTGGAACGCCCACCAACAGCCTATGGCAAGGGTGACCTCGACGGAGGTCATATGGGAGAAACCGACAGGGGAATTCCGAGACTTCAGGATAATCAGATGATACAATTTTTCATCGGCGGTTCATAAACTACCTATATGAGCCCCTTCTTTTGCCAATTGGACCCCGGAGGTTGAGAACGGTGGGCTTCAAGGACCTTGTTCCAAGATCATACAGGCAGTACAGCGCCCAGTACTGGGTCGTTATTTCACTGGAGCTCTTCGAGCGGGGGGCATACTACGGCATCATGGGATATTTTCCCGTCCACGCCATCTACAACCTCGGTTTCTCCGGAACGGTCTATGGAGCCCTATACGCACTGCTAGTTTTCCTGCTGTATTTCGTGCCGATAATATCCGCCTCCCTGGCAAGGAAGATCGGTTACAAGCGTATCCTGACCCTTGCGTTCCTCATATTGATACCATCGTACATCGCCATGACCTTCATGAGGTCTGAAGTGTCTTTCTTCTTCGCAATAGTTGCGTGGGGTGTGGGGGCCGGCGCTTTCAAACCCATGGTTTCGGCGACCATCGCACATGTGACCAAGAAAGAGCAAAGGAACTCCGCATACTCCATCTACTACCTTTCGATAAACTGGGGATCCTTCCTTGCGATGCTTGCCACAGGCTTCCTGATACCGCAGCATTTCGCCCAGATAGTGTTCGCGGTCGGGGCAGTTCTGATCACGGTAAATCTGCTGATCACCTTATTCTTCTACAGGGACCCCGTTGAAAAGGACCCGGACGAAAAGATCCTGAAAGCCTTTAAAAAACTCAGTGTCGTCCTTTCGGACAGGAAGTTCGCGGTCCTGCTGCTGCTTTACTCCGGTTTCTTCATCATATTCTCATCCATGCACACATTCATTCCAGCATATTATTTTGGGTTCGGAATTCAACCGTGGAAATGGTTCACCGCCCCCCTTATCAGCGCCATCAACCCCCTTACAATTATCACCCTAGGTCCATTCCTGGCCAAGTACACCGATAAGTTCGATTCCCTGAAACTCATGATCACTGGAATGCTTATCTTCAGCTTCGGCCTCTTCATCATAGGGATGATACCTCTATGGTATGCAATGGCTCTCGGGATCTTCATCTACTCTCTCGGAGAGTTCATAACGCACCCCAATTTCATATCCTACGTCTCGAAGATCGCCCCCGAGGACAAGGTTGCACTCTACATGGGATATGCCTTTCTGCCTTCGGCGGTCGGGAACGTTGTCGGTTCCCTGTTCGGCGGGGTAATGTGGGACTGGATAGCGGTCGGGAGCGGCCATTCCAGGTTGTTCTGGGCGATATACGTTGCGATCGGACTTTTCACAATGGGCTGTTTCCTCATCTACAACAGGGTGATCAGCCCCAAAACAGAGGCAGCAACACCGAGAAAGAGCGGTTTCTTCAACCACAGGCTCTCATTCCTTGCTCCATGGGCGGTGATACCGATCATCATGATAGTCGGCGTCTCGCTCGGGGTCACCGGATACGTCGGGGACCCTTTCAACGGCGATGATGACGAATACCGCTATGAGCTCCGGAGCACGACCCTGAGCTTCTCCGGAACACTTTCCGAAGGTGACGGCGACACCAACGAGATCATGATCATGGAGCCGAACATCGTCTGGATCAACGTCACCCTTACATGGACGGACGAACCGGACCAGACCTTCCTGCTGCGAAATTTCCAGAACCAGCCCGACCAGTTCGAGCTCTCCTTCACCCCCTGCAACGCGACCCCTTACTCCGAACGTGGTCGGAATCCGAGGAACGGAGAGGGTTCCCTGGCCTTCAACCATCAGTACACAATGGAACCTGACCATACCAACGGAACGGGGGCCCATGTCATTGTCATCACCCTGGTGAATGTGGGCGATTACCAGAGCGGGTTCGATCCTCCCATCTCACTGCCAGGCCGTCCGAGGGACACAGGCAACTCCTTCGAGGTTCTGCTGACCTATGATCATCTGGTAAAGGTCAAGGTCGAAGGATCGGGCGGTGGTGGTGCTCCCGTTCACTGAAGCTCCACCTTCATCCTTATTGCTATTGGTCCAAATGGTTCATTTCATGGACCGTCCTGTGAATTCACCATAACCCAAATATTTGTTGTCGAGGAACGGAATATCCAGTAGATACCAATATGAACCGATATCTTGAAATATCCTCATCCCTGATGAATATTCCATGGAGGGCAAGGTCTGGCTGGTACCGCTCATACTGTCGATGCTCCTGAACTCAGCTCTGACCGGCTTAACGATCGATGGAGGAAATGCTGTCGAAAATGGCGACGGAACAAGGTCCTTCGAAGGATCTTCCTTCTTCACCCAGAGGATCTACCACGAGAACGACCTTGTCTACAGGGCCACGGCAGCCGATCTCATGGCCGACAACCCAGGCAACGAGCTTGCAACCTGTTCCAAGAACGGAAAGGTGGTTGTCACCCACGGCACCAGGTGGTCATGGACCTCGACCGTTGTGCACAGGGCCACTCACGCCGCAGGGGCATCCGAGACCGCACAGGTCTATTCACTTGATTCCGGCGATGTAATACCCGAGGAAGAGGGGGACGAGCTCATCGCCGTGGACGAGACATACTCCGTCAAGCTCATCAAATACAACGAGGAGGCGAAAGCCTGGTCTACGGATGTTCTCTGGAGGGACATGGACTGGCTTTACGAGGTCGACATCGGAGAGCTGGTGGGCGGCCCCGAGCAGCCCGAGATCGTGGTCGTGGGGGAGCAGAAAAGGGCAACCATGCTATCACGGAGCGGGGATATCTGGATCTCGACAACGATCGCAACCGACATCGACATCTTCGAGGCCTGCTGGATAACTGACCTGTACCCCGAAAGGCCGGGGAACGAGGTGCTTCTGGGAGGCGGAAGGGGGATCCTTTTCTCATCATATCTCGACGAGGGTCTCTGGAAGCAGAAGGAAATGATAGACCTGGACAGCCAGATAACGGACCTTCTGGTCGTGGATTTGGACCCGAACATTGCGGGAGAGGAGGTCTACGCCTCCACGATCAAGGGAGACGTATGGAAGGTCTGGATGACCGAGGGGAACTGGACAGGCACAATAATACATTCGGAAGGGAAGCTCATATACGGTATGGAAACGGGGACATACAGGGATGTCACGATACTGTCGATAGGATCGTGGAACAACAGGGTCGGGATCATCTGGTACCAGGACGGGTTCCAGTTCCAGGAGGTATACCGGGAAGAATACCTTGTCATGGGCACCGCCATCCTCGACATCGATCCGGCATATGAAGGGGCCGAGATACTGGCGCTCAGCTACCTGGGAAGGGTCACAATGGTCTACCAGGAGGAATTGGGTGCCGAGATCATCCTGCCTTTCCAGTGGTTCACGGTTTCGGCGGGAGAGACCGTCAAGGTGCCCTTCATCGTTGAAGGCCTGGGAGGATACGAGGGCGATGTGGAACTGTCCATACCTAGTAATGGAGGGAATTACCATATCCAACTTTCAGAGAGTTCCGTCAGTGCCAATTCGATCTCATATCTGGAAGTACGAGGTATCTCTCCGAGCGAAGATCCCATGCCCGCCATGATCCAGGCCAATACCAGCCACGGAACATTCAGAAAGTCCATCTTTGTTCATGTCAAAGAGAACGTTGCCGAATATACCAATTTACCTCCAGTCATCAGCACGGATGTAAATGCGGACGGCCAGATCGAAATATCCTTCGATGTGGTCTCGCAGGACCAGCAGCCCTTCGTCCTTGAATTCTCCACCTTCCTCCTCCCGATGGGGATGGCTTTTGAGGGGGTCGATGAGGAATTCACGGTGGACAGGGACCTGTTCACGATCTTTGGGACCCTTTCCTCTGAAAGGTGGGTCCCTGTTCGGGGATACAGGTTCTTCATGATAACGGACGGCGGCAACGGAACCCTGAGGGCGGTCGGCGTGGATGTTGAAGTGGATCCCTGGCAGGAACCGACCTTCAGGCTCAGCATGGATGAGCCGATGGCCTCCATGCAGGTCGGAGGCAACTCCACGCTGGTCCTGAACGTAATCTCCGAGAACGGCTTCGATGATAACGTCTCACTGACCTACTCCCCCGATATCCCCGGGCTCTCGATATCCTTCTCGGAGGACATCACGCGGCCTACGGTTTCGGTGGAGGTCTTGATAGAGCTCACCGAACCCCTCGAGGACCAGCTGATCACGTTCACTGGAACTGCCGGAATGCTGAAGATCGAGACCTACCTCTTCCTGAAGGTCGAGCCCCCTGCGAAATTCCTCGAGGTGACCTTCGAGCCGGAAGGATACCTTTACGAGCGCGAGGAGGACGGGATGGTGACATCTCGGTTCTGGGTGGTCCTCACCCCCCGGAACGGGGAACTATTCGACCTCGATATCGAGGTGGAAGGCCTCCCTGATAATTTCACCGTTACCTACGCTCCGAAGAGCCTTCAGAGCCTTTACTACCCCCTCAACATAACCTTCAGGATCACAGGTCCCGAGGAAGAGGCCCCCGGTTCGGTCATTGTCAAGGTCACCGGTCCCGAAGAAGGACCCTGGAGTTCCGAGATACCCATCCTGAAGGAAGAGAAACCGGCAAACGGAGGGGATGACGGCGGGCCTGTCGTCATACTTGTCGTCCTTGGATCGGCCCTTTTCCTGGCGGCCGGCGCCGGATTGTATTTCAGATACCGGGCATCGAGAGATTTAAATCGTGATGAGGACCTTGAAGTGACCCATGGGAGGGATGTCGGCCTACCTCGCCGTTCTGCGTCCCCTGAACGGCTCCATGGCAGCCGCAGCGGTCCTGATAGGTTCCATCGTTGAGCCCGAACAGGGTCTTTTTCATCATACCGCAGTCGTCATTTTTCTGTCCATATCGGCGTTCCTCGTGGCCTCCGGTGGCAATATCCTCAACGACCTGGGAGACATCGAGATAGACAGGAAGGCCCATCCCAGACGGCCGCTCCCCGCAGGTCTCATAGCCGTCAAGGATGCAAGAGTGCTCCTTGCCGTTTCGTGGACAGCCGGTGTTCTGCTGGCATCCACGGCCTCCCTCCTCCTGAAGGCCGTCCTTCCGGTCCTCATCGTCCTGGCCTCGATAGGACTTCTGGTATTGTACGAGAGGAGCCTGAAGGAGAAGGGGGCCGCCGGGAACATCTGCATAGGTGTTTTAACAGGCGCTCCCTTCCTGCTTGGGGCATCCGCCGGAAGTCTATCTCTCATGATCGGTGCCATCTTCCTCATGGCCTCGCTGTCCAACATCTCAAGGGAGATAATGAAGGACGCGGAGGATATGGAAGTGGACAGAGGACTCCGGTCGACGATCGCCATCAAGGTCGGGAAACGCTCCGCGACCATCATCGCTTCAGCGGTTATGATGCTCGCGATAATATCAAGCATGGCTCCCTTGATCTCCATCGGGGCTGACGTTCTATATATCGCCGGTATCGCCATCGCCGACTGGGTGCTCCTCATCTCTGCGATCAGGTCATGGCAGGACCCGGGCCTCGGCCAGAGAATAGCCAAACTGGGCATGTTCGCCGCAATGGCCGTATTCTCGATCTGGGGCCTTTCCTAGATACAGTTGTGTGGGAAAGATTAATCATCCATCAAACGATAGGCGAAGCCATGCGATGGGTTCCCCTTACGGTTGTCCTTGCATTGTTGACCGCCTGGATCGCCGGACCCTATGGTCTTGCCGGTTGCGCTTTCGTCTCTATGCATTCGGAGCCCGAGGCTTCCGATTACAAGAGCCGGGCCGTCATCCGATCCGAAGAA
>JBLIRI010000081.1:0-9680 GCA_049472235.1 Thermoplasmatota archaeon | reverse complement strand
CCAGGGGTTCGTCGCCGTCGAGGAGGCGGGAAAGTTCGTCGAGGACGTCCGGTGCGCCCGGTGATGCGAGGCCGCGTTGCAGTACGCCGTCCAGGCGGCGAAAGGTCTCCCGGTCGATCTCCAGGGTGACCTCATCGTCCCCATTGCCCTCGTTGATCACCTCGACCTCGATATCGAACTCGCCTCCAGGGGAGGTCTGAATGAACGGTGTGTCGCATTTGACCCTGTATTCGTAGAACTGATCGATGTATATGAATACATCAAGAGGCTGGACGTCCCCGCTCCTCGTGTTGGGTTCGTAGTTCCATCTTCCGGTGATGGTCATTATCTTGGTCTCATCCAGTCCCGAGGTCTGATATCCGGCCGGAACCCTCACAGAGACCGAGAACTGAAGCTGGGTGAAGGAGCTTGTCATGGTCATGATCGGAATAGCGGTAACCTCCCATCCCTCTACCTGGGCCTGGAGGTTCACGATGACGAACTGGACATCGGGGCTCAACGCTTCGGTCAGGGTGACGAAGCCCTTGAACGTCACTATCCCGCCTCTGGAGGGGTCCACCTTCGCGTGGAGGGCGCTCTGTCCGGATTCGGGATTCACTGTGACAATGGCCTCTCCGACGGCTTCCGCGTCATCGGGGAGCAGAAGGACGCCCGAGGCCCCGGCTAGCACGACCAACAGCATCATTATCAGAAGTCTGACCCGGACCAAACTCATCGATTGGTGGAGGTGAACCAAGATATTTAATCCTTCTAATAGGAGGATGATAACCCGGGCCTGGGGAGGGAGCCCGGAGGCGGCCTGCGATGCCCCGGCTTCCAAAAAGTATTACAACATACCCACCGATACCTTTCATTCCCAGGAGGTTAGCCTTTGGATTATCTGATAGCCGGGGGCAACGGGTTCATTGGTTCCAACCTGATATCGCACATCCTGTCAAGGGAGCCCGACGCCAACATAATAAACCTGGACCTGACCCGAAATGAAAAGATGGAGGACTACATGTCGATCTCCGCCTTCCAGGGGAGGTACGCTTTCAAGGAGGGCGACGTATGCGAGCTGTCCTCGTACGAGCATTACCTCAAGGTATCGGACGTGGTGATCAACTGCGCCACGGAGAACGACAGGTCCCATTTCTCCGAGAGGATGGAAAGGTCCGTCAGGACCAACATCCTCGGAGCAAGGGTCCTGGCCGACGCTTGCGTCAGGAACAACGTCCCCCTCCTCCATGTTTCCACCGACGAGGTCTACGGGTCATGCCCGTTCACCGTTCAGAGGAGGGAGGAGAACTCCCCGCTCGACCCGACGAACCCCTACGCCACCACCATGGCCGCCGGGGAGCGGCTGGTGTCCATAGCTGGAAGAAGAGGGGGAGTCCCCATCGCGATCGCCAGGCCCTGTGAGATCATAGGCCCCAACCAGGGAATGACCCAGATCGTTCCGCGGACCATAAAGATGATAAAGGACGGAAGGCCCCCGTGGATACCGGGCAAGATAGGAGAGAGATACCGCGACTGGCTCCATGTCCTGGACCTCTGCTCGGCAATGGAGCTCGTGGTCCGGTCCATTACCGGAAAGGTCTCCCCCACCATCTCCGAGGACGCGCATACCGAGCACAACCCGCCCGGAAAGACCGTCATATCTGGAACAAGCGTGGCAACGGCCCTGCCGGCGTCCCCTCACAAGAAACACAAGCAGATAGTCAGCGGCGTCACCTACCTCAACATCACCTCGGAGATGAGGTTCACCCTGAACAGCATCGTGGAGATGGTAATTTCGCTGATGGGGTCCGAGCTCCCTCTCCAGGAGCGGTTCGACGTGGGCTACATGGACCTTGGCTACAACGCCTCAGGCAGGAAGCTCAACTACCAGGGATGGCAGGCGAAGTTCACTGATATCAAGGAGGGCCTCCGATCGACCATAGAATGGTACGAGGAGCATCCAGAGGTCTTAGGATCGATCCCGTCGGGACGTCTCAGGCCCTGAACAATTTTCTAAAGATATTTAATGGATGAATTTCATTGAACCTACCGGTCACCCTCCGATGAAGTGATCTGGTAATTGATGTTATCTGAGAATACGCAGATGAGTTTGAATTCAATTTCGGAGTTGAATACATGAAACGAGAATCGGTCTGTATTTTTATCGATGGAGATTATTTTGACGGAATTCTGCGCAACGAGTTCGATTCCCAGAGGATCGATTTCTACACCTTCTCCCAGCTCGTCGTGCCCGAGGAAATGCAGAGGTTCCGGACCTACTACTACAAGTCCGTACCCTTCATTTCCCTGGATTCCCCGCCCGACGAGAAGGCCCGCAACGAGGGCGTGGAGAAGTTCCTGCAGTCGCTAAGGCATCTTCCCAGGTTCAAGGTGAGGACAGGGGAGCTCACCAAGACCCAGGACGGGCAGTACAAGAGGAAGGGCGTCAACGTATCCATGGCCATAGACGTCACGAGGCTTTGCAGCGAGAGGATCATAGACCAGATATTCATGGTATGTTCCGATCCCGACCTTCTCCCCCTGATCAAGGCTGCAAGGGACATGGGTACGATAGTCCGGCTCTACCACGGGGACAACATTCCCGAAAGGATGCTTGCCGAATGCGACGAGGCCGTCAGGATAGACGATGACCTCATCAGGAGGTCGCTCAGGGACAATAGCTGGTCGGATTGAATTTGCACCCCGGGGGAAAGTAAGGACATGATGCCGCTTGGACAACTCGGTATCCCGCTCGTCCCGTTCCTCCTCAGGAAGGAACCTGATTGGGACGTCCGCCTGCTCGCTCTAGGGGCATTCCTGCCGGACCTGATCGACAAGCCTCTTGGACACCTTTTGCTGCCCGAGAACAATGGAAGGATATTCGCCCATACGGTCCTGTTCGCGTTTATTGTACTATGTGCGGCTCTGGCCTTCAGACCGCTGATGCCGATGTCCCTTGGGATATCGGTCCATCTTCTGATAGACGGAATGTTCCTGGATCCTCACGGAGCCCTCTGGCCGCTCTTCGGAGGCTTCGAGTCCACGGATTACGAGCTCATCAGATGGCTCCATGCATTCACCGAACCTTTTACCCTGGCCGAGGAGCTTTTCGGACTGTCGGTGATAGCCTTCATCATCTGGAAGTTCGGGCTTTTCAACAGGAAAAGAGCGTCGCGGTTCCTGAAGACCGGCAGGCTCCGAACCGCAAGGACCAGGAGGTCCTCCCGGAGCGGATAGGAGGTGTTCCCCCCGGTCACCCTGTCTGCCGGGCAGTTTGAATTTAGCCGAGCTCATCCGGACGGATGAGCAACCGGGTCCGCGCCCCCGATCCCGCCTCATGATAAACAATTTATATAATATGGATATGAAGTAAGGTCGTCCCAACAATGGCCGGGATGGTGTAGCCTGGTAGCATCGGGGACTGTGGATCCCCTCGCCCGAGTTCAAATCTCGGTCCCGGCCCTCTTCTAAAAAAAGACGGATAATGAGGACCGAAAATGGCGGATAAAGAGGAGGCACCCCAAGTTCAGAACCCCCTGCAGAGCTGCCAGGGCCCGTCCGGTTTCATCTTCGTCATTTCCTTCGCCTTCCTTTTCCTAATAATGTTCGACCGCAACCTCGGGAACCAGATATCCGACATCGTCGGGATCGTTCTCTACCCCGTCATCGGGTTCGGGGGAAGGTTTCCCCTGCTGACCATGTTCGGCGCGGGCATCCTGACGATATCCATATCCACTGGGATAAGGCACTTCACAATGGACTGGATCGACCTTGCCAAGAAACAGAGGCTCATGAACGAGTACAACAAGGCCGTCAGGGCGGCGACCAAGTCCGGGAACCAGTCTCTGGTGGAAAGACTGCAGTCCGAGAACCAGGAAATTATGGGGATGCAGTCCTCCATGATGATGCAGCAGATGAAGGCATCGATAATATCCATGGTGATCGCAATACTGATCTTCAGGTGGCTCTATTCCTTCATCTGGTCCGTCCCGCAGCCGACCGTGACAGTGCCCTGGGACATGCAGTGGCCGCTGACGGGGACCGCGCTGAGCTCGGTATGCGGATCGATCTGCATGAACCCCAACGGCTCGGGGATCCCCTACTGGATCTTCGTCTACATTCCGATAACCGTCCCCATAGGGCAGGCGATGATGAGGGGGCTCAAGTACTTCGAGTTCTCGAGCAAGCTGAAAAAAGCAGGGCACGAGGTCTTCGGACCCGCGAAAAAGAAAGCGGAGAAGGAAGAGCCCGGGGAAGAGAGAAAAGAGGGAAAGAAAGGGAAGAAAAAACCCCGTTTGGCGGAGGAGCCGCCGGCGGAGGAAAAGCCACGGACTCGGAAGAGAAAGAAACGTTCCGGCAAGAAGGATAAATAGTTCGACCGGTTACCCTTTTTTCATACGGTTGTGGTGCCATGACGGAAGGAGAAGCGCTGAGATTGATCCAGGTAGGAAAGGTCAAGGAGGTCTACGAGGTCGAGGGGACGAGCGAGCTCGAGTTCAGGTTCACCGACAAGATATCCGTCTTCGACAAGGTGATACCTTCCATGATACCCCGGAAGGGGGAGAGCCTTTGCAGGACCTCCGCCTTCTGGTTCGAGAGGTCGAGGGAGCTCGGGATCAACTCCCATTTCATCAAAATGACCGGTCCGGGCTCCATGAGGGTCAGGAGGGTCAAGGTGGAGAAGGACCTCAGCAGGATCGACATGAAATCCACCTCGATTCTGGTCCCGCTGGAGTTCATCGCCCGCTACTATGTCGCGGGGTCGCTTCTCGACCGGATGAAGAAGGGGAAGGTCACAAACGAGGAGGTCGGCTTCCCCCGGGACCACACACCGAAGTACGGGGAGCCCCTTCCGGAGCCCCTCTTCGAGGCAACGACAAAACTGGAGGCCATCGACAGACCGGTCACCAACGAGGAAGCAAGGGAGCTTGCCAGGTTGACGATGGACGAGTGGGATGAGATATACGAGAGCGTGATGAAAGTGGACGGCCTGATAGACAGGCAGGCCAAGTCCAGGGGCCTCATCCATGTCGACGGCAAGAAGGAGTTCGGCTTCGACGAGGACAGGAGGCTGATGCTGGTCGACACCTTCGGGACCGCGGACGAGGACAGGTTCTGGGACGTGGACCAGTACGAGAACGGCAAGCTGGTTGAGCTGTCCAAGGAGGTCGTGAGGCAGTACTACCGGATCTCTGGTTATCACGACATGCTCATGAAGTCACGGGAAGCGGGGGTCGCCAAAGACCACGAACCTCCGATCCCGGCCCTCCCGGAAAGCGAGATAACAAAGGTCTCGGAATTGTACAGGGAGATGTTCGAGAGACTGACCGGGAACCCGTTCTGATCCTTCAACCAAGGGTATCGAGCAGCCTGTCATAGAGCTGTCTCCTGCCGGGATCGAGAAGGATGTCCTTTGCGGTGTTTATCTTCCTCATCTCCATCCCGATGGTCTCCGCGTAGAGAGGACCCATCTGGACGTTCCTGTCGGGATGGTACATGAGCGCCTTTTTCCTGTAGGCCTTCTTGATGTCGATCGCGGTAGCCGTGCGGGGGACCTTCAATATCTCGTACAATGTTTGACCTTCTATGTAGAGGTCCTCGTAGGAAAGAACGATCTCCTCCTCTTCCTCCACGGTGAACTTCTCATCGGCATCGGTCTTTTCCTTTTTCCTCTGCTCCGCCGCCTCCGCCCTCTTGAGAACCTCCTCGAACTTCAGGACGCGGCCGGTGACTGGGCCTTTGCGTTTCGGGGGCTCCTTTTCGGGGGGCTTCGTCGGGACCCCCTTGAACCGGTCCGCTTCGGATGCTTTCTCATCGGTCGACCCGGAGAACTCGTACTCGAGCACCTTGAAGGCGGGGGACGGTCCGGGTTCCGATTTCGGAGGCTCCCTGACGTCGAAGGTGAGGCTTCCCGACCTTCCGGATGCAAGCTCCCTCTCCGGTCTCGGCTCCGCCTTCTCCCTGGGTCCGAGCTCCACCGACCCCCTTGCCTCCCCTTCGACGAGCTCGACCTCCGCCTGGAGGTTCTTTATCTTGAGATAGGATACCAGTATGGAGAACTCGAGGAAGAGGAAATAGGCTCCTAAAAGGCCCAGGAAGACCGGCATGTTCAGGCTCTCGCTGTCGGTCATTACCGTAACAAGGGTGTAGACCAGGAGAACAGTATGGCAGAGAATGGCTATTGCCCCTGGTATGGCCCCCCCGAGCTTCCAGTACGGCAGGACCAGGGAGGTGAACAGCATCCATATCCCGATATGGATGATTATGTAGTTCATCGGCGGGATGTTGAAGACGCCCCCGAGGATCACGAATGGGGAAAGGATCAGAAGGAGCAGGGAGGTCACGACGTAGGATGTGTTCCTGACCTCTTTTCCCCCGAGGACGAGCTGAATGGTCCCGAGGATGAAGAACACGAGGCCGACCACGGCCAGGGAGAATATCAGGAACGCAAGGACGAAACCGAGGAAGGATTCCATTATGAAGAACATGCCGAAGGCGACGACGAGGGCAGCCACCCACATGTTCAATGCGTACAGCTGGAACCTCACCCCCTTGGCAGACCTGTCGTACATCTCTTGCTCTCTCCCTGGTCATCTTCGGATGGCTTACGGATTATTTAGGGATATGTTCCCTCAGCTGGACGAGACCAGCGTCAGGGTGAAGATGAGTGTTTCCCCTCCGAGCTGATGTGCGTCGGGGTCCGTTCCGTAAGCCAGTTCCGGCGGGACCCTTATCGTCTTGGTCTCCCCGGGAGACCCGAGGCCTGCTAGGCCGGGCTTCTTCATCCCCAGGAGGCCCATATAGAAGCCGGTTATGTATCCCAGCTGCTGGGCGGGACCCACGTAACGTTCTCCTGCGGTAGCGGGGAGAGTGCCCGAATCGAGCAGGTTCCCGTCAAGGTCGTGGAGAACGTATTCCACGACGACCTTGTCCCCCTTGCTCGTGACGGAGCCCTGGGTCCCTTCCTGGGCTTCGAGATGGATTGTGGCGTTGACGGGAATGGGGGCCTCCTTGACCGCTGCTGTGATCGTCAGCGGGTCGCCGACAGGTCCGGAGAACCTGATGACGACCGGGACCATTTCTCCCGGCGATAGCTGGAGCGATGTGGATTCGGGGGTCCCCCATCCTCCTTCCACCTCGAGGGTGACCGTCTCGTCGACGAATCCCGTATTGTTCACGAGGAGGACGCCAAGATCGGCGGACGCGGAGATGAGGACGGTCCATGTCCCGTCGGCCTCGGTATCGTCCAGATAGGAGAGGCCGACGCCGTGGTCGGGGGCGTCCGGGGCTCTGTCGGAATTGTCGCCGATGCCGTCCCCGTCGGAATCCGCCCATTCGGTCGGATCGTCCGGGAACAGGTCCTCGCTGTCGGGGACCCCGTCGCCGTCGCGGTCGCTGGGCTTGCCGCTCCCGAGGCACCCGGAGACCAGGGCGGCAGCCAGGACCATCAGGAAGAACAGTGATACGGCCGCCCTTCCGTCCACCTTCGAGGCTGGCATCATCCGACAGGTTATGCGGCTCCAATTAGAAATAACTAGTCGATGGGTCGATGGCCTTAAATACAGGATATTGCTCCACCGGGACTTCGTGGTACTGGAGTTCGCGATATCGACGCTCATTTCCATCTTCGCCATCATCAACCCCATGGGGGCCGTCCCCAACTACGCGGTCCTCACCCAGGGGTTCGATCCCAAGGACAAGAAGCAGGTGGTGAAGAAGGCCATCCTCGTGGCGGGTGGCGTACTCATAGTGTTCACCCTTCTCGGACGGTTGATATTCGAGGCGCTTCATATCACCGTGGACGGTTTCAGAGTAGCTGGTGGGGCAGTTCTGTTCCTTATTGCCATGGAGATGGTGAGGGGGAATACCCCGCAGGCCAAACTCAACCCCAAGGAGTAGAAGGAGAACCTGGAAAGGGACCAGGTGGGGGTCGTTCCTCTGGGGATGCCGCTGCTTGCAGGTCCGGGTTCCATCACAACGGTGATGATAGCGGTCGCGGACTCGCCAACGAACAAGTTCCTCGGCGTCCTGATCGTGATAATGAGCGTCCTCGTCGTTTTGCTCGTGGCATATGCCGTTCTCAGCAATACCGACAGGATCTTCAAGAGGCTCGGGAGGACCGGGACCAAGATCTTCTCGAGGATAATGGGTCTTTTGCTGGGTGCTATCGCCGTGCAGTTCATGGCCGATGGTATTAAGGGTCTGTTCGGTCTCTGACGTTTAATGGACCAGAGAACAGCCTGGGAGCGGTGGTATCAGAACAATCCTACAGTCTGGAAGGGATCGCTTTTACCTTTGCCGAGGTTGAGGAAGGGGGCAAGGGTGCTCGATGTCGGCTGCGGGACCGGCAACACCATGCTCCAGGCGCTGGAGATGGGATACGAGGTGGTGGGGATCGATATTTCATCAACTGCCGTTTCAAGGGCCAGGGAGAGGATATCCTCGAGAGGGTTCGAAGCGGATGTTATCGAAGGGGACCTGTTCCTTTTGGCGGGAGAGTTCGGGAAATTCGACTGCGTCCTCCTTCACCATGTCCTTGACAATTTATTACTGGAGGATAGGAAGAAAGCGGTCAGGGTCTGTCGTGATATTCTTGGAGAGGGGGGCGTCTTATCGTTCCAGGACCTCTCGGTGAACGATGTCCGTTTCGGGGCGGGGGAGGAGATCGAGAAGAACACCTTCCTCAAGGGTGACGGGATCTTAAATCATTTCTTTTCACTGGAGGAGGTCAGGGAGCTGTTCGAGGAAATGGAAGAGCTCTCTCTCGAAGAGGTCGAATGGGTGCAGGGGAAGGGACCCCGGAGGATGGTTCGGAGCAGGATATCCGGTGTCTTTCAGCCCTTGTGAGGAACGACCCTGGGGAGAGCTTCGGGGGCTTCTACCGGTCTCAGCGTCTTTGAATCGACGAAGACCCCCCACTGGGAGGACCTTGCGCAGACGGTCCCGTCCTCCTTCAGGAACTCAGCCCGGACCGCCCATTTGACCCCGTGGAGCTCCTCCACCCACATCCTCCCCTTGATCTTCTCGAGCAGAAATACGGGGCGCTTGAAATCGATATCGATGTGGGCGAGAACTGGAACCGCCCCCGCCTCCCAGAGCTCCTTGATGGTGGCGTATTCGTCGATGAGAGCGGTCCTCATGTCTTCCAGCCAACGGGGATAGACCTGGTTGGACATCACTCCCGCGAAGTCGATGTCGTAGGTGTTGGCGCGGAATTCCATTTCTATCAGCGTCTCGTTCGGTTCCATAGGGGGGCCCCCTGGTCCGACAGTTGAAAGCGGTAGATGTAAAAAAGGTTTTAGAGGGGGGCTTCTTTCCTACTTGATCCCCAATCCTTTCCACTATGCCAGGGGTGAAATTACGTCACTTTTGTTTCCTAATACGTGCGCAAATAGGAAAGACCCCCCCTGGTTCGCGAAAAAACCCTTGAGCATTTTAAAAACATATCGAAAAATCATGCCATCTTCGGGGGGGATTAAGAAACGTGCTTTAATCGAAAATTAATCACTCCACATAAGATCTCACTTTTTGATTTTTAATTGATATCGCTTTGTAAGAACATCTATAAGTGATGATACCATTCCATCAGGCATTATAAAAGAGGGAATATTACCAATACCAAATCCAATGTCAATTTTCTTAGATGTATGAAAAAACAGAAAATCTCTTTCATCTTTAATAGATACAAAGGAAGAGAAAGG
>JBLIRI010000080.1:0-10221 GCA_049472235.1 Thermoplasmatota archaeon | reverse complement strand
TGTCATCCCACTGACCGTGAAGAGGAACTAGGAGAGTTGTTCTAATGAGCGATAACCAGAACGCCCAGGATCTGCTGATAGAGGAAGACGTCTACTTGACCTCCGGTGTCCATATCGGAACCCAGCAAAAGAGCGCGGACATGAAGGATTTCATTTTCAAGGTCAGGTCGGACGGTTTGTACGTCCTCGATATCAAGAAGACCGATGAGAGGATCAAGGTAGCG
Source organism: Thermoplasmatota archaeon (assembly GCA_049472235.1). Lineage (GTDB taxonomy): Archaea > Thermoplasmatota > Penumbrarchaeia > Penumbrarchaeales > Penumbrarchaeaceae > JAFGLL01. Next base: position 9,997 of record JBLIRI010000080.1, on the reverse strand, counting down.
GCGAACATGATCGCGAAGTACAAGCCCGAGGAGATACTGGTGGTATCCGCCAGGCAGTACGGACAGAAACCGGTCAGAATGTTCTCCGACATCATCGGATGCAACGCTTTCCCGGGCAGGTTCGTTCCGGGAACCCTCACGAACCCCTCACTTGACCTCTATATCGAGCCGAAGGTCCTGATCGTGACCGATCCGGCCGCGGACCAGCAGGCGCTCAGGGAGGCGGTCACCTCCAGGATCCCCGTCGTAGGCCTCTGCGATGCAAATAACGAGACCAAGTACGTCGACCTCGTCATCCCCTCCAACAACAAGGGAAGGAGGGCGCTGGCCATTGTATACTGGCTTCTCACCCGGGAGGTCCTGAGGAACAGGGGGGCCATCGAATCTTCCTCCGACTTCAAGGTCGAGGTCAAGGATTTCGAAGCTACTCTCTGAGAATCCTTATTAGGGCTCAAAAGAATATCCCGTCATGAGGCGTCCGGCAGTAGCGGGTATGTTCTATCCCGGAAGCGAGAGAGGATTGACGGGCGAATTGAAGGACTGCTTCAAGCGTGGCCCGGGAAGGGACCGGCCGGAGAAAGGGCCGAGGGTTATCGGACTTGTTTCCCCTCACGCAGGGTATACATATTCCGGCCCCACAGCCGCTTTCGGCTTCCTTTCGATGGCATCCGGCGGATTGCCGGAGACGGTGGTCGTCATCGGCCCCAACCACCACGGCCTGGGAGAGACCGTCGGCGTATCCTTCGAGGATTTCAGCCTCCCGACGGGAGTTATGATCAACGATACGGAGCTTGCGGAGGCGATCGGTCTTCCGCCGGACGAGCTTTCCCACATAAGCGAGCACTCCATGGAAGTGCAGCTTCCCTTCGTCCAGTACTTCAGCAAGAGCGTGAAGCAGGTCTGCATATCCATGATGGACCAGTCCCTTCCCACCGCACGGTGGCTTGGGGAAAAGGTCGCATCAGCAGTAAGGTCCACCGGAAGGAATGCCGTTATCATAGCGTCATCGGACTTCACCCACTGCGGCAGGAACTACGGCTATCCCGTCCCGAGCGGGATGAACGCAGGGGAGTTCGCGAGGTCCAGGGACATGCCCGTAATAGAGAAGCTGCTGAAGTTCGACCTCGAAGGGGCCATGTCCGAGAAGAAGAAGCTTGGAACAACGGCGTGCGGCCTCGGACCCATAGCCGCGATGTACTCGGCCGCCAGAGAGCTCGGGGCAAAGGAAGCGAAGCTCCTGGACTACACCACGAGCTACGACGTCTCCCCCGCCTCTTCAGCAGTGGGATACGCTTCCATAGCACTTTTCTGAGGATCATACCGCAATGTATTGAAATATGATATCCTCCTTCCCGTTGACGGAGGCCCACTGATGAACATTTCCATCATCGGGACAGGTTACGTTGGATTGACAACGGGCATAGCCCTTGCCGAGCTCGGGAACAGGGTGATCCTCGTTGATGTGGTCCCCGCCAAGCTCGAGAGGATAGCGGGCGGGAAGGCACCCTTCTACGAACCCGGGCTGGATGATATCCTGATCAAGCACATAAAGGAAGGGAACCTGACGACATCATTGGATGCGGTGTCTGCCGTCAGGGATACGGAGATCACCTTCATCACAGTGGGAACGCCGTCCAGACAGGACGGCTCCATGGATGACACTTTCATCCGGTCGGCCTCCTCGAACATCGGTGAAGCCCTCAGGTCCAAGGATGCCCGTCATATCGTTGTCATGAAATCGACGGTGGTCCCGGGAACCACGTCGGGCATCATCAGGGAGACACTGGAGAGAACCTCCGGAAAGAAGACCGGCCCGGACCTCGGACTCGCGATGTGTCCGGAATTCCTCAGGGAAGGGGCCGCGATGCACGACTCGATGCATCCTGACAGGGTGGTCATCGGATGCGAGGACGATGCGACCTACAGGACCCTTGAGGAGCTGTTCATGCCCCTTGGGACGAGGTTCCTCCGGACATCTCCCACTGCAGCCGAGATGATCAAATATGCATCCAACTCCCTCCTTGCGACCAAGATCTCCTTCGCAAACGAGATATCGAGGATCTGCGAGGAGGTGAGGGTCGACGTATATGAGATAATGGAGGGGGTCGGGATGGACTTCAGGATCAATCCCCATTTCCTCAGGGCAGGTGCCGGTTTCGGAGGCTCGTGCTTCCCCAAGGACGTTTCCGCCCTCCGCAGCATCGCGAAAGAGCGGGGCATAAGAACACCCCTGCTCGATGGCGTGATGGAGAACAACGAGCTCCAGCCCATCCACCTCGTGGAGGTAGGTGAAAGGATCGCAGGGCCCCTTGAAGGAAAGAAGATCGCAGTGCTGGGTCTTTCCTTCAAACCGGATACCGACGACATAAGGGAGTCCAGATCGATCCCGGTCGTCAAAGCTCTGTTGGAGAGGGGTGCGATCGTCACCGGTTCGGACCCGAAAGCGATCGAGAACTTCAGGGAGCTCATCCCGGAAATATCCTACACGACGGACCCGGAGGAAGCGGTCGATGGAGCGGAGATGGTTTTCCTGATGACGGAATGGCCCGAGTTCAAGAACCTGGACTGGGGTTCGAAAAAGCACCTGTCGGCGGTCATTGACGGAAGGAGGAGCGTTGACCCCGCCTCCATGAAGAGTGTTAAATACTGGTCAATCGGTAGACCGCTCCCTGAGTAGAGTGGGGGCCCGACTTGGATATCAGGAAGCACTGGAAGGACATCCTCTACATCTTCCTCGGCCTTTTTCTTATCGCAGTCCTCATGCTGAACGCGGATGTCACGGATACACTTGACGTCCTTTCGGATACGGACCTTCAGCTCATCGGTCTGGTCCTTGGCCTCTATTTTTTCAATATCACCTGCAAGGTCATGAGATGGTACGGACTTTTGAAGGGAATGGGTGCGAAAAAGGTCGGGTTCATAACGCTTCCGATATTCCTGGCCTCCCTGGCACTGAACAATTCGACCCCGGGCAAGGTCGGCGGCGAGCCCGTCCGGGCCCTCATGCTGAGGGAGCATACCGGGAACAGGCTCTCAAAAGGGGTCGCGACCATATTCGCCGAGAAATCCCTCGATATACTGACGATCCTCCTCTTCGCCGTCCTCGGCCTTGCCTACCTGATGTCAGAGCTCGGGTTCGAGGACGTGATGGGCATGGCCATCGTGATCGCCATTGGAGGCTCATTGATCGTCACCGCCATCCTCCTTCTGGTCAACAGGAAGTTCCTCAGGGCCATGAACGGACTTCTCGAGCGGATCGCCCTGATCATCACCCGCGGCAACAGGGGATCAAGGTTCCACAGGTTGTTCGGAAAGCTTGAAGGGTCAGTCGAAAGGTACCATTCTTCGATAAGGACCATAAGGAGAAATCCCTGGACCGGTGCTGGCGTGATCATGCTCACGCTCGCGATCTGGGTGAACGAGGGGCTGAGGTTCTACCTGGTGGTACAGGCCCTCCCCGGGGACGTCTACATATCATTTCCCGAAGCTATCGCCGCGATAGCCGTGGCCAACATCCTGGGGTTCATCCTGCCCATCGGCGCGGGGAATGTATTCGGAAGCAAATCCGTCCTCGAGCTGCTCTCGGTGAAGGAGGTCACCGCAATGGCGGCATCGCTCCTTCAGGTCGCCACTTCCCTGTGGATATCGATCCCCCTGGGCATCCTTTCCCTTGGATACCTCAGGACCAGGTCCAAGAAGATGGCAAATCAATGAAATAGGGGTTCGAGCCTTATCATGAAGGGGTCCATCATGAAGGGAGAGCCGGGGCGCGTCCCACTTTCAAGGAAACTGATGAACCCGGGATGGTACTTCAACGGGGGCAGAAGGGAGGACCTCGTATACATCATCCTTATCCTCATCACCATCTGCCTCTTCTTCTGGAAGGTCCTGCTCCATCCGGATTGGATGATATTTTCCGATCATTCGGATACAGTGGAGCAGTTCTACCCTTGGAGATTTGCTGCCGGGGACGCCGCGAATGATGGCGTCTTTCCGTTCTGGAATCCTTACAACTACGGCGGGGAGCCGCTCCTCGCGAACATGCAGCTCGGATACTTCTATCCCATCAACCTGCTGCTCTTCGCTCTCCTTCCCGCCCACTCGGCCTTCGGGTTCAGCTTCATGCTCCATCTGTTCATTGCCGGAACCTCGGTATACCTTGTCGGTAAAAGGGTCGGTCTTGGAGGCAACGCTTCCTTCCTTTCGGGGATAATTTTCATTTTCAGCGGGTACTTCATCGGCCACATCTATTCGGGGCATTACGGACAGGTCTGCTCTGCAAGCTGGATACCGATGATCTACCTCTCCTTCGATCATGCGGTCAAGAGAAGCAGCTTGAAATGGGGTGCATTGACGGGTCTCCTCGTGGGCATGCAGTTCCTTGCAGGTCATATCCAGATCGTCCTTTTCTCCGTGATCATGCTCCTGATAAGCTACCTGTACCATCTCTACTGGCACCGTGCGTATATGAAAAAAGCGAAGAAATGGCTGGGAACCATACCAGCCCCGATATTGGGGGGCGTCGTCTCCCTCATAATTGCCGCGATCCAGATAATACCCACGTACATATATACACAGCAATCGACCAGGAGCGGGGGCATGAGCTACCTATGGGCGACCGATTACTCACTTCCCCCCTACTATCTCGTAACGTCCCTCGTTCCCCGATTCTTCGGCACCCCCCTGGAATCCAACTATCTTCATTTCTGGAACTACTGGGAGCTTTCAATATACATGGGTATTCCGACGCTCGTTCTTATCGCATGCTCATGGAAATTCAGGAAGAACCGCTATGTCAGGTTCTTCTTCGGCCTTGGGATATTCTCGATCGTTATGGCAATGGGAAGGTTCACGCCGGTCTACTGGGTCTTCTACAAGCTCGTTCCCGGATTTGACATACTCCGCGTCCCCGCCAGGTTCTTTCTTCTCGCCCTCTTCTCCGGTTCAATTCTTGCCGGATTCGGTCTCCGGTCGCTTGGGGAAAGGTTGGAGATCCAGGAAAGAAAGCGTCTCATGTCGGTTGCCAGGTCCATGATCAGAGCAGTTCCTGCTGTTCTTGTCCTCGTGATCATCTTCATGGCCGTGCGGTCTCCTTTGTCGGCGCTCACCGAGGACCTCATCACCAAAGTTGTCCCGGACGAGGGAAATGCAACGGACAAGGTGTCCATCATCGGCTCGACATTCGACACCGCGACCGTCGACGTCTTGGTCTTTCTGCTCCTTCTCATGGGCACCGCTGGTATTCTGATATGGAGGGCGAGGGAAAGTGAAGCGAAAAGGCGCCTTGGTCTCGTCTTGACTTCCTTCATCATCCTGAACCTTGCATTCTACCATATGCCGTTCATTGATTCCAGGGACCCCGACGACATCTACAGGGTCGAGCCTTACATCGCTTTCCTTCAGAAGAACTCCGGAGGATATCGGGTCTACGACCCCGAGGATCTGATGATCGACAACTTCCAGATAATTCACGGGCTCGAGACGGTGAAGGGATACAATCCGATCGAGCTCAGGTACTATTCAGAACTGATCGGGACCATCAGGAACCTCTCCCACAACCGGGAGCATCCGGTACTTGACATGCTCGGCGTCAGGTACATAGTTTCACCGGAGATCATAATGGAAAGCGGTTTTAGGCTGGTCCACGCTCAATACGAAGGAAAACGGGTCTTTGTCTACGAAAATCCCGGTGCCCTCCACAGAGCTTTCCTGGTAGGAGATCATACCGTTATGACCGATGAGGAAGCTATCGGGACCTTGAGAGGTATCGGATTCGACCCTATGGCATCCGTACTGGTCAACACCCTTCCAAAAGCAAGGGGCGACGAAGAGGCACCATCATCAGAGAATTCGACCCTGAAAATTTCAGTCATCAAGCACAACAGGGTGGACATCGAGGTCTCGCTTTCGAAGACATCCTTCCTGGTCCTCGGCCAGAGCTACTACCCATCATGGGACGTGATCGTGGACGGAAACAGGTACGATACCGAAAGGGTCTACCATGCATTGATGGGGGTCTGCCTGAACGAGGGGAACCATGAGGTCAGTTTCGTTTACGACCGTTATCCCTGATGTTGTGGTGCTCGGAAAGGTCTATAAGGCGATACCATTTTGCCCGGATGATGAGCACCGAGTCCGGTTCCGAAGGCAACGGGAGGTACCTTCCATTCCTTGCGATCCTGTTCCTGTCGGGGCTCATCAGGTTCTATAATCTGATGAATCCCTTCAATTTCCCCGGATATTCGAAGACCCTCGGGAACAACGGGGCGGACGAGGGGGTCTTCCTCATGGCCGGAAAGCTTGCCAGCAGCGGGTATCGTATGTACACCGATATCCACACCCAGCAGGGACCTCTGTTCTCGCTGGTCATCGAACTGCTGCAGGGAGATCCGCTGATGGTCCGCTCCATGACCGTGCTGCTGTCCCTCGCCGGTATTCTGGGAATGGTCCTTCTCTCGGGAGGCATTTCGAACAGGAGGATGGCCATTGCCTCATCAATGTTCCTAGCCTTCAATTATGTATATTTCAAAGAGAGCCGCCATGTGAGCTTCGACCTGTATGCCGCGGTCCTGCTGATCTTCGGTTTCTACGTCATCGCGACCTACTTCAAAGAGCTGGATCCTTTCGATCGCGGAGACCGACCGGTCAACCAAAGGACCCAGGGAATCTTGGTAGTTGTCGCTGGCCTTCTGTTCTCTCTTGCCGCTATGTCCAAACTGTTCGCGGTCATCCCGATCATTTCACTTGGCCTATATCTTCTCGTGATGATCGTCCTCGACAGATCGAAAAGGACAGAAAGCGGCGTACGGTCTTGGCACCTTGTATCACTGGCCCTTTCCACCTTGGTCCCGACGCTCCTTCTGATGTCCGTTTACGGTTTCAGAAACACATTGGACGGGATACTCCTTGACAACCTCCAAAGACCCTATATGCCCGTAATGGACAAGGTCCAGACCCTGCTGCTTTTCGCTTTGTTCTCTTCCGTCCCCATCATACTCTCCTTTGTTGCCGTCTCCCGTGATCGAGGGAGCAGAATGACCAAACTGATGCTGGTCTGGGCGGTCCCGCTGTTCATCTTCATAATAATTCAATCACCATTATGGGAGCATTACCTCGTTCTCCTGCTGCCTCCGATATGCTACCTCGGAGGCAGGGGATTCCAGATCCTTGTCGATGAGCGATCGGCAAAAGGGAACCAATTGGTGATCGGAAGCCGTCCATACGAGATGGGAAGGAGGTCCAGGTCGGGTCAGATCCTCATCGCTGCCGGAATACTGTTCCTTCTGATATCCCTGTGCGTTGAGACAGGACTTGTATTCGTCACCGAGAGGGCCTTGGAGCGGGATATCGCGGAGGAGGTCGAACTGCTGAGCGACGAGGGTGACCTCATAATCTCGGGCGATCCGATAATCGGTGTTTACGCCAACAGGCTCCAGCCTCCCGAGGTGGCGAACCTGGCGATGGTCCGGCATCCTCCCTTGTCTGATGAACATCTGATCAACGCCACGGCGAACCATGATGTGACCCTTGTCGTACTAACGTACGAGCTCACGAACCATGAGGGTTATGTCGATTTCATCCGGCAGTATTTCGATTTCCACAGAGCATACAGCAGGTCTGACGGGGGATCCGAGATCGAGGGGGAGATACCCATCGACTTTTGGACCTTCAACATCTATGTTCTCAGGAGCGGCGTCGACCTGGCCCGGGCAAGGGATGAGTTCCTGGGATCATGATCTAGAAACCTGCCAGCTCCCACGGAGGATAGTAATTGTACTGCAATGATGCCATGAGAAGAAGTGTGGACCAGCCCCAGTACTCATTTCCCGAGGCAAGGGAGAATGGCAGGACCCATGCGATGTACCAGGGATGGAACTGCGCCGATGTCAGCACCACCAGGAGGAGTATGCACGACGAGATCAACGGTATCAATTCCAGATTCAATCTCCCCCTGAGAAGGGTTCCGAAAGAGATGCCCTTGAAGCAAGGGCGCCCAATAGGCCTCCAATGCAGAAAGACATACAACCCGCCGGAAACGACAAGGATGGAGAAAGCAAGGGAGAGATATGCCGAGAGCCGGTCCAATGTTGTCCCTGCCCCCCGGAAGTAGAATATCGACGAGAGGACGACCCCCATAACGGAAAGGACCTGGAGCAGGGCGAACACGAAACCGACATCCACCCGTTTGAACTTCCCGACGAAACCCCTTACAAGCAGGTAGATGGTCCCCAACAGAAGGATCAATGTTAGAAGATAATATACGGCCTTTTCCGGCAGTCCGGCCCCGGAGAACACGATCTCGAGGAGGTACCTTATCGAAAATCCCGAATACCAGTTCACGAACTGATACCTCAGGTACTCGGCCATCAGCGATGGGTCGACAAACAGGACAGGAAGGGATGCCAATACGGGTACGAGGAAGAACGAGCCGGTGAACTTGATCCGGTCGCTCCACCGATCCAGGGAAAGGAAGAAGATCGGGGCAAGGAACATTGGGTAAAGTTTGAGTGCAAACCCCGCCCCGAGAAAAATTCCACTGATCATGGGTTTCTTTCTGACCAGATAAAGAAATGAGACCATGGATACAAGGACGACGACGGGATCGAAATGGCCCCCCATCCCGGTTTCCATCAGGGGGATCGGACATAGCATGTATGCGATCGCGGCTGTCATCCAGTTGAAACCCGGCAGCGGCATTCCGAAAGGGCCCCTTCCGCCGATGGTGCTTGAGGCACCCATTCTCCTGTGAACGAGGTACATCACAACAGGAACCAGGGAGCTCGCTATTGAAAAAGCCACCCTGAAGACCAGCTGGTCCGGACCGAATGGGAGTGACAGGGCCCCCACCATCCATATGTAAAGAGGAGGCTTGTTCACGTCGAAATCCCTGTAGGGGAACCTTCCATCCATCAGAAGCTCGCCCCTCTTCTCCAGCCTCAGGATGTCCTGGGACAAGGAGACATCACCCAGGAGGAAGGGGAGGTGAAGCAGGAAGGTCGCAGTAAAGAGTATAACAGAGATCCAGACTGGATCCAGCTTCTCGAACCTGCTTATCATCTGGGAGCGCATGAGGAGGAAGAGACCACCGACATAGGTCAGGAACCAGAGCATGTAGACCAGCTTGAAGGAGCTCCAATCCGACCCTGCCCCGGCAGTTAAGATGAGAAGGAGCAGATAACACACGGTCAATGCGGCCAAGGGCAAACCGGGAATGCTTTTCACATTCCCTGCCTTAGCATTTCGTTCGCCGTCTGCTTCGCCCGCTTCCATTGCAAGTCTATCGTCATTGTGATTAAACAATTTACCGTGCATCCCGGCCCATAATGACCATGGAGCAGCAAAAAAACCATAAGGGAACAGAATTCTCCTCCCCCGTGGAACCACGGATAGGCTACAAGGAACTCCTGGCGCTGGCGAGCATGGTCGTGATGATCATACTTGTATTTCTTGCGGTGAACTTCGAGGATGTGGACGAGCTGGTGGACCCGAATATATCCATTGATGTCAGCGGCTCCTGGCACAGTCAGTATGCTGTGGATGGACAACTCCCGGTAGAGGGCAAGAAATGGATGGTGCTGGATGTCAACATCAAGAATCTAAATAACGAGACCGATTTTCAGGTATCCATACCCCATTTCTATGCACAAACGACAGCCGGGGACAGTATCTGGGTCCATAACAGCGAGGATTACGATCACAGTCCCATCGGACCGGGAGAGAACATCACGGTCACCCTTATCTTCCATATCAAGGATTCGGAAACCCTTTCCCGTCTGGAGTACAAACAAAGACTCTCCGGACCTGTGGTCTGTGATGTCCCCCCACCGGAACCTTACCCCATCCCGGTCCCTGAATGATGTGGATCAGTTCCCCTTCAGGACCCGGTAAAAATTCTTGGTCATGCCGCGGTGCCCTACGGTCTGCAGGAGCATCTCTGCCAGCATTCCCACCGAGAACATGGTGATGGAGAAAAGAAGCATCACGAGGGTGCCCAGCC
>JBLIRI010000008.1:0-38922 GCA_049472235.1 Thermoplasmatota archaeon | reverse complement strand
GTAAAAAGTGCGGGGGAAGGGATTTGAACCCTCGGACCCCTACGGGACTAGACCCTCAATCTAGCGCCGTTGACCAAGCTGAGCTACCCTCGCACCGATTGGTGGTTTCTTTGGCGGATGTACTTCAAACCACCAATCGAAGGGAAGCTTTCGGTCAACGGCGCCCTGGAAGCCTGCTTCCAGGGCACGCGCCGAAGGCCGGTTGGTTTCAACCGGTCCCTTCCGTCAACGCTTTTCCCGCAGGGAAAAGGGTTGGGACCAAGCTGAGCTTTTACACCCAGCGAGCTACCCTCGCACCGATCGGCGGTTCATTGCGGATGTTCGGTCCGTTAAAGGAGGACCAGACCCAGATTGATAAGTTGGATATAAATCTAATCAAGACCGGAGATGTGCTCCCTGAGCTCCTCGTACTTGTTCTCAAGCGTCGTCAGAGCATATTTCAGCGCATCTTTGGCCGGGATGGATCCATCGGTCTCGAAGGTGAAGACGAACTTGTCCGGCATCTCTTCGACCTCGATGGCAGGTTCTCCCCTTCCGTCGGACCCCTCGCACTCCTCGATGCAGTTCATGCACAGGTCGCAGTTCTCCAGGTTCTTCACGACGACCTTTCCCTTCTCAAGGGCGTAGACATTCCGGGGGCATGAACTGACGCAAGCCTCCGGGTCGTAGCAGCAGCCGTCCTTGATGGTGATCCTCGGATAGTACTTGTATCCGCAGGTCGTGACCGGCTGCCACTTGGCATGGTCCCTTCCTCTTCCGAGGATGGCTGTTGCATAGATCAGGAGCGCCTGCTTCTCCTTCAACTTCACGACGGGGATCAGCTCCTCCTTTATCTTGAGGCTGATATCGCCGAGGGGCTGGAGGTCTCCAGAATACACTGTGCACGGTCCTTTCTTGTTGAGAACATAGATGATCGTGCAGTGGGGGCACCCGGCACCGCTGCACTCGCATTTGTCCCTGAAGGTGTAGTTGTCGAGGTCCGTTGGTATCGGGACCATTCCGAGCCTGTGGGCGATCATCTCGTCGAAGAGGGCGGAATTCGAGTCGTACTCGTTTCCTTCCTCGTCCCTGATAGGTCCCATGTGGAACTCGACCTCGTCGATGGCCATCTTCGGGACATCCGCTATCAGAGTCCTCCTCAGGGCGTTCACCATGTCCGGCCTCATGCCGTCCACGGAGAACGAGCACCTGGTGTCGGTCAATTCCCTAACCACCAGTTTCATATTGTTCACCTCTCAGACCCTTCTTCCCCTCTTTCCGCCCTTTGGCTTGGTCCCATCGTGCGGCACCGGGGTAACGTCCTCTATCCTGCCGATCCTGAGACCTGCCCTGGAAAGGGACCTGATGACACCCTGGGCTCCCGGACCTGGAGATGATGGTCCGTTGCCGCCGGGCGCTCTGACCTTGATATGGATGTTGGTGACACCCTTTTCCTTTGCCTTGTCTGCAATTACCTCGCCCGCCCTCATGGCGGCGAACGGCGAAGCCTCGTCCTTTGCAGCTTTCACGACCATGCCGCCGGTGCACTTCGCGATGGTCTCCGCACCGGTAAGATCCGTCAGGGTCACGAGTATGTTGTTGTAGGACGCATAGATGTGACAGACACCCCATTTCTCGCTCATTGCTTGTCACCTCCGGGGGCGCCAATGGTGATCTTTTCCGGAACCTGGGATGTTCCCTCGAATGGGGCCGCCGTCTCGGCCTTCGGCCTCATCGGGTGCTCCTCGAAGGCGAAGGGCGACTTCTGGTCGTATTCGATGAACCTCTCATCGGCCTTGGGGACTATGAGCCCGGGAATGGTCACCCTCCTGTCCTTGAGGATGATGTGGCCGTGGGTGATCATCTGCCTCGCCTGCTTAGGAGTTCCTGCCAGTCCCTTGGTATAGACGAGGGTCTGGAGCCTCCTTGAGAGCAGGGTGTCGATCTCGATGGCAAGGACATCAGTAAGTGGCGCTCCCTCGCCGAGGAAACCGAGTCTGGAGCATTTCTTCAAAAGGAGGTCCGCTTCCTTGATGGCTTGCCTGTTCTCGGTCCTCAAGTGAGCCTGGAGGGTCCTTGCCTGTCCCCTGAGGTTCCTGAGGTAGGACTGGGCCTTCCATACCTCCTTCTTGTTCTTGAGCCCGTACTTGATGATGAGCTCTTTCTCTTCCTTTATCCTCTCGCCCTGCCAGGGATGCGAGGGGGACTCGAACTTCTTCTTGAGCTTCCTTGGGTCTCCCATTCATATCCCTCCTCACGCCGCCTTCTTCCTTGACACGCCAACAGTGGCTCCTGTCCTGCCGTTGGAGCGGGACTTCTGGCCCCTGACCTTCTGTCCGGTCTCATGCCTGATCCCCCTGTATGACCTCATCTTCCTGAGCAGGTTGATGTCCTCCCTGTTGGTCATGTCGAGGTCTGTTGAGATGGCATGGGTGTCCTCTCCGGTTTCGATGTCCTTCTGTCTGTTCAGCATCCATGAGGGCATGCTCGAGGGAAGCTCTTCAACGAGCTCCATGAGCTTCTTCACCTCGTCATCAGTGAGGTCGCCCATGAGCTTGCCGGGGTCTACCTCAAGCTGCCTGACCAGGATATGTGACAATCGATAGCTGATCCCTTTGATGGAGGTGATACCGTCGATGACCCTTCTCTCGCCATCGATATCGGTATTGGCCATACGGACGATGAACTTGAAGTCCGGTCCGTGCTCGACCTCCTTGTCTCCTTTCTGTGATCTTCCTTTCTTCTCTGCCATGAGACGGCCTCCGAAGCGGCCAGATCCCGAAGGGTTCCGGCCCGCATGATGTTGATGCGGCCGCCAGTAGAACACTGGCTTTGGCTTCAGGGTGCCCCCCATATTGGTTCTTATTTATATCCCTTTCCCCCGTTGGGTCTCAGGCAGGGGAGGGTGGTCCTCCACCCTATTTTCGGATGATACTAATAAATAGCCCTTCGCTTTGTTGAGCCAAGTGGTACTGCATGGACAAGGTTTCATTGATCGGCATCGCCCTCGCCTCCGAGGGCATGACATTCACATACATCGGCCCGACGCCCGAGTGCGGGCCCTGCAAGCTCAACAAGATATGCCAGAACCTGACCCCCGGAAGAAGATATCTTCTGAAGAAGGTAAGGGACAAGGAGCATGAATGCCCCGTTCACGAGCAGGGAAAGGTAGTTGCCGTCGAGGTGGAGGAACTTCCTCTGGAGCTTTCCATCCCCGAGAGGAAGGCGCTGGATTCCGCGGTGGTCACCATCGATGAGGATGGATGCACCTATCGCTGGTGCTTGAACAACCGCCTGTGCAGATACGACAATCTGCCTAAGGGGACCAAGGTATTCCTTGCTTCGGTGCATGAACCGCTCGAATGCCCCAGAGACCTCAAGCTCAAGAGGGCCGTGGCCGAGGTCCGGCAGTGACAAGGTGGTCCAGATGGGATCGGATATACCCGGACTCTACCGGATGTCGGTGGAGGAAAGAAAGGAAAAGGTCCAGAAGGAGACAGGCCTGACGGGGGACGATATCAGAGGACTTGACATCGACGGAACGCCGATGGAGGTCCTTGACGGCATGATCGAGAACGTGATCGGGGTCTTCCAGCTTCCTGTGGGAATTGCCACCAATTTCATCATCAACGGCGTAGAGAGACTGGTCCCCATGGCGACCGAGGAGCCGAGCGTTGTCGCGGCCGCATCAAAAGGGGCCAAGATAGCAAGGACAAGGGGTGGCTTCACTGCAACTTCCACCGATCAGATCATGATCGGCCAGGTGCAGGTCTGCGGCCTTGATGACCCGGCCTTCGCCGTAAAGATTATTGAAGATAAGAAGGAAGAGCTTCTCGAACTTGCCAACTCGAAGGACCCGCTCCTCGTCAAGTTCGGAGGGGGCGCCAGGAAGCTAGAGACCAGGGTGCTTGACAGCCCTTCGGGACCGATGGTGGTCGTCCACATCCTGGTGGATACGAGGGACGCCATGGGGGCGAACGCGGTGAACACCATGGCGGAGGCCATCGCTCCCAGGCTCGAGGAGATCACCGGAGGGAGGGTCGTTCTCAGGATACTGTCGAACCTCGCCGTCCACAGGTTGGCGACGGCTAAAGCAATATTTCCCAAGGAAGAGCTCGGGGGCGAGGAAGGGGTAGACCTTGTGCTGAAAGCCTACCATCTGGCAGCGGTGGACCCGTTCCGGGCATCGACCCACAACAAGGGGATAATGAACGGGGTCTCAGCCGTGGTAAGGGCGACTGGCAACGATACGAGGGCAGTTGAGGCAGGGGCGCACTCCTATGCATCGATAACGGGCAGCTACCTCCCCCTTACAAGATACGGAAAGGACGATGAAGGGGATCTCGTAGGGGAGATCACCATCCCCACGGCAGTGGGATTGGTGGGCGGGGCGACCAAGGTCCACCCCGCCGCGAAGGCCTCTGTCAAGATACTGGGTGTGAGGACCGCCGCGGAACTCGGAGAAGTACTTGCGGCCGTTGGTCTCGCCCAGAACTTCGCAGCGTTGAGGGTCCTTGCCCAGGAAGGCATCCAGAGAGGCCACATGAAGCTGCATGCGAGGAACCTGGCGATCCAGGCCGGTGCGCCATCCGACGAAGTGGAAGCGATCGTTTCAAGGATGGTCGAGGAAAAGAAGATATCGGCATCGAGGGCCTCAGAGCTGCTGCAGGAGATGAGAGGATAGCGTCCTTTCGACCAAAACATTTACATTGAAAATCCCATTCGTGTCAGAGAGGTGAGAAAGCATGGTGGAGATACGGTCCGTTCCCATCGAGAAGCCGGAAGATATCATCATTGGGCAATCCCATTTCATAAAGACCGTGGAGGACCTCTACGAGGTCATGGTCAACGCGTCCCCCGGGATAAAGTTCGGGATCGCGTTCTGCGAGGCGTCCGGGAAATGCCTTGTGAGATGGGCCGGGAACGACGACGGGATGGTGGATCTCGCGAAGAAGAACGCCGCCAACATCGGAGCAGGCCATACATTCATCGTTTTCCTCAAGGACGCTTACCCGCTGAACGTCCTCAATGCGGTCAAGATGACCAATGTCGTATGCAGGGTTTTCTGCGCCACTGCGAACCCGACGGATGTTCTCATAGCCGAGAACGAGAGAGGCCGGGGAATAATAGGAGTGATCGACGGGAGCAAACCTCTCGGGATCGAAGGCGCCGAGGACCAGAAATGGAGGGTTGACTTCCTCCGGATGATAGGCTACAAGGTCGGTCCGAAGAAGGATGAGTGAAGATGCAAAAGGAGAGGGAGGCCCGGAACGGGCCTGAAGGACCGGTCGAGGGCGAGGAAGAGAAAAGACCAGCTTTCAGACCGTTCCAGGCGCTGCCCCCGATCCTTCTGATGGGGGTCTTCATAATAGTCACGGTCGGCCTCTCCCTGATCGTCGGTCCTCTCTACGATTCCTACGGGCTCTCCTCCGATTTCGAGGAGTTCGCCCAGGGGGACTACTGGTACCTCTATGCCTTCGGCTTCGTTGTACTGATGGTGGTGGTGGCCCTTGTCATCCTACTTCTGAGAAAGCTCCTTAAAAGGAGAAAACTGAAGCTGAAGTACCTGTTCGCTTTCGTTGTTTTCACCTCGACCTTCGTTGTGGTCCAGCCTTTCATAGACATGGTCTTCAACGGGGCGCCCCCTGTCTGGGACGAATACGATCTGGATGTAGAAGGGATGAGAGGCGCATTCCCTCTGGACCCCTATCATCCGGGAACGGGTCTCGTTGTGGTGACGGACACATCGTTCCATGTGATGGAAAGAAAGACCTACGAGTACAGCGAGATCTGGTCCGTTGAAGGACTTTCCAACACCTATGACCCACATTTCAATGGAGGGTTATGGGTCCTTTCCGGGAACACCTCCACAGGTTCGAGCTACTGGACGATCGATGATGGGGGGCTCCTGAATACCGGGCCCATCGAGAATAATGATACCGGCATGTCCCTTCTGGGGGTGAATATCTGGTTGGTGGAGGATGTTCCCTATCTGACGTCCTTCTGGGCGGGAACAGATGGGAACTGGTCGGTCCTCATGTGGAAGCACGGAACGGCCGACCCTCCTCAAAAATTGGTACCTTTCGGTGTGGATGAGGGGCCGATCTACCCCGTTTTCGGATGGTCCGATGATATCAACCTTTTCTACAACAGGACCCAGTTCAAGTTCATCAAGCTTATTTTCAGGGATAATGAGGTGGCACCCCGGTCGGGTGGCGGCCAAGGGGTCATCAATTTCACCTGGGTCAAGACGGAAGGTTCTTCATTGATGACATACACGGCGGATGGTATCATCTACCTTGACAGGGGAATGGTATACGGGAACCTGATCTGGACCGGATTTTACACGGATGGCGGTTCATATGGTCCGGAGACCCGGCCATATGACACCTCCTTGATCGAGAACGGATATCTCTGTTCTTTCGCATCCAGCTCGGAGGATCCTGATAATGCTCCCGGAGATGTCAGATTGGTCTATGCCAGCGGAAAGACCTTATATGAGACCGATGGGAAGGATGACCAGGCATACCTGTTGACGGATGAACCCGTCGCTGTCTTCCAGGATGGCTACAAGGGCGACGTGTGGATAGTCTTTGATAACGCTGTCGTTTCCGGAAAGCTGGAGGACTCCGAAAGAGGACAGCTTCACGTTCAGATCATTTCCTTCCTCATAGGAGCCGTGCTCGTTATCGCCCTCCTCAAGAAACCCAAATGGTGGCTGGTCGACCTCGGCGGCCTCCTGATGGGGGCCGGTGTGATAGCTATCATGGGAATTTCCTTCCCGATATTGTTCACTTTACTTCTCCTGGTCCTTCTTGCCATCTACGATTTCATCTCCGTCTACAAGACCAAGCACATGATAGCCCTCGCTGATTCCGTTGTGGAGGCGAAGATGCCGATCCTTCTCGTCTTCCCCATGAAATGGTCCTACCGCTACGAGGACGAGACCAACCTCATGGACCCCAAAAGGAAGAGGGAATCCCTTTTCATGGGTCTCGGGGATGTGATCATCCCCGGTATATTGATACTATCCATAGCATCCTTCCTGAGTCCAGTGGGGGGCGTCCGCCTCTTCGGTCTCATCTATCCACCGGTCGCAGTGGCCCTCTTCGCCCTTGCGGGGATGCTTGCGGGATGGGGGGCACTGATGTTCTTCGTCATCAAGGGGAAAGCCCACGCGGGTCTCCCTCCGATAAATTCCGGAACGATCCTGGGCTTCATAATTGGTCATCTGATAATCTACGGTTCCTTCGTTTTCTGGTAGCCCCCCAACCAGAAAGGTTATCACCGCCGAGAACTTCAAGTGGAACGGAGAGTGCAGCAGGTTGAACGAGTCTCTCGCCGTTTTAGGTGTCCTTTTACTTCTCGGGATGTTCCAGGGGCTCACGGTCTGCAACCTCACATGCGGCCCTCTTCTCTTTCTCCGGTTAGCCGGAAGAGGAAAAGGTGCGAAAGAGGGTCTCAGGATATCCCTCCTCTACGGCCTCCCGAGGATCCTTATCCTGACCCTCCTCGGTGCCCTCCTCGGAGGACTCGGCTATACCATCACCACGATAGGTGACTTCTCCAGGCATCCATGGTTCCAGGTCGTCGTGTACATCATCATCGGCCTTGTTATGGTCGCAACGGGCCTCGTTTTCGTCGGGGTTCTGAGAAGAAAGGACTGCACCAGCAAACCGGGGATCAAGGACCGGATCATGATCTCCATCATGAAACTGGGTCCGAGGAAGGAAAAAGGCGAAGGAAGAACGATGTTCGGCATCGGAATCCTGGTATCCCTCGTATGCTTCGTTGAGGCCTCCGCCGCAGCCCTGATCGTTGCCAACCTCCTTGGTATCGACGCCGACGACATAGGAAGCGGTTTCCTTCTGGGGGCTCTCTCCATGCTGTCCTATTCCATAGGACTGACCCTTCCCCTGCTTCTTCTCGGCACAGGCGCTTCGGTCATAGGGAAGCGGCTGAAGAACAGGGACGCGAGGGCCGTCGGCGGCGTCCTCCTTATCGTTCTCGGAGGTCTCATCATCCTCTACGAGGTCATAGCCCTGATCAGACTGTGATCCGGTCTCCAAGTTCGAAGAGATGGGACCTGCACCCGCAATCGGAGCAGCCGAACCCTTCGACCCCATCGAACTTTCTTGAAAGCTCCGATGCGGCAAGACATTCCCCCCCATCCCGATGCTCCTTCCAGAAAACGTATCTGGTTACCGAATACCGGGTGATATGATCGATGTGCCACCTTTTCTTCGAAGGGTCGGACAGGTGCCTCCTGACCCTCCCCCACAATCCCGCTTTCGCGGAACCGCAGTATGCGTACCACCCCTTCCTCAGAACGATGTTCCCAAGGGCCCCTACCTCTACCTCAACCTCCACCGGGAACTGGAGAAGTAGGATATAATCCGCCCCCTCATTCACTCTGGAGGGGTCTTCGGTCAAAACTAAACCCGGGACCGGAGAAATTTTCATCCCCGCTCACTTCAGTCTTATGGTCTCGAGGTTCATGGGGAAGCTCGTTGAGACGCCGTACTTCCTGTGCAGTGACGAGGCGAGGTCCATCGACTTTGTCTCGTCCCCGTGGTGGATTATGATCTTGTCGGGTTTTGGGTCCATGGTGGAGATGTAGTTGATCAGCTGCTTCCGGTCCGAGTGGCCGGAGAACCCGTCGATGGTCTCGTTGGAGGCCTTCAGGGAGATCGCCACAGGTTTCCCCTTCTCGGAGACTATGAGCTCGGTCATGCCCTTCTGGATCTTCCTTCCCAGTGTGCCCTCCGCCTGATAGCCGACGAAGACCAGCGTATTCCTCGGGTCGGCCCCCCAGTATTTCAGGTATTCCATCACAGGACCGCCGTTGAGCATACCTGAGGTGGCAAGGACGACGCAGGGCTCCGAATCGTAGATGATCTTCTCCCTCATATCCCTGGAGTCGACCTTGTTGAAGAAATCCGAGAGGAACGGGTTCTCGTTGCGCTGGAAGATCTGCGTCCGGAGCTGGTTGTTGAGGAACTCGGGGTAGGCCGTATGTATGGCGGTCGCCTCCCAGATCATTCCGTCAAGGTAGACCGGGCATCTCGGTATCTGCCCCATCTTCATCTGCTTCTCCAGGACGATCATGACCTCCTGGGACCTTCCGACCGCAAAGACGGGAATAAGGACCTTTCCCCCCCTCGACAGCGTCCTCTTCATGATCCCCCTCATTTCCACGGCCGCTTCCTTCCTAGTGGGCTGGAAGTCCCTCTTCCCCCCGTAGGTCGATTCCATGACGAGCGCCTCCAGCCTCGGGAACTTGTTCGTGGCCGAGTTGAAGAGCCATGTCCTCTCGAACTTGATATCTCCGGAATATGCTATGTTGTAGAGGCCGTCGCCGATGTGGAAATGCGGTGACGCGGACCCCAGGATATGACCGGCATTGTGCAGGGTCAGCCTGATGTCCGGGGCAATATCGGTAGTTTCGTTGTATTTTATTGGTATGGTGTGAAGGATCTCGTCCTGTACGTGTTTGGACTCGTACGGCGGCCTCTTGCCCTCCGCAACGGCCACCTTGATGTAGTCCAGCTGGAGAAGGGCCATCATGTCCCTGGTGGGGGCAGTGCAGTAGATCGGCCCGTCGTAACCGTATTTGTACATAAGAGGGGCCAGTCCGGAGTGGTCGAGGTGTGCATGGGTCAGCACTATGGCATCGATGGATTCGAATGGTTGGGCCTCCGAGATCTGCAGATAGGGAGAAGGTTTGTCCTGGGAACCCACGTTGACACCGATGTCGATGATCACCTTCGAGTTCCTTGTGGTGAGCATGTGGCAGGACCTGCCGACCTCCCTGTATCCGCCGAGGGACGTTGTCCTGATCCAGTTCTCGTCATCGGGGATGTCTCTAAATATCCTCCTTCCGACCTTCTTCAGGAACTCCTTCCTTTTCTCGGTGACCTCGGGCTCCTTAAGGAACTGTCGAATATCCTTGACGCTCTTGGACTCTATAGGCGGTGTCCTTACCACCTGGGGGGCCCATCCGGTCTTCTTCTTGATATCGTTGAGGTTTGACCCGTGCTTGCCAATGGCCAGACCCGGTGAGAGGGCCTCAATGGTGACCTCGTTGGAATCATGGTTGAAGGCCACGTCGGTCACCTTGGCCTCCTCGGGAATGATGCTTTTGATAATGCTGCTTGCCTCGTTGACATCCTTCACAAGGGATGTATGGGGCCTGATGGCCACCCTTCTCTTGAGACCCTGGGCGAGCCTCCTTACGAGGTTCGAGTCGTAAACGAACTCGTCCATGTTCTTTGTCTGAATGACCACCACGGGACCCTCGAAGTCGACGCCGGTGATCTCAATGTCCTTGGGAATGATCTCCTCGATGTCTGCCTTTATACGCTTTATGAGCGCTTCGTATGTCATTAATACGCCCCTCCTGGACCCTTCCTCGCTTAAAACGTGGATATCAGTAGGGAATATTGTTACCCAGTTCCTTGGAAGAAAGTGAACGTGATACAAGTCTCCAGAAAACCCACTAAATCCAGTGATAAATCATTAAAGGTGGAAATAACAAGTAACTCTTGCTGTCTGCGATGGATTATTTGATATTTAATTTTTCCTTACGCTTATCCACATCCTTCTGGGTGACGGGATTCCAGCCCTTGTCGTTTATGACGACGATGTCGTATCCGTTCCCGGAGGCCGAATCCCTCCTCATGGCAGCGTTCAGGGCCTTGATGGCGATATCGACTCCCTCGGTCCAGGTCAGGTCATCCTTGAAGTTGTCCTCGAGGACGCCGTAGGCATAGGGGGACCCCGATCCGGTGGCGCAGTACTTGTCAGGGATGGAGCCGCCGGCGGCATCCAGGGAATAGACATGTCCTCCTTCCCTGTCCCAGCCTCCGAGCAGGAGCTGGACCCAATAGGGATAGTAGCGGCTCCCGGAGAGGATGTTCGCGGTCAAGGTCGCAGCCGCCTTGATGGTCATCGGCTGGTCCCTCTTCAGTCGGAAAAGCTCTGCCTCCGCGGTAATATACCGGGCAAGGGTCTGGGCATCCCCGACAAGCCCCGCGGTTGTGAGTCCGATATGCTCGTCTATCATGAACAGCTTCTGGGTCTCGGTATGTGCGATCAGGGTACCCATGGTTGCCCTGTGTTCCGTTGCGAGAACGACCCCGTCCTTGCAGACTATGCCAAGGGTGGTCGTTCCGGTCTTCTTGGGTTCCTGTTCTGGTGTCATATTAGAATCACTTTCCCACACCCAGCGGGGGATGTGATTTCCATCATCCTAAAGGGCATATTTAAAGATGTTGACAAGGGTCTAGATAATGGAGGGATACAATCTCTTACCCTGCCAGATGGACTGGTCTAGATTTACGAAAATGGTAAGCCAATCGATCCTCCATTTGTTCGATGCATACGTTTAGGCGAAAAGATACCTGCCAACTCTAAGGTCAGAGATCTTGATCCTGATGTTATCAGCCTCATTTGTGTGTGGTAGATATCCTGGCCAGCAACCTCTGCTATCGGCGTTCTTCGTTCCAAGGTCTGATAAGGAGAATTTCTGACCGCAGTTCTCGCATCTTGCGTAATCGCCGTCCTTTGTATAGCCTCTCTTCGCTTCGTAACAGACTTCACAGGCATCGAAGGCGGTACGTACTTTACCTGTGTCGTCAATCACCGTGAAATATTTCACGCTGACACCATCGATCGCATAGGCGAAATAATGAAACTTCCCATCAGAAAGATCTGCCTTCTTTACCACGATATCGCCACCGGAAACATCATTGTCCCTGTAGCTGATGGGCTCGTTCTCGTCTTCCATTTTCAGATAGTTGTACATTCCGAAGGCCAGGATACCAAGTACAACAAGAACCCCCACGACCACGAAGAAGTTCCTCTGTTTCTTTTTTTGCAGTTCCAATCTTTCATCCGCTTTTACCATACGATCACCTTCTGTCATTACGGATATCTGAGACGATCCTTCCATCCTCCAGCGTGATTATCCTGTTGCCCCAGGAAGCAAGTTCATTATCATGCGTAACAAAAACTATTGTCATTCCCTTGGAGTTGAGCACTCTTAGGATCTCCATTATCCTCATGCCGTTCTTCCTGTCAAGGTTCCCAGTGGGTTCATCGGCAAGGACAAGTCTCGGCTCGTTTATCAAGGCCCTTGCGATCGAAACCCTTTGCTGTTCCCCGCCAGAAAGTTTGGAGGGGACGTGGTCCAGACGGTCTCCCATGCCGAAATGGGTCAATGCTTCTTTAGCCGATACCCTATCGACCATACTGTGAAAATATTGCGCAATCTCCACATTCTCCAAAGCGGAGAGGTACGGGATGAGGTGGTACTGCTGAAAGATCATACCTATGTTGTTTCTTCTGAAGACCGCAAGCGCACGATCGGACATAGTGTTCGGATCTTCGCCAAGGACCTTGATCTCGCCGGAAGTGGGTCTGTCAAGGAATGAGATCAGATTAAGAAGTGTTGTCTTTCCGGATCCTGAAGGGCCCATGATCACGGTCCAATCCCCTTCAAAGATCTTCAGATCGATCTCATCCAGGGCTGTTGTTTTCGGGGGATATACCTTCTTTACCCCCTTTACCTCAATTAGAATATCATCAGCCAATTCATTCACCTCTAAGAACAACCGCTGGGTCAACCTTCATGGCCATCCTCAGAGGAAATATCGCTGCAATGAAGACTATGCCCAAGGCAGTAAATAGTGAGAGGAGGATCAGCTCATATCTCACTCCGACCGAGGTTCCGAAAACATACTGACCGATGAGTTGTGAGATACCGATACCGGAGATGAATCCCAATATTCCGGAGACGATCGACATAATAGCACCTTCCCCCATGAACATCATCGAAATGTTCATATTATGGGCTCCGACCGCTTTCATGAGGCCTATTTCCTTCCTTCTTTCGACGACGCTCAAGCTCAGAGTGGTCATAACTGCAAGTATGGAGGCCGCCAGGGAGACCAATGTTATGAGGCCCACGAGGTTCTGTACGAGATTCAGAGTGTCCATTTCTGCCATCGCTACCTGTTTGACCGTTTTCACCTCGACGCTTTCTACGTTGTTCTCTATGACCTCTGCAATATCTTCCAGGGGGCATCCGTTGCATAGGGCGGATAGATGCATGATGTTCACGAGACCTTCCTTGCCCGTGAATGACTGGACCATGTCAAGATCACCAAAGATCCTGGAATCATCGTTCCCTCCGGTGGAAACGATCCCGGAAATTGTGAAGTCCCGGTTCGATGTGAATGGAACCTTTGTGTCATTCTCGAGCTTGAAGCCGGAATAATCAAGGTTGATCTTGTCACCAATGCCTTTACCAAGGACATATCCTGCATCCACACCAAGAACAACGGACCATTGATCGATGGGATAATTTCCGGAGATCTCCCACCAGAGGTTGATGCTCTCCAGTTCATCGAACCATGTTCCAACCAGAATGATGTCCGTTGATCCATCCACCCTCGTCATTGAATAAAGCAATGCATTCTTACCAAGGACGCCTTTGACCTTGTCCCCGAAGACCTCGGGTGGCAGATCCCTGATCATTATGGCATCATGTTCGCTCATGTATTCAGTCTCGGTTATCATTCCAAGGTTGATCTCCCCTATGTTGAGTTGTATGTCTTCGCTCCTGGGCACAACGAGGAGATTGGGGCCGAAAGCCCTGAGTCCTCGTGCGATCCTATCTTCAGTTTCCAATGATACCATGACCAGGGAGGTGATCATCGATATGCCAATTAAAAGCGAGACCGTTGGAAGAATATATCTGGACTTTCTCATCTTGAAGGACTTCAGCACCAATGTGAGGAACATGGAGACCGCTCGACCATTCATACCTCTTGTATATCAAAGCTGATAATAGTGGTTAGACATTCTTTCTAATAATGTATGGACAATTATGATGATACACTTGATGAATACGACATTTCATGATGATTCTCACGAATTTTTAAAATGGCCCAATGACACATTACATTGAACATTGGCCTGTTCGGGACAAGGCATCCTTCTTTCGATGGAAAACTAGTATAAATCTATAAATAAGTCCAGACGTTAGTTCCTTAGCGATCTTTCAGAGTATCACAACAGGAGAAAAGCAGGGATGTCCAGAGGTCTCATGGTCGTTGCATTTGCCCTTCTCCTAGCTATCCCGCTCCTGCCGGTCAGCGAAGGAACAGGTTCCGAAAGAGGATCCTTTGATATCGATCCCTGGGACGCCAGGGATGTATTTCCGTTCGATTGGAGCGGATGGGACCGTGACGTCAACGGGAACAGGATCGACGACCTCCTTGAAGCTGATCCGGCGACCCTGGACGGTGACGGGTCCCTAATCGGGGTAAACGTTCATTTCGACCATTACCCCGACCATGATGATGCGCTTCGGATCATGGGTTCGCTCTCCAAGCT
Source organism: Thermoplasmatota archaeon (assembly GCA_049472235.1). GTDB lineage: Archaea > Thermoplasmatota > Penumbrarchaeia > Penumbrarchaeales > Penumbrarchaeaceae > JAFGLL01. Next base: position 24,543 of record JBLIRI010000008.1, on the reverse strand, counting down.
GGGTCCCGGACCGGGCTTCCTGGATGCCGGAATGTATTCAACAGCCCTGTACCTATCGGTCCCGAGGACCACGATCCCCGAAATTCGTAAAGCCCTCTCCCCGGACATCACGATGATGGAGTACAGGCCGGTCTATGTCAGTTATCTCGATGTATCCTCGCCTGCCACGAGGTCAAGGGATTCCACGACATATTCACCGCTCACCGCTACCGACCTGGGTTATACCGGCGAGGGCATCGTCGTCGCCGTGATAGATTCCGGTGTGGACAACAACGTTCATGAATCCCTCCGGGGGAAGTACGTGTACGGTGTGGATTTCACGGGAACGACGACCATTCCGGGTCTCGACCCCGATGATATCGACGGCCATGGGACCCACGTTGCAGGCACCGTCATGGGGACCGGAGGTACTTCCGGAACGTACCAGGGGACCGCACCGGCCGCGCAATTGGTGGACCTGAGATACGCAAGGGTCCAGGGAGATTTCACCGGTGCCGCTGACAGAGCATTGGAATGGGTGATCGAGAACCACGCGGAGTTCGATATTAGGGTCGTTTCATGCTCTTGGGGCTCGACCGTGTTCACCTCGGGCAGGGACACCACATCACGGCTTGTCGACCAGCTCGTCGACGAAGGAGTGGTGGTCGTGGTAGCGGCAGGGAACGACGGCGAGCAGGGAATGCCCAGTCCGGCCTCCGCAGACGGGGCCATCACCGTTGGAGCTATCAATGACCATTCGACGATCGACAGGGAAGACGATGATATGGAGTACTACTCCAATTACGGACCGAGGTCGTCGGACGGCGACAATGACCGGATGGACGAGCTCAAACCGGATGTCGTCGCACCAGGGAGGCAGATAAGGGCTCCCAAGCACAATTCCATAGCGGATTACGTCGACATGACGGGGACGTCCATGGCAACCCCTCACGTATCCGGGATAGTGGCACTGATGCTCGAGGCGAACCCTTCGCTCACTCCCCGCGACGTCAAGCTGATACTGCGGGATACTGCTCAGCAGAGGTTCTCATCCTCAAGACCCGACCTGGATGGCAAGTACAATTACAGGTCGGGCTGGGGGGCCGTGGATGCCTACGGTGCGGTAAAGCGGTCGCAGGACCTCTACGGTTTCGGTCTCTTCGTTCCCGATGAGGTGCGCCTCAACGATCCAACCGATGTCAGCTATGCCGGACATTTCACAAAGACCGGTTACGACATCCAGGGGGACCAGGTGCTGATGGAGGTTCGAACCCCCGGCGATTGGGGGGTCCCGACCGATGTATGGGTCGATCCGGACTCCACCTCGGCGGACCACTCCGTTCAGGGGCCTGTCCTTCTCGGGTCCGAATGGATCGTCAGGGCCCTCATCGATTACAACGGGACCGTCGAGCAGGCCACTCCGGCCCTCGGATTGAGGGTCCGGCCCCTGGGAAGGATCGGGGGGACGGGGACCTTCCGCGGGTCTGTCTCCATGAACGGGATCGAGGGCCGCAGCGAGGTTTCGAACTCCACCATCATCTACGATTCTCTCCCGCCCGATCTATCCATCACTCCGCTGGCGATCTGGATCTCCGAGACCCGTCCGGAGGCCGGGGACAGGATAACCATCACGGCACGGGTCAACAATACGGGCTCCAGGGATGTCAGGGATGCCCTTGTCCGTTTCATAGACGGCCCCGAAAGAACGGGAACCGTTATCGGCGAGGATACGATGGATATCGAAAGCGGCGGCTACGGGATCGCCGAGACGACCTGGGAGGCCAATGCCGGGATCCATGCCATCACCGTCATAGCCGACCCTGAAGACGAGATAGATGAATCAAACGAGGACAACAACTCTGCCGAGAGACCAGTTTCGGTCCTTGGTTTCAATTCACCCCCAATAGCCCAGCTGGAGGTCACCCCCCAGACAGGCACAACGATCACGGAGTTCACCTTCGATGGTTCGGGGTCGACCGACACGAACCTGAGAGGGGGTGCGGTGGTCTCATACAACTTCGATTTCGGGGACGGAACAACAACGGGGTGGATAGACCAGCCGACGATAACCCATTTCTACAGGAAGGGCGGAACCTTCGATGCCAGGCTCAGGGTGAAGGATAATGGTGGGGAGGAGAGTACCAATGAGGACCAGGTCCAGGTCAACGTGACGGATGTGAGCTCCCTGGAGATGGACCTTTATCTGAACGGAAGTCTGGGTCTTTCGGCGGAGCCCGGAAGGCCGGCCTCCTTTTCGGTGCCAACATCGCTGTCGCCGGTGGGGATAGGGACATGGAGGATGGACCCGGTTCAGAGGACGATCATTCTCCACACCGCTGTCAGGCCCGCCCTGGTCTTCGAGGCCGAAAGGCCGAGCCTTCTCGAGGTGAGGGTCGAGGTCATCACAGCCTCGGGGGAGGCAGTGGAAACCTCCCTGTTCGAGCACCCGGGCTCCGGCTCCAACCGCACCTTCGAGGTGATCGTGGGGATCGACGAGCTGGAGGTCAAGAGCGGCGGGATCGTGGAACTGTCCGTCTCGGTCGGATCAAATACATCCGGTGTACGCATGTGGGCGGGGATCGGAGGCTCCACGGCCACCTTCCTCTATTACTTCAAGCTCAACAAGGTGCCGAGTGCCGATGCCGGTGATGACCTGGATGTCAAGGCGCTCGGCGAAGTGGAATTCTCGGGGTCCGCCGAGGATCCCGATGGGGAGATCGTCCGTGCCCGCTGGGACGTTGATTCCGATGGGTCATGGGAGTTCGATTCCGAGACCAGCCTTACTTTCTACTATTCAGGGTATGAGAACGAGGGGCAGTACACGGCCCGATTCGAGGTCATGGACGACGACGGCTACTGGTCCTCCGATACGGCAAAGGTCCTTGTGAGGGCGGCGGATTACAACTATCCGCCCGCGGTGACCATGGAATGTCCGCAAGGGCCTCTTTCGGGGAAGGTTACGATCAGGGGGACGGCCGGCGATGATGGCGGCATCGACCGCGTCGATGTCCGAATCGAGGGCAGCAGCTATTCGATGAACTGGGCTCCCGCGGATGGCAGGGAGGAATGGGAATTTCAGCTGGACACGAGGACCCTGGAGAACGGGGAATATACGGTCTACGCAAGGGCATACGACGGGGACCGTTATTCGGCCGTGGCAAGCTGCGAGGTGCAGGTACTCAACCCGAACTCCCCGCCGGAGATGATCCGGGTGATAGCGGCCCCCCAGCCGCTTCCGCTCGACGGCGTCACCCCCCTGCTTCTGACCGCAGAGGTGGATGATCCCGACCTACCCGGAGATGTACTCATTGTGGTAGCGGACCTTTCATCCATGGACGGTCCGGCCCGGGTAGTTATGAAGGATGACGGAACGGCCCCGGATCCCGTGGAGGGGGACGGAATATTCTCCCTTGAGTTCCTTCCGTCCTTCACAGCGGTGCCAGGTCTTCATGTGGTGGCGATCACCGTCACCGACGGCGAGGGTTCCTCCGACGGGGACGAGGTCGAGGTCGAGATCGTGGCGGAGGCCGACTGCACGTTCACCATAAGCGACGACAGGGTCTTCGAGGGCCAGGTCATCCATCTGGAGCTGCGTGTGGATTCCGTGATCCCCATCAGGTCGGTCCACTTTGTATCCGAATTGATACTCGACGGGGGAAGGGTCGAGCTGAAGGATGACGGCAGGAACGGCGACAGGGTCGCCGGGGATTCCGTCTACGGCGCGGACCTGAAGGTCCTGGCCCCTCCGGGCACCTACAATTACAGCGTGGAGGTCGTCTGCGAATCAGGCAGTGAGCTCATGAGGACCAGCGGGGAGATCGAGGTATACACCCTTTCCGCTGGCCGGGAAGAAGCGCTTTCGGCAGTGATCGTGGTGACCATTGCTGCGGTCGTGATACTAACAGTTCTGATAGTGGTCCTGCTGGTGGTCATCATCCCGAGATCCAGGGGCAGGCCAATCTTGGTGGAGGAGGTTCAGGTATCCATCGCCCCCCATCCGGAGGAACCGGTCCTGGCCGAAGAGGTCCTGGTGGCGGAGGTCCTAGAGTAGCCTTCCGTCCAGGGCCAGATGCCACCCGTATCCCAGGGCGCCCATGGTGCCGATCATCATCGACTGGTCCAGAGCCATGGAAGCCGTGTAGAAAACATAGGCCCCCCAGATCCCTCCGTATACGGCACCGGGCAACTTGCTGTGGAGAATTCCCCGGTGTTTTGTCGGAACCACCAGCAAGAGATATCCGGCCGCGGTTCCGAGGAGGAAGAGAAGGGAGCCCGCCCCTTCGATGAATTCCATTGCCCCAAGCGGGCCCCCGCTTCTGAAGCTTCCGATGAGGGGCGGAATGAAAAGCATGGCGCCGGCAACAGGTCCGACGATCCATCTGACCCTGCCCTTTCCGTCTATGTCCGGAAGGACCGAACCGAATACGAGGGCGCCCCCTCCTAAAAGCCCGACGATCCCGAAAAAAGCCGCGGTCCGAAGGTACCCCTCGAGGGAGTTTCCTGAGCTCGAGCCCATGAGCAGGGCCGAGAATATGACTATGAACGCCATTACACCGAAGCTCAGATGGACGTCCCAGCGCGGCATGCCATCCCCTATTATCATCAATTTTATGGTATTTATTAATATCCTAATGGGTATTATTGGAGATAATACATTACCATGGCTCCTTCTTCACTCCGATCCAGTAGCCGATCCAGTTCGCGACCGTGTGGGCCAGAAAGGCCACGACGAGGAACAGGAGGGAAGCGATCCAGGCACCGTCGGCGATGAAGGTATCGAACCACCAGGGATAGAAAGGCAGGATGAATATGATGGTCCCGATCACGTAATCCCACTGGTCGAGGAGAGGGGTCTTCTTTCCCCTGGGCCGGTTCAAAGCCCTCTTGATGAAGCTCCCCAGCATGTCGCCGAAAAGGGAACCCACCGGTAGAAAAATTATCACCAAAAGGTTCACGGGGTAGGGGCCCCACAACGAATCGTTCATATCCGATATGCCGGTGTAATGAAGGAACAGAAGGAGGGCCAGACCGAGCAGCGCAGCGCAGCAGATCCCTCCGATCGTTCCTCTCCAGGTCTTTCCGTCCCCCAGGTACCTCCGGCCGTCCTTTCTGCTCCGGCCGAAGTCCACGGGCTTCCCCCCTCCGAGGAAGGGTGCGAAGGTGTTTGCCGTCATGGCGGGAAGCAGAGTGACAACGATGCGGAGAAGGTCCATGAAGACCGAACCAGCAGTGATGACCTCGGACATCACCCCACGAAAACTCCCGGTGCATATAATCTTTCTCGATGGGTAAGGGAGCGCTCCCGCATCCAGTTAAAAGGCAAACATTTTAAGGAGGGGCCCCATTAACCTCGTTTGACATGGCTGCGCCCGCAAAGTTCACTCCGGTCCAGGGGAGCCCGCCTCCCCCCGGCAAAGGCAGTTTCCCGTTGTTCCCGATATTCGCCCTGGTCCTCTACGTGGCATATCTGGGGATATTCATAATCGGGCCCAAGTTCGTGTCCCTGCTGGCCGACGAGTTCGACCCGATCTTTCCACCGCTTTTCAGGATGGTGGGAGCGGTCGTGCTTTTCCTGGTTCTTGCGGTCATAATCGGATTAAATCTGCTGTCCAAGCCAAAACCCCAGGAACCTGTCCAGCCCAAGGCGCCTGGCCCAAAGGTTCCTGCAGCACAGCCACCCCAGGCTTCTCCTGCAAAGTTCAAGCCTGTGGTCAAAGAGCCGGAAGTGAAGAAGGCCGCACCGATCGTGAAGAGGATGGAGGACGAACCTGTGAGATCACAGGTGATCACCTATCCGCTCGAGGTCGAGGCGGGGATCTTCGGGGACACTTACATCGGGTTGAGTCCCAACAAGGTACTGAAACTGCGTTCGCTCGTGGTGGAACCGGAATATCTTTCCTGACCGCAGCCTTTGAAGACAATTTCGATCCCGTTCGATAAGGTGAGATGATGACCGGTGCAAGGAAGTTCGTGATGCCGATCCTTTTGATGACGATGCTCAGCATGGCGGGTTTCCTGAGTGTCTCGGGTGAAGGAGATGAACGTACCGATCCTTTCCCCGGCCTTGCCATGATCGATATCGACAGGGAGCTCCACGACGAGGTGATCGCAACCTATCCGGCGTGGACATTCGTTCATTTTCGGGACCGGTCCTATATCGAGGGAGCATCCGAAGCAATCACCCTGAAAGGGGGCGAGGTCTGGAACACCTATGACATCGTTCCGGTGATCTCGGTAAGGTATGATACATTCGAGGAACTGGGATCGACACTATCCATCCCGGGGATCGTGAGGATCGAGAAGCAGGGTTCGGTCAGGACCCTGATGGACGTTTCCACCGCTGCGATCAAGGCGAACCCATCGGACGAGTACAGCCCGAGGACCGCAAGGGAGCTCGGGATGACCGGAAAAGGGGTGACCATTGCGGTACTGGATACGGGAGTCGATAATGAGCACCCGACCTTCCAGGACGCTTTCGCGGCGGGGGTCGATTTCACCGCGCCGATCAACACACCCCTCAATCCCGACGACGGAAGCTTCGACCCTGACGACAGGACGGGGCACGGGACCGGGGTTGCCTCCATAGCCCTGGGCAGAGGGGACGCGGACGGATCCCATAAAGGAGTGGCACCCTCTGCCGGACTCATCGATATCAAGATCATAGGCCAGAGCGGGATCACACTGAACCAGAACAGCCTCATGGATGCGTTCCAGTGGTGCTCGGACAACCGGGAGACCGTATGGGGAGACACCGGCTTTGTCGGGGTAGACATCATATCGCTGAGCCTGGGGATCGGGAGCAGCAGCGGAGCTGCGGCTCAGGCGATGGACGAGCTGGTCGGTCAGGGGCTGGTCGTGGTCCAGGGAGCCGGGAACTCCGGCGCCCAGTACGGGTCCGGCACTGGAACAACATGGGCGGACAGGTCCATAGTCGTGGGAGCGGTCAGCGACCAGGATACGGTGGACAGGTCCGATGACGAGTACTGGGCCTCTTCCACGTACGGGCCGAGGACCGATGACGGCGATACGAACCCCTATGACGAGCTCAGGCCGGACGTGGTCGCTCCCGGTGTCGGGATCTCCTTCGCATCATCCTCCCGGACCTCGAGGCTCCAGGGGGCGAACGGCTGGTCCACGGGCTCGGGGACCTCCTACGCGACACCCCATGTTTCCGGGACCGTAGCGCTCATGCTCCAGGCCAAGGCCTCACTGGCGCCGACATCCCAGTCGAACCATATATCCATGATACTCCACCAGGCGTCCGAACCAAGGGGGGAGCCTTATAACAGCGACCTCTCGCCCGCATACAACACCCAGTACGGCTACGGTATGCTGGACGCCTACAACGCGGTCAAGACATCCTTGACCTACGTTCCGGTCAACCACAGGCCGGAGATCACCTACTTCGCCGTTGAACCGAACGTTACCACCGCAGGGTCCACCTGCAGGGTCAGGGCTGTTGCCGCCGATATCGACGAGGAGCCCCTTACGTATTCGCTGACGGTGGATGACGGCACCTTGACAGGTGAGGGCCCCCTCTGGGACTGGAAGGCGCCCTCCGACCCGGGGAAATACTACTTCAATCTGGCCGTTTCGGACCCCTCGGGGGGCCGGGACACGGCCTCCACCTTCGTCATGGTCCAGGAAGGTCTCCCCAACAGACCCCCGGTCATCACTTCGTTCAAGGCCGGCAAGAACGTCCTCGCAGTGGGCGGGACCACCAACCTTCGGGTTGTGGCCATTGACCAGGATGGGGACGAGCTCGACTACGATTACGATGCGGAACGGGGGACGATCCAGGGAACCGGGGACGAGGTCATATACGAGGCCCCCTCACAGCCGGTGCTCGACAAGGTGACCGTTACCGTCCTGGACGGAAAAGGCGGAACCGATTCGAGGTCCCTGGAGATCGATGTCAGGGAGGAGTCCGTGAACTCTCCCCCCGTCATCACCCTGGTCTCGGTGGAGCCCGGCATCATAAACTCCAACACCTCCGGAGAGCGGATCGTGCTATACGCCCAGATCGAGGACCCGGACGGCCTCGAGGACATCGAGATCGTCATAGCGGACCTGAGGTCCATCGGAGGAGGCTCGGGGATCGAGATGCTCAACGACGGCGTGGATCCCGACGTCGCCGCCGAAGACCTGGAGTTCACGCTTGAGCTTCCATCAGTTGCGGACCTCCCGAACGGGACATACCAGATCCAGGTGATCGTGTACGATTACGGCGGTGGAACGGATTCGGCAACAGTTCAGCTGATAATAGACATCCCGTCCTCCTCCTCCGATGTGATCGGAAGGCAGACTGGTATCGGACCAACGGCCATCATATTCCTGGTGGTGCTTCTCGTGTTCGTTCTCCTGGCCCTATCCGGTTTCATGATATCGAGGTCCAGGCGGAAGAGGGCCCCCCAGAGACAGACCCAGTATCCGGTCCAGTACTCCTACGGAGGGGGTGCCGGCCAGCCGCAAAATGCACCGAGGTTCCAGCCCCTGGACCGAAGGTGATCATTCATCCTTTTTCTTTCTCTTGTAGTCCATGGCCCTTGAGAACGTTCCCATCAGCGAGTTGAACTCTCGCTGGCTTGGCGCCGCCCTTGCGATCATCCTTCGAAAATTGGTTCGGGCGATGGGCCTTTTATGGTCCGGGACCCTGGATGCCTCCATCAGCCTCTCGTAATGCTCCAAGAGGACTTTTTTCTCCAGAGGTGTGATCGTGGGGGAGTTCCTCCAGTTCGTGCGGTTCAGGCCTTTCCAAAGCTCGTAGAAGATGACGGCCGCCGAGTGCGAGAGGTTCAGGATCGGGTAATCCTGGGAGGCCGGGATCGTTGCAAGGACATCGCAAAGCTCCAGCTCCTCTTTCAGAAGGCCCTTGTCCTCCCTTCCGAACACGATGCCGACCCTGCCCTGAACGGACCCGGACCACCTCACCAGTTCCTCGAGGGTGAGGGGGTTCCTAAGGTAGCATTTTTCAGCTGAATCCGAGATGCCCGAGGTACCTACCAGGAAATCGAACTCGCCGGATGCTTCATCAAGAGAAGCGAAGGTCCGATGGGAGAGAAGTATCTCCCTGCCGTGCATTGAATATGCAATGGCCTCGTCTCCTATCTCCGGCGCATCTATCATGGCCATCTCCTTCATTCCGAAGTTCCTGCACAGCCTGGCGATGGAGCCGATGTTGCCCTGATAGAGGGGGGCGACAAGGACCGGAACGAACTCCGGCCTGCTCCTCCCGTTGTCATTTTTCACGACCCTGCGATACAGTGTAAAGCTATATTTGTTTCCGGTTGGATACGGGAGCATGCATCTCGCCGTGAAGGTCGCCTATGACGGGTCATCGTTCCATGGCTCCCAGCGTCAGGGGGACGACGATCAGCTCTCAGTTGAGGGAAGCATAGCGGCCGCACTTCGCAAGGTCTGTCCGGACATGGAATGGTCGGAATGGCCCCTCAGGTTCTCTTCAAGGACCGATGCGGGGGTATCCGCCCTGGGGAATGTATTCTCTCTCGAGACCGGAATGGACCCCGACGAGCTTCTGAAGGCCCTCAATGCCAATCTGAACGATATCTGGTGCTGGGGGTGGGGGGCTCCCAGACCGGAACAGAACATCAGATGGGCATCATCGAGGTGGTACCGCTACCACCTTCCTCCCGGGACCATCCGGGTCGATGACATGGAGGAGCTGAACCGGGTCCTGTCTCTGTTCGAGGGGGAGCATGATTTCTCCTACCTGTGCAGGCTGGAGGAGGAGAAGAATCCCGTGACCGTGGTGGAAAGCGCCAAAGCCTTCGACCTGTCCGGAAGGGGGGAGCTGGTGATCGTGGATATGGTGGGCTCCAGGTTCCTCTGGAACCAGATCAGGAGGATGGTCGGAGCCGCTCTGAGCGTCGTCAAGGGCGAAATCGACAGCGTCGATCTGGAGGTCCTTCTGAAGGAGAGGGAAGGCAGCGGGGAAGCGCTGAGAGGCAAGGTCAAACCTCTGCCTCCGACAGGTCTGGTCCTGATGGACGTCAAGTTCAAGGATATCGATTTCATGGTTTCCAGGGATGCCCTGAAACTTACCATCGATAGGCACGCTGAGAAGGCCTGGAAGGCATCGATGAGCATCCTTCTCCATACTGCGCTGAGAAGCATGGACCAGGATTGACCCGGACCTTTCTACTCCACCTTCTCGACCTCTATGGTCACCTCGGCGACCAGTGCTGCTATTGCCCCGACCGCTGCCAGAACGGGGGCTGTCAGCACGGTTATCGCGCCGACCCCGATCCCCACGGTAAGCGGTATGTCCACCAGCGGTTTTCCTTCGTGGATTATCCGTATCCTCCGGGCGTTACCTTCCTTTATGATATCGTCTATCTTCTTCAACAGGTCGTTACCTGAGACCTTATATGATCTTTTCTCGCTCATGGCAATACTTCCTCTGCCCCCCGATATTTGAGAATGCAGATATTCTTTTCCGATGAGTTTGAGGGCGCCACCGAAAAGGATATCATCAAAGAAGGAGGTCGAACGGACCAGACAGGGAAGTGCGATACATGGGAAACCTTGCTCGAACTCTGCTTGCCATGTTCTCCCTCATGATCATCCTTGCGTCCGCCGCCGCCGCATCGGGACAGGATGACGAAGGACCATTATTGAAAAAGCACGGGCCGATCCATTTCGACGGCTCCAATATTACGGGGGGACTTCCGGAAGGAGTGACCGGCAATGGTACATCGGAAAACCCCTTCCTCATCTCAGGTCTCTGGATCAATACCACGGACTCGCCGGGGATCGTCATCAGGAACTCCACAAGCCACATGGTCGTGGACTACAACCTTTTCACCAACGGGATACCGCCCGTCCATCCTGGTATCCTTATCGAGAACTCCTCGAACGTTATTGTCAGGAACGTGGCCGCATATTACTGCAGCAGGGGGGTCGAGGTCCGCAACTGCTCCGGTATCCGCATCAGTGATTCCGGGTTCTTCGGTTCGTACGATGGGATCCATATCCAGGGAAGGGATATAACCGTCGAGAATGTCCTGTGCAAGGTCAACGTTGAGAACGGGATAATGGTGAACAGGTCCCGGAACGTCACCATCAGCAGGGTGATAGCCGAATTGAACACCGCCATCCTCGGTTACACTTCCGGCATACACCTTCTCGATTCCAGCGACGTGGATATTCTCGATACGACGACCACGTTGAACTACGGTTTTGGCCTCATCGTGGAAACATCGAACGATTCGACGAGATCCAGCGGGATAAGGATAGCAAGGTCCTACATAGACACGAACAACAACGGCATCTTCATGTCACGCGTCAGCAACTCCTCCGTAGAGGAGACATCGGTCCGCTACAACACCAACGGCGTCCAGCTGTTCTCCGCCTCGGACCTGTTGATCTCGGAATGCGCTTTTCTACAAGAACACCTACGGAGCGTTCCTGAGCGATTCCAGGGGTATCGAGATCAGGGATTCGGACTTCGAGGGGAACGAGAACGCGGTCTACCTGGACTCAACTGACGGTTCAAAGGTCCACCACAACGTTTTCTCCAACGGAACGTGGCATGCTGTCACCATCGACACATGGCTGGGAAGGGGGCCCCCGTCCAGGTATAACAGCGTGTATGCCAACAGTTTCCACGATAACGGCCCGAAGGGCTTCCAGGCCATGGACAACGGGGAGCACAACAGCTGGTACGAAGGTGATGCAGGCAACCTCTGGTCCGACCACTGGGGGCCGGATGCGGACAACGACAGCGTCGTCGACGAGCCTTACGTCATCGACGGGCTTGCCAACGCCACCGACGAATACCCCGTTGCATTTGACAAAGGGGACGCGTTCGACGATGATGATCCGGCGGAACCCGATCCGGACAGGAAGGAAAGGTCCGGAAATGGATACTGGATGATCGCCGGGGCGGCGGGTGGGATGATATTCCTGCTCCTGGTCGCGGTCCTGTTCCTTTCGGGAAGCAAGGAGTGAGGCTCCTCCGGATGACGATGATAGCTTTGAATAAATTGAAGGGATATGATGGGGCATGGAAGATGAAGGACCCCCCCGGGACTTCGATCCGGACCTCGAGGAGTTAGGGGGGCTCGAAGGCCTGAAGAAGCTGAGACCGGGTACGCAGGTCCTGAAGCGGCTGGGAAAGATGTATTCCGTCCTGTCCTCGAGCAACAGGATAGAGGTCCTCTATTACCTCAACTTCGTCCCCCTCACTCCTTCGGAGCTGTGCGACCTGACGGGGATGGCCCCGAACCTCCTGTCGTTCCATCTCAGGAAGCTGGAGAGGGCGGGGGTCATATCGGGGGAACGCGATGGCAAGAACATAGTATATTCCATCACCGACCTCGGACGGTCGCTCACAGGTCCTCTTACCAGATGACCTACCAAAAATAATAAATCCGGATAAATTGGTCCATTCATCGTGGAAAGAGTTCGAATTATTCTGCTATCCCTTATGCTTCTGGTCTCGGTCCCCCAGGTGGAGACATCAGGTTCGGTCCAGGGGGGAACATGGTCGGTATACGACCTCGAGTTCAACGAGACAGTGGTGATATATCAGAACGAGACCATCATCTGGGAGAATATTTCGGTGTATTGCAATAAGGGAATTTCTGTTAATGGCCATCTTACGATCAGGAACTCCACCGTGGTCGTAGAAAATATCCCCCTCGTCAACAATCAAGAGATCTCCTTGATCAATTCCTCACTTTTCTTAAAATACGTGGACATTTTGAATAACGGGTATTTCAACGCGACCGATCTTGATGGTCGGGGAGATACCCCGGAAGATGGCTCGAGGATAGTATACATACCCGTGGACTCCGCCTCATCGACAAGTTTGTGGAGTTATAAGAATGGTCGTTCATCCCTAACGATAAATCGCTCTTTTATGCAGGGTTTCGTTCTTCAAGGGGGAAAGCTTGATCTAAAGGACGTCGGGATGAGGAATTGTACGATACGTTTGAGCGAACCAGGTTCGACCATTGACAATCTGGAAATGGTCGGGAACGGGTCCGATACCGCGATCTTTTCCTATCATTTAAAACCCATGACCCGGGTCTCCATTTCGAACTACTGGGTGGGTGCGGTGCTTTTTGAAAGTGAGGTGTACAAGGACCTCACCGTATCGAATTGTTTGATCGGATTGGATATCAGGTTCGAGGAGATCACCATCAAGGATTCCGTATTCACGAACAATACCGTTCAGATCACATCATCAAATACACTTTCCTTGATAGATTCAGATTTCACCGGAGGTGAGATCGAACTTTCCTCCACCACCACGTCGACAATCCACGGATGCACGTTCAGGAACATGACTTCTGTTAAAAGCCTCACGAACGGCGTCGTCAGGGATTCAGAGTTCATCGGATGCACCATCGGACTCGAAGGCCCCTCCAACTCCATCATCACAAGAAACAGGTTCATAGGCAATACGGAGGCAATCGATGAGGGTGAAGATTGCCAGATATACTTCAACTCGTTCATCGACAACGAAAAGGTCGCCTCGGGGCCCCCTCTCTCTACCTGGTACAATTCGACCTCGTTCGAAGGAAACCATTATGATTCATACAGGGGAGAGGACGACGGCTCCAACGGGCGGAGGGCGGACGACGGCATAGGAGATACGGACATCCCCTACCTGGGCAGGGACCCGTATCCCCTGATGGTGGACAGATACTGGGACATGCCTTCGATTCCAGAACTTGGGTCTGCTTACGAAAGGGGGTCCGACAGGGTGGACCTCAGCTGGTCGGATGAAGGATCGAGATACATAGTCCAGCGTTCGAACTCGAAGGATTTCTCCACGAGACTGGTTTCCTGGTCGACCAGGGAAGTTTTCCTTCCAGTCCCCGAAAACGACAATACCACCCTGTACTTCAGGGTCAGAGCCTACAACGATCTGGGTTCGAGAGGATGGAGCAACAGTACGGAGGTTGAGGTGGACCAGAGACCCCTTCCACCGGCCAACTTCAGGCTCCAACCGGTCCCCGAAGGGAAGGCCATATCACTGCACTGGGATTGGGTGGGAGAGGACCTTTATCGGGCCTTGATCCATGTAAAAAAGGGCCAGACGGAGTACAATCCGATAATAATCTATCACCCGGACAACAATATCATAGTAAGGAGCCTCGTGAACGGCCAGGAGTACTCCTTCCATATGATCTCAATAGACCATTCGGGTTCGACCTCGGAAAGTACCGATGTCATAAGAGGTATCCCTGTTGACATCGTTCCCCCTGGCCCCCCAAGGAATATAGAGGCAAGGGCCCGCGGGAACAACACGCTTGTCCTTGAATGGGACCCCCCCCTCACCCAGGATATCTGGGGGTACATCATCTATCGCCGTGATCCCGGGGAGGCGGAATTCAGGGAGATAACGAGGCTCTCCAAATCGGTCCCGTTCTACGAGGACCGCGGCCTTGCGGACAACACTACCTACGAGTACGTGATGGCATCCGTGGATGACGACGGCCCCGTGTCCGAGGTGTCAGAGGTCATCTACGGGACCACCGCCCACAATAATCAGAGACCAATCTTCGCCGGAAATGAACTGGTGCTTTACATGGTGGAGGACGAAGGCCCTCTTTACAGCGACCTTCTTGATGATTTCGAGGACCCGGATGGGGACGAGCTCATCTTCGAGATCACCGAGTACTTTCCCTTCAAGGCGACCATCACGGAAGGGCTCCTGTGGATCGTTCCCGACAAGGACCAGGCTGGGGAGGGGTACGTCCAGATCTCGGTATCGGACGGCGAGGAGACGGCATTCTACCTTATCGGAGTGATCGTGGAGCCAGTTGAGGACCCCCCCCGGGACGTATCCATAATACAACCGGTGAACGGCAGCGTACTTCTGCCGGGAGCATTGATAGTCTTTGAAGCTTCGGGATACGACCCGGACATGATCAACGGCGACATTCTCAACGTGACCTGGACATCCGACAAGGACGGAGTTCTCCATATCAGCACGCAGTCGATCATGAGAACTGTCCGTGACCTTAGCCCGGGGGAGCACAGGATCGACCTCAGGGTTGAGGACCGGACGGGGAACGTGGTCTTGGATACGATATACGTTATCGTCTCCCTGTGGGGGTGGGGAGAGATGCCGTGGAGTGCGACCTTCTCTGACCCGGAGAGGAAGATAGACCTCGAGATACCCTATCTGGAGATAACCCTGGAGAACGATAGTCCGCTGATCCTCCGTTTCACAATTCGCGGAGAGGTGGGGGCAATGGCCCTTCCCGGAGAGAGGAATATCATGATCGGACCGAGGTCCAACGGGAGGATAACCATCGAGCTTCCCGAAGGCCTGGTCATCGATGATGAGGTCATCGTGGATCTGGAGATAGAAGCACAGACACTGAACGGGACCTACGGGGGGACGATGAGCATCTCCGATTCCTACAGGGTCATATCCAACGGGGACAGGCCTTCCGGTGAAAGGGTGATGATAATTGTGATCTCGATAGTATCCGTGATAGCCCTGATCGGCCTCGGCGGCTACCTCTTCTTCACGTTCCGTGTCAGAAGGGACCGCAAAGGTGATTAGTCAGTTCAACATGGACTTTCCGGGACCTCGGATGGATGGTGAGAAGAAGATCAAGATCGGCGAAGGTGCCGGGGGCGAGCTCATGCAGAGGATGCTCAAGGAATTCGTCCTCCCTTTTATCAGAGGATCATCGGCGCCGGGCGACCCCGAAGGCGTCCCCCCGGAACTCCTTGACGATTCAGCCGTGGTCGACGATATCGCCTTCACTATCGACGGTCATACGGTATGGCCCCTTGAATTCCCGGGAGGGGACATTGGGTCTTTATCCGTCTTCGGGACTGTCAACGACCTCTGGGTCGTCGGGGCGCGGCCGAAGGCCCTCGCCCTCTCGATGGTCATCGAGGAAGGCTGTGACAAGGAGCTTCTCCGGAGGATATCCGGGTCCATCGGAACCGCCTCCAAAAGAGCCTCGGTGACCGTCGTGACAGGTGACACGAAGGTAGTGGAGAGGGGAGGCGTGAAGGGAATGGTGATATCCACCGCCGGCATCGGGACGGGGCATCCCGCATTGAATTCCAATTACGAGAGGGCGGCGGAGCTCCGGAAAAAGAAAGGTGGAGAAGCACCCGTTTCCCGTTGGCTCAGAGATGATGCGGTCAGGGAAGGGGACATCATCATCCTCTCCGGTTCCGTCGGGGACCACGGAATATCGCTGCTCTCCTTCAGGGAAGGATACGGGTTCGAGACGGACCTCGTTTCGGACCTCGCCCCACTTGGCGAGGTCGTCGAGGCCGCCCTCAAGGT
Organism: Thermoplasmatota archaeon; assembly: GCA_049472235.1. Classification (GTDB taxonomy): domain Archaea; phylum Thermoplasmatota; class Penumbrarchaeia; order Penumbrarchaeales; family Penumbrarchaeaceae; genus JAFGLL01. The sequence goes on along the minus strand of JBLIRI010000008.1, from coordinate 8,273 downwards.
TGGAGGGGTGATCGCCGCCAAGGACCTGACAAGAGGCGGTCTCTCCAACGGATTGAACGAATGGTGCCAAAAAAGCGGTCGTTCGATCCTAGTCAGGGAGGCCGACGTTCCGGTGAAGGGAGCGGTCTCAAGCGCATGCGACATGCTTGGTTTCGACCCCTTCGAGATAGGGAACGAGGGCAAGGTCATCCTTGCCGTCGCACCGGGAAGCGAGGATGATGTCCTCGGAGCGGTCAGAAGGACCGAGGTCGGGAAGGATGCCGCGGTGATCGGGGCCGTCGGGGGAAGGGGAAAGAACGTGGTCCTTCAGACCGTGGTCGGGGGCAAGCGGATAATGGACCCTCCGTACGGCGATCCGGTCCCTAGGATATGCTGAGCGCCCCCCTCGTAAATGGTGGTAATTGAATATTACCATAGAGTGTGATAAGCATTGATAATGTTACATACAGTTCCATTCCATTGCCCCATCATAACGGAGTGGTATGGAATCAACCCCGGGAGCCGTCAGGTTTGAACCCCGGAAACGATAGTTTTAATAACATGGTGGATTACAGGCCATCGGTGTAGCAGATGGTGATCGGCGCCAAGGACAGGAAGGTTCTGGACGGATTGCTGGCTGAGGTCGAGGGACTCGATTCCCCCGTGCTTTTTCTTCTTCATCGGATCCAGGAGGAATGGGGCTGCATAAGCTGGGAGACGGCAAGGTACATCTCCGAGGCCCTGGGGGTCCCTCTCACACAGATCTATTCGGCCGTCACCTTCTACGAGCAGTTCTCCCTGAAGGCCCAGGGGAAGCATGTCATCAGGCTGTGCAGAGGCGTGGTCTGCCACGGAAAGGGGTCAAGGGACCTGATGACCGGCATCAGGGATCACCTCGGGATCAGGGAGGGGGAGACCACGGCAGACGGTCTGTTCACCCTCGCGGAAAGCTCCTGCATCGGACAGTGCGACGGATCACCCTCGATGATGATCGACCATGAGGTCCACCGAAAGATCGACCTCGGCAGAGCCATTCAGCTGATCGAGGACCTGAGATCGGGAGGTGAGTGATTGGTCCAGGAAACCAGGCTCCTTCTGAAGAACCGTGGAAGGGACGGTTACGACGGGTGGAACATCGATCATTACATCGATGCGGGAGGTTACGACGCTTTGAGGAAGGCCCTTGAGAAAGGCTCCAGATGGGTCGTGAACGAGGTCTCCAAATCCCGCATCAGGGGAAGGGGAGGTGCCGGGTTCCACGCCGGTTTCAAGTGGGAATCCGTGGCAATGCAGAACAACACACCGAAGTACCTGATAGCGAACTTCGACGAGGGGGAGGAAGGCACGATAAAGGATCGGACCCTGGTGGAGACCGACCCCTTCCTGCTGATAGAGGGCATAACGATAGCGGCCTATGCAATGGGGATCGAGAAGGCCTTCATCTACAACAGAGGGGAGTACCCGTTCCTGCCTCCGAAGCTCAGGTCCATCATCCGGACCGCCAGGGAGAGGAACCTTCTCGGCAAGGGGATCCTTGGAAAGAACTTCGATCTGGAGATCGAGGTGGTCAAGGGTGCCGGGGCCTATGTCTGCGGGGAATCGTCCGCCATCCTCCAGTCCATCGAGGGAATGGCGGGGCAGGCCAAGATCAAGATCACAAGGACGTCGGTGTCGGGGGTCTTCGACAAACCCACCTGTGTGAACAACGTCGAGACCCTTTCCAACGTCCCCCACATCATAATGGAGGGCGGTGACAACTACAGGTCCCTTGGCACGCCTCAATCCACCGGGACCAGGATAGTATCGCTCACCGGACATGTCAGGTCCCCGGGTGCCTATGAGGTCGAGATGGGCAAGTGCACCCTGATGGATATCATCAACGACCTGGGGGGAGGTGTGGACGGAAAGAAGATCGGGTTCGTGCTCCTCGGGGGCGCTTCCGGATCGCTGATACCTCCCGAGAGGCTGGAAACAAAGTTCTCGATGGAGGATGCGGAGGCAGACGGCCTCACCTTGGGGTCCGGGGTGATAGTGGTCTTCAACGAGAAGAGCTGCGCAGTGGACATCGCCCACAACCTCATGGGGTTCTTCTCCCACGAGAGCTGTGGAAAATGCACCCCATGCAGGACCGGGACCCATCATATACTCAGGATATTGCAGAGGTTGAGGGCGGGCAATGCCAGGGACGGGGAGCTCGAGAGGGCGATGGAGATCTCCGGCGTCATGGACACAGCTTCAATCTGCGGGCTGGGAAAAACCGCCTCCACTCCTTTCTCCTCCGCCTACAACAATTTCAGAGAGGTCTTCGAATCCCACATCCGCGGCGAGTGCCCTTCCAAGGTCTGTCCGATGGGAGGTGACCGCTCATGAAGGTCAAGGTCGGGATATTCGGGTTGACCTCATGCGCCGGCGACCAGCTGGCCATCCTGAACTGCGAGGAGGAGCTATTGGAGATCTTCGAATCCCTTGACATCAAGGTATTCTCCATGGCATCATCCGGACAGGATTTCGGGATGCTGGACATCGCATTCATCGAGGGTGCCGTTGTGACGGAGGGGGACATCGAGGTCCTCCACCACATCAGGAAGAACTCCAGGAGGGTCGTTGCCATAGGCACCTGCGCTGCTTCCGGAGGGGTTGCCACGGGCAAGGACATACTCGGAGCTTCCGAGGCATACAAGGCGGTCTACGGAAGCACCATGATCAATACGACGCCCTTGAAGAAGGCATATCCCCTGGATTATTTCATAGAGGTCGACTACACCATAAGGGGCTGTCCGGTGAGGGAATCCGAGGTCATCTACTACTTCCAGAAGTTCGCCACCATGGACCCCCACAAGAACGTTACGCTGCCCCTGCCCATCGACAGGCAGGTGCCCGATGATGTGGAAGAGATAAAGGACCCGGTCATCAACTATCTTCCGGAGAAATGCATAGCCTGCCGCAGGTGCGTCAACGTCTGTGATGAGGGTCTCGGGGTCAATGCCATATCCATGGTCGGAAGGAACTGGAAGGAGCGTGTGTCGACCCCCTTCGGATCGACATTCGCCCGGACGACATGCATCTCCTGCGGGCAGTGCGTTCAGTTCTGCTTCTGCGGGGCTCTGAAGGAGCGCGAGTACAATATCAAGAAGCTCGAGAATGCCCTCAAGAGCGGGGAGCGCGTCGTTGCGCTGGTGGACCCCATGATACTGGCCTCGCTTTCGGAGAACCTCCAGGTCGATGAGCCAGACAATACCCACGCCCTCATGAGGAAGGTCATAGTGGCCCTGAAGCAGCTCGGCATGTGGAAGGTCTTCAACTTCGCCGCTGCCCAGCACGTATCCATATTCAAGACGGTCCAGGATTCCCTGGACGATCCGGGAAGGACCAAGATAATGTCCTGGTGCCCCTCGGCGAACATCTGGATCACGAAGCACAAGCCGGAATACAAGGACTACCTGGACCTGGAGTCGAGACCCGGCCCCATCGCAAGGGAGATGATCGAGAAGAGGTACGGCCCCGTTTTCCTCGCGATGATCACCCCCTGCACCGCAATGAAGAAGATGGCCGACTTCGACGCGGTGATCTCAACCAAGGAGGTCTCGAGGCTCATCCAGAAGAACCGCATCAACGTGGACCTCTGCGATATCGAGACGGTCTCCTTCGACAGGTTCGTCATGACGGAGCCGCTGATCGATATACTGGCCGACACCCCGGCAACGGACGGGCTGGGGGACGAGGTGGTGGATTACACCATGGCCTTGAAGGTCAGGCAGAACGTCCTTCAGAAGATGGTCATGGAGGACGGGACCGTCGTGAGGACGGTGGACTATCCGGATGTCCATTTCAGGGTCGCCACCGTGACGGACCTCACAAGGGCTGACAAAGTTCTCTCTCAGATCGGGGAGTACGATTTTGTCGAGTTCATCCCATGCCTGAAGGGCTGCATCACGGGTGGGGGACAGTACCCCAACACTGATCCCACCGTCATAGAGGACAGGGTCAGGAGGATGGAGAACTACAACCAGGGCGCCATTCACTGGTCCAACCAGATACTCAAGGCCAGGCTCTACAAGGAACTCCAGAGGATCGGCCCATTCGACAAGCCCGTCGAGGAGGTGGAGTAGATGACCATGGTGGAGAAGAAAGTGAGGGTCGTCATCGACGGCAAGGAGTACTATGGCAAACCCGGCCAGACCATCCTCAATTTATGCATCGAGAGAGGGGTGGAGCTCCCCCACATCTGCTACAACCCGGTCCTTGGCAAGCTGAATACCGGGAACTGCAGGATGTGCCTCGTCGAGCTCGGGGAGGGGAAGTCCAAGATCATAAGGGAATCCTGCCAGACGCCGATCAGGGAGAACATGGTCATCCATACCAATTCCAGGATGCTCTACGATCTTCGCAGGACCATCCTTCAGCTCACCATGTCCCAGCACGAGCAGAGATGCAGGGACTGCCCGACCTCGGGCGACTGCCCGTATGTCCCCCTCTGCAGGGACCTTGACCTTTCGGCAACCGTGGTCTGTGCAATGTGCCCGCTGCAGGGAGAATCATGCAACTTATATCGGGGCAACATCTGCCTGGGCCCCCTTACATATTCCGGGTGCAACGCCTACTGCACCAGGAACGGCTCCACCTGTATAGGCTGCCGCGGGGTCGTCTTCCACGAGGACCTCATCAAGTTCGCGGTGAGGGACTTCAGGAAGTACGGGATCAACCTCGACCACGTGATCGACCTCATCAAGCTCTTCTCCTATTCGGAGGAGGGAAAGAAGGTCATGGAGTACCTGGACAAGCTGAGGAGGGATGACCAATGAAGAAGTACGTCGAGATCGAACCGGTGGCCAGAGTTGAAGGGCACGGGGAGATCTTTCTGGAATTCGACGGGGACAGGATAAAGGATGTGAACTTCTCCATTACGGAGGGGCCCAGGTTCTTCGAGGTCCTGGTCCGGGGCAAATACTTCAGGCACGTCCCGTCCATAGTGACGAGGATCTGTGCCATATGCACAGTTTCCCACAAGCTGGCCTCCATCAAGGCCATAGAGCAGGCGTTCGAGGTCGAGGTCTCCGAGCAGACGGAGCTTCTCAGGGAGCTCATACACATGGGGTCGATACTCGAGAGCCATTATCTTCATACATATTTCCTCGCGCTGCCGGACTATCTCGGGATGCCCAATGCGATAGCTCTCTACAAGGACCATCCGGTGGAGGTCAACAGGGCGCTGAAGCTCAAGGGGACCGGGAACGACATCCAGGAGCTCATAGGAGGGAGACCCATCCATCCGGAGAAGCCGATAATCGGAGGTTTCACGGGAATCCCGTCCAGAAGGAAGCTCGTGGAGCTTCGGGACAAGCTCCGGGAGAACGTGAAGGACACCGTCGAGGCCTACAGATTGTTCTCCTCACTCTCGTATCCCTCGGAGATGGAGCTGACCGCTCCGTACTCCACGCTCGTCTCATCCAAAAATGACGAGTTCACGTTGATGGGGGACATGATAGCTCTCGACGACAAGAGGTTCCCCCTCTCAGATTACCGCAAGGTGATCAAGGAGGAGATAATTCCCTGGTCAACGGCGAAGGTCAGCAAGACCTCGGAGGGGGACGCCGTGATGGTGGGGTCGCTTTCGAGGCTCAATATCATGAAGGAGTTCAGGCACCCCCATGTCCTCGAGGCCAAGGACATATACTTCCCGTTCCCGTCAAGCAACATACTGCACAACAATCTCGGCCAGGCCTTCGAGTGCATATATGCCTGGGAGAGGGCGATGGAGCTGATCGACAGACTGCTCTATCTCGGGATCAAGGACGAAAAGCCCATGAAGGTGGAGCCCAGGGAGAGCCACGGCATCGGATCGCTGGAGGTCCCCAGGGGGACGCTCTATCATGAATACTGGATAGATAAGAACGGAATGATAACAGATGCCAACATCATCACCCCCACCGCGATCAACAATCTCGTCATAGACCACGATATGAAGAAGGTCGGAAAGCTCCTGAGCGACCAGGGGCTCGACAAGCAGGAGCTCCGAAACAAGATGGAGCTCATTGCCAGGGCATATGATCCTTGTATCTCATGCGCCACGCATATGGTGAAGATCGTCGAGAAGTGATATTTCTGGATATGGCAGGCTCGGATCCCGCAGGTGAGTGATATCATTCACCTTCAACGAATATAATACAGGGAATGCCGTTAAGTACCAGATTCCGGGCAGGGTGAGAATGTGAGACTGACAGAGGATCATGGGGAAAAGGACATTCCTCCGGTGAAGGTCAAGGCTGTCCTCATCGATCCAGCCTCCATGACAGTTCTCTGGATGAACGAGGCCGCTTCCCATGACCTCCCCCCATTGAACGATAGACCTATCTCCGAATTGAAGCTCGAAGAAGCGGTCCCCATGGCAAAGGTTATGGGTCTGTCCGAAGCTCTGAAGAAAGCTGTTGATACGGGGGCCCCCCAGAACCTGAGGACGAGCCTGATACCCTCGGCCAGGGGGACGATGTCCGTGGTGTCATCCGTCTATCCTCTTCCTGATGGGAAGCTTCTGTTGCTCACTGAACTTGGTTGGGAAGGGAAACCGAGGGAAAAGAAGTGAATGGCAGGGGGGCGTTCCGGCAGAGAGAGGCTTTAGAAGAAAAAGATAGAAATATCCACCCTGAATTGAAAGTACATGGGGAAACGGAGAAAGGGGGTCTTCATGAGATCACTCTCCTGGATACTCAGAATGCTCGAGAGGTTCAGGGACCGATACCCGATAGAAAAGGCGAAGAAGCACTCGGCATTCCTGATCATCCTGACCCTGGGGGTCCCCCTTCTCCTGATCTCATTACTGATCCACATGCCGATATTCCTGTGGGACCTGTTCGATCCATGGGGCATCGATGTCCCGGACCTTGTCCACCTATGTTTCGGATTCCTCTATCTCGGGATCATTGTGTTCACCGGGATGGAGATCAGGGAGTTCTGGGAGGTTCTCAAGATCGTCTATCATCCGGTAAAGGCTCTCAAGGACGATGCGGTGGAGAACATCCTCAAACCCATTCGGGGAGGTCTTATAAAGATAGATATCGTGATCGGCGTGGTGGTCCTGGCCGTGGTCACCACGGATTCAATATCGATCTACCTCACCGGTTTCACTGGATTCCATCTTGCAGTGTTCATAGTCATCTTCATCTTCGGAGGCCTGATGATCGCCCTTTCCGCCGCCCTCTATATTCTGATCAAAGGGGCGCTCGAACTGATGATAGACGTCATCTACAAGAAAATGGATAAAAAGTTCCATATCGGCGACAACCTCAAGGAGTTCTATGACAAGGTGAGATCGGAGGAAGTTGTGATCGATGTCGAGGCGAAATGACCATTCTGATGTTGGGTCAATTCAAATGTATTATATTCCACATCCCAAAACAATTTAAACATCCGTCCAATTACTTTCCTGGAGAGAACCGGGATCATTATGAGGAGATACTGGGCCTTAATTATCGCTTCATTAATTATTACAAGTGGATTCTTCTTCCTTCCCGAGATCAAAATTGGGAAGGTAGGTGGTGCCACTCTTTATGTCGGCCCCGGTGGGAATTATTCAAAGATACAGGATGCAATAGACAATGCCAGCGCAGGGGATACAATAAGAATTTTCAACGGAACATATTATGAGAGTATAGTTATCGATAAATCACTGACCATCATCGGAAATGGTTCGGTCTCCACAAGGATCAGAGGCTATGGAAATACTCATGCTGGGTGGATACGATCGTCCAATGTATCCATGCAAAATGTTTCATTTTCCATCGGGAGGAAAGAGCGACCTTTTTCGGCATTGATGATAGATCCGGGATTAAATAATGTCTCATTGAAAAACTGCAATCTCTCAAGAAGTCAATATGGGGTATCATCTGGAGCAACTTCATCGGGCACGGTCAGTAATGTAACTTTAGAAAATTGTGAGCTATTTGATAATGTATATGGGTTGAGGATATTTAATAATTACAATATGATAATTGTCAATTCTTCACTAATTTACAATCTGGAATATGGAATATATGAACACGGTTCTAATCAGACCAAGATTTACAATTCGACCTTTATAAATAATGAGAACGGACTCACATCAGATTCAAGTGTCAGAGGATCGATAATGAACAATACAATTAAAAATAGTGAATATGGATTAACAATTATATCCGGTTCAAAGATAGAAATGTTCGGGAATAATATTTCGGAGAATTCCTATGGTCTATCAATAGAAAAATCGGATATGATTTTTTGTATAAATAGCTTTTGTAATCTATATGAAAAATGTTCATTCT
>JBLIRI010000079.1:0-10773 GCA_049472235.1 Thermoplasmatota archaeon | reverse complement strand
GGGATCCTCTCGAGAACCATCCCCTCGATCTGGAAAGGTGCCAGCTTCTGCGCGGTGGTGAGTGCGAGTTTAAGCTTCTGCTCGTTGCTGGAGAAGACCGTGAAAAGGACGTCTCCCCTGTCGACCTGATGCCCGTTCTTCTTCTCGAGGACGATCCCCCCGAGCTTATCATGGGGGCACCCTGCTGCCCTCGCGATGCGCACAAGCTTCTTGTTGTGTATCGACGAGACATATCCTCTCTGGGTGGAGAGGACCTCGCCCGAGTACTGTCCAACGGGGACATCCTCGGAAGTTATGTCCGAAATCTCGGTTCCCTGCGCCTCGATGATCTCCCTGAACTTCTTGAGGGCGGCGCCGTTCCGGAGGAGCTCATCGGCCTTCTCCTTGCCGTCCCCCCCGTATCCGCTCATCTCGAGAATGATGCCTGCCAGCGATGTCGCCTTCTCGAGAGCGGAGGTGGAGGGAGGATCGCCTTCAAGGATCTGGAGGGCTTCTTTGCATTCGAGCGCCGGACCTATGTTCCTGCCAACGGGCTGCCCCCCGAAAGTGATCGCACACTGGACATGGATCCCTATTCGCTCCCCGATGTCCATGAAATCCCTGGCATACTTCCTGGCAAGGTCGACCGACGTCACCTTGGTCTGCGGTCCGGTCGGTATGTCCATCAGGAGGCAGTCTGCTCCTACCGCTTTCTTCTTCGCGAGCACGGACGCAATGACCTGAGAGTATGGATCTATCGATAGCGGATATTCCGCTCTTATTATGATGTCGTCCGCAGGGGCTATGTTCACTCCGCCTCCCCATGCGATGGTCCCCCCGATCGTTTCGGTGATCTCCTTGATCTTCCACCCCGGAAGGGTGACGTTGGCCACTGTCTCAAGGATGTCAGCGGTCCCTCCGGCCGATGATATCGCCCTGGAGCAGGTCTTCGGAATGTACAGGCCTGCCGCTGCGACGATGGGGACGACCAGCAGTGTGACCTTGTTCCCCGGAACCCCGCCGACCGAGTGGAAATCGAATATGGGCTCCACGTCCATTTCGATGACCTCGCCGTTGTTCACCATGGCGAGCGTGAGGTCCTGGATCTCCTTTCCGGTGAGAGGGTGCATGTAGGTCGATGTAACGAATGCCGACAGCTCAATGTCGGTGAGCCTGTGGTTGGTAATCTCCTCGGTCAGGATGTTGATCTCCTCGGTGGTCAGCTCGATATGGTCCAGCCTCTTTCGGATGATCTCGATGGACCTCGGCCTGGTCACCGGCACGAGGCGCACTTCGTCGTTCTCGGCGGCCCCCAGGGTTGCCCTTCCTCTCTTAAGCATCCCCAGGTCTCCCTGCTTGACCACCGAATCAGTGATCTCCACAACGGCGATCAGGCTGCCCTCGCCCTTGGAGATCTTCACCCTGTCCAGGGACCGGAGGCCCAGGGTCGTTGCATCGAGCCTGTTCATGATCACGGTGAATTCACCGGTCTCCAGGTCGATCTCCCTTACCTTGAAGTTGGTCGGGGTTCCCGCGGCGTCAAGTTCCTTGTCGTTCTTGTTCATCTTCCTCCCTCGGTAATTACAGGTCCAGCCAGTTGAACTGTGTCCTTCTCCCCTCGAGGGCCACCGGACCCTCCATATCGAAAAGCTCCCTGATAACCTCGGTCGCCAGATAGGGGGACACTATGCCCATCTCGGTTACGATGGCATCGATATAATCCGGAGGTGTGGCGTCGAAGACCGGATTCAGGATGCGGGCGCCCGGGAAATCCGAGGGCTCCAGTGGGTCGGCGACCTCCTCGGGCCCCCTGTCCTCTATCTCCACCAGCGAACCCAGGAGGGCCTCTCTGGAGAATTTGAAGGTCTCGGCACAGACGATGAACGGCACCCTGGATTCATGGGCTGCCATGGCGATCTGAGAGGTTCCTATCTTGTTGATGACGGCCCCATTGGCCGTTATGGTGTCCGCTCCAACGACCACGACGTCTATGTCCCTCATGAAATGCCGGACCGCGGAATCCACTATCATTGTCACCGGGATGCCGCGCTCCAGAAGCCATTTCGCGGTCACATGACCCTGCCTCCACGGTCTGGATTCCGTGGAGAAGACCATTTCCACCCTACCCTCGGAAAAGGCCTTGTGTATCGTTGTCAGGGCGGCCATGGAGTTGCAGTGGGTCAGTATTGTGGACCCCCTTGGTATTCTCTTGCTCCCGACCTCCGCGATCCTCTCCCTTGCCATCTCGGCGCTCTTCACGAATTCCTCTGATCGGGATAGTATCCTTGACCTGATGGAGTCGACGTCTGGCTCCGACTCGGCCCCTTTCAACGTCAGCAGGATGCCGTTCCTCAGGGAGACAGCGGTAGGCCTGGTCAGGAAAAGGGTCCGGGCCACCGACCTGAGGTCTTCAAGAAAGGCCTCCCTGTCGGTTCCATTCCATGATACTGCGTAGGAGGATATCGCGCTCGAAGCTGCCTTTGCGATCTTTCCCGCACCTCTGATGGACATATCACTGATGGAAGCGGCGACTCTTTCGACTTCATCGTCAGGGGCGGTCATATTCACTCCTTCTATTCAGGGTATCACTTCGAACATCGGCCCGAATGCCGGGATGATGTGGTCGCAGTATTGCAGGAGCTCTTCCCGGTTCGTGATATCAAAGGTCTGGCCGAACCTCCTGGTCCTGCCCTTCTTCCTCAATTCCTTGAGGATCGGGGCGATCCCAGGATCGTCCTCCGAGGGGATGCAGGGGCCGGATATCCCTATGATCTTTCCCGCGAATCCAACGGCGGTGGGTGCAAGGAGCTCCTCCTTCTTCGGAACGTGAAGCAGGAGCACCAGGTTTCCCGGCTTCGGGTGGTTGATGACCTCGAGCTTGAGGTAGCGGTCGATCCAGTGGAACCTGTCCGTGATGGCGATCTTCCTCCTTGGGCCGGGAGGGACGAGGCTCCATTCATCCTTCATCAGATGCTGAAGGGCGTTCACGAAGATGTCGTCGTTGCCGTTGAAGAGAGGATCGATCCTTGTCGCCACCATCACGTTCACCTTCTCAACGTTTAGATCGATCCTCTGGATCGATCGGAGCAGCTCTTCCCTTGCTCCCTCCGATCCGGTGTCGATCACGACGGTGGTGGTCGGGGTTCTCATCAGGGTCGCCGAGGAGGTATCCTTTCCGTCCCCCCCCATCCTCCCTTCCACGAGCTGGATGAGCTCCATTTTCCTGGATCCGAAGTCCTTGCCTCTCTGGACCACTGCCGTTCCTTCCAATCTCGCCTGCTGGCTATCGTCGGTCATTCTATCACACCGCATTCGGTTAACAGATATTTGAATTGATTGTATGTGGTATCTAATGTTTCTCTGCTCCGTCCCTGACCTTCACTGCTGTCCCGATCTTGCTCTCCGTCATCATTCGGGAGCCTACCGCGGCCCTTCCGACAGCGAAGAGCTGGTCCTTCTCGTCCACGACAAGTACATCGTCTCCCGCCCTGATCTGCCGGTCAGCTTTCCTGACGAACTTGCAGAATACATTGAATCCCCTGGCATTGTATTCCCCGGTCCCCTCCTCGACCATGACCCTCAGGGATGGAGCATCGCTGCTGGCATGGAGCCGCTCGGCCGCGGTCCACCTCAGATTGAGGTGGCCGTCCTCGGCCCTAAGGGATAGAAGATGTCTCTCGGTCCCGTGATCTCCGACCTCGAGGATGTTCCTGATCTTCCCGGTCTTTCGGGAGGTCACGATCCTCACACTGTCCGGCTCTGGCAGTATTATTTCGTCGGACCAAAGGTCCCCGAGTTTCCCGAACTGCATGCGGAGTATGGGCCGGACCCTCCGCAAGTTCAATAGGAGCAACTCGTTCTGTCCCCCTTTGAGCGGGACCTCTCCCCTGCCATCCCACCTGACCACGCTCCGGAACCTTTCAAGATGCCCCTCCAGCTGTCCATTCATATATTCCTGCATCTCCCTGTCGATGCTACCCGGGGGCGGAAAGACCGACTGCGAGACCGGGTACATATCGTCAAGGTCGAAGGGGACCGCTCCGAACGGTGTGATGATAACCGGCTCCGCCTCTTCCGGGTGGCTCTCCCACATGGCTTTCCGGACCTGGAAGGAGTGTGATATCGTCCAGTCGGTAAGGGCCAGGGCTTTCTTCTTCTTGACCGGAGGTTCCAGACCGTTCAGGGCGATCCTCATCCTTGCGAATTCCGGACGGGCGATGGACAGTCCGGTCGAGGACATGAACCTTCTTGTGGTCCTCGGGGCGTTCTCTTCGAGGTGGTCGGTATGGATAAGCAATCTTCTGACAGCCGAGTACATGCTCGGATTGGCCAGCGCCGAGCGCTCCACCAGTTCCCAGAGCGTCCCTTCGGCGATGGCCGCCCTCACTTCCTGGAGGACATCCCTCAAAACCCAGAGATTGTGCCTTGAAAGGAGACCCTCCCTCTGCTCCTTATCCATTTCCAGGAGGTCTTCGGGCCCCCTCGATGCGCAAACGGGGCACGAGCAGGGAAGGTTAGTCATCTCCCCGAGGTGCAGGGTCCGGTACCTTGTCATGTACCGGTCCGCCTGGGCGAACTTCGCGTACGAGGCAGAATCGAAAAGATCGCATCCAAGAGCGACGGCCAGCGGAAGCAGCATCGGGTGGCCGGCCCCGAAAAGGTGGGTGGGGACCGAGGGCCCAAGCCCTTTCTTGGAGGCGACGATCACATCCACAAGAAGGGAGTAGTCATAGCTTTCCATGATGGGCACCACGCCTCCGATGGGGGCATACCCGACACCAAGTTCGAATACCCCTCTGCCGGACATCTCTCTGAGGTCCGGATGCCTGCCTCCCTGGACCGGGACGGCCAGTTCCATACCAGAATTGACCACCATCGAGGCCCTGGCGCGTTCAAGCGTTATTTCCAGGTCCTTCTCCGCAGACCCATGCTCGCTGTCAGGGACCGTGAACCTGTCCAGTATCGTCCCGATATCGGATCCGATGGCGTTCTGGAACCCCACGATCTCCAGAGGGTCCACATCGACCTCCTCCCCCCCGTTCCCTCCGTACATGTAGGATTGGAAGGTCCCGGAATCCGTCATGATGGCCCCCTCGAATCCAAGGAGGTCGTGGAGGCCTTTTTCAAGTGCCTCGGCTCTCAGTCGTTCTGACCTTTTTATTATGTAGGAATTGGTGATGATGGACCCGAACCCGAACCTGTCCGCAAGCTCGGAAGGTGGGACCCCCGCTCCCGTGTTCATTCGGTTGGGATTGACGACGGGCATCAGCTCCGGAGTGACGATCTTTCTCCCCTTTACGGTATACACTGCCGACCTGCCCGCAAGGTCGGATGCCTTCACCTCGAAGGTCGAGATGGCCCCCTCGTCATCGGTCAAACTTCACACCTGTCCTCGACGGTTGAAGACCTCCGGGTTAACAATATTATCGGGTACTGTCCCGGATAGGACCTTCTCCATCCCATCGGCGACCATGAAGGCCATCTTCCTCCGGGTCGTAACCGTCGAGGACCCGATATGCGGCACCATGGTCACATTATCCAGCTCCATGAGCGGCGGATAGACCCTTGGCTCCTCCTCGAACACGTCAAGACCAGCCCCCCCGATGGATCTGCCCCTGAGGGCCCCATACAGGGCCTTCTCGTCGACCACCGGCCCTCTTGCGGTATTGATCAGCACGGCGTCCTTTTTCATCAAAGAGAGCTCCCTTTCGGATATGAGGTGATGGGTCTCCCTGGTGAGAGGGCAGTTGAGAGATATGAAATCCGATTCCTTCAGGAGCTGATCGAGCTCCATGTATTCGGCCCCGAGGTCTCGCTCCAGCTCCGGCCTCCTGGACCTGGAATTATACAGGAGCCTCATCCGGAAACCCTTTCCCCTCCGAAGGACCGCTTCCCCTATCTTCCCCGCCCCCACTACCCCGAGGGCGGCCCCATGGACGTCCTTCCCGAGCAGCAGGCGGGGCCCCCAGGTTTTGAACTTCCCATCGCGGATGTACCTGTCACCCTCGGCCACCCTCCTCGCCGAGGCAAGCAGAAGTCCGAAGGCAAGGTCCGCGGTCGCATCGGTGAGCACTCCGGGAGTATTGATGACAGCGATCCCCCTGGATGTTGCACTGGACACATCAACGTTGTCGTAACCCACGGCGTAATTGCCGATGACACGGAGGCCAGGCGCACCATCCATCACTTCCTTGTCTATCCTGTCGCTAAGAAGGCTGAGCACACCATCCTTGTCGGTGATCCGGTCAAGGAGCTCCGCTCTCGGCATCGGCGAGTCCTCCTCCCATACATCGAGCCTGGCGAACTCCCTGAGCCTCTCCATTCCCTCCTCTGGCAGGAGCCTTGTGACGAGCAGATACGGACGTTCCCCCTCATTCATGGACCCACGACCTGTGTCAGGGACAGCGAACCTCGGATACTGACCAAATTATAATAATGATTGCCCTTATAGGAATCCCAGTTCGGGCCGGTTCGGTCCAGGCATCAAGGAGGCAGGAAGATGGAGGCCGCAGGATACAGGAACGCTCTGGAGCTCAAGGACTCTGGATACGTGCCGAAGACGGCAAGGGAGGCCCTTGCCGATGAGATCATCAAAAGGATGAGGGAATACCGATCGAAGGGGCTGTCGAGGGAAGAATCGATGGCCATGCTGTTTCCAAGGACGATCGTGGACAAGGAGGTACTTGAAAGCCTTGTCGCATCGCTGCTGGGAGGTTCCCACATCTTGCTTTTCGGACCGTCCGGAACCGGAAAGACCAGTCTTGCCAAGGAGCTGTGGAACCTGTTCCCCAAGATAATCTATGCCGTGGAGGGCTGCCCGGTCCAGGACGACCCCATGTCAGTTGTCGATCCCGCATTCTGGAAAAGGGTCAAATGCTGCCCATCATGCGAGGAGAGGTTCGGGGCTAAGGGCAGGGACTTCGATCCCAGGGATGTGGACCCGCGAACAGTTCCCGTGTCGCTGTCCCAGCTCAAGGAGGGTTACGGGCTTGCTAGGGTCCAGGGCTCATCCGAGGTCTTCCCGGACAACCTGACAGGGGTCTACAATCTCCACAAGCTCGAGGAGATCGGCGATCCGACCAGCCCCCTCATACTCGAACCCGGCAAACTGCTCCAGGCGAACAGGGGCCTCCTTCTGGTTGATGAGGTGGGCAAGCTGCCCCTCGGGACCCAGAACGTCCTCCTGCAGGCCCTGCAGGAGGGAATAGTCACCCCTGCCAAGTCCAGGGAGACATTCCCGGCCAGCTTCATCGCTGTGACCACATCGAACCTGAGGGACCTGGACGCCATAAACGAGCCCCTGAACGACAGATTGTCCAACATCTACGTCGATTACATCAAGGACCACATGAAGAACCGCTCCATACTCGAGATCGCCAGGGACCGCGAGGTCAGGGACGTGTTCTTCCCCGAGATATACCTCCACGCCGCTGTCTTCGTCGTCGAGTCGTGGAGGGACCTTTCCGTGGACATACCGGAACTCTCGGAGGTGGGCTCGAACCGGACGATACTCGACAATGTATGGAGGTCGATCGCCTACGCCGAGATCGACGATGAGACGGCAGTGTCACTTAACAGTTTCAGGAAAGGGGTCCGGGACGCACTATACGGAAGGATAAGGGCTAGGGGCGGTGACTCGTTCCTGAGGAACGAGGAGATAGTCCGGGAATTCCTCCAGGGGAACCTGGACCTTTCCATCGAAAGGGGTTTCAGGATATACTGGTGCACCTTCTTCAAGAAACATCTCGGAAGCAGCGTTCAGAGGGGTGAAAAGCTTGCCAAGGCAATGTCCTCTGGAACCATCCCCAAAGGTGCCGATGGCGACCTTCTGAGGCAGTTCGCCATCAAGATGGAGAGGTGGAGGGCCCCGGTTAATGACGAGGAGATGTTCTCGTTGATAGCCCGGATAATGACCGATATGAAGGATTTCGGATGCAAGGAGTAGGACCGGAGGTTTAGGAGTTTGTCTTCGGAGAAGGAGATCCCATACCCCCACATCAGGGTCGAGGGTGTCGTGATACCCGACTGCGCCAAGGGGGTCTACGCTCCCTTCAGATTGACCTCCGGCGAGAAGAGGAGACTTATACGCGACCTATCCCAGAAAGGTCTCAGAGGGATAGATGAGTTCCTGAACCGTCCCCCGACCGATGGGGCGGTCGCGGAGAGGATGGCGGAGATAAGGAAGCGGATAGCCGACCAGCTGCAGCAGGTCCACACAACCAGAAGAAGGTCCCTTGACAGCGAGATAAAACGATTGATGAGAAGAGGAGCCGATCTTAGAAGCGGGATGGGGGACGATCTCATCGACGATGAGAGCACCTTCAGGAGGTATTCCTCGGACGAGATCCGCGGTGAGATACTCGCAAGCGACCTGATAGGGATCATCGAGGGAAGGGAAGCCAAAGAGGAGCTGGAGCAAAGACCCGGCCTCTTCAAAAGGATATGGGGGGCGATCAAACGCTTCTTCATCTGGCTGCTTTCGAAGGTCATGTTCCTCCTCGGAAGGCTCCGCAGCCTTTTCAGAAGGGAGGGAAAGAAGGATGATGCGTCAGGGAGGCTCAAAGGGAAAGGTAAAGGCGCGATAGTACTGCCTTTCCCCGGTCTTTCAATCGATCTCGACAGGTGGCGGAGCCAGATGGAGAAGAGGCTGGATGGTGACCAGCATCTTCAGAAAGCCGTGAACCGGCGACTGTCGGAGAGATACGGATA
The DNA here is from genome assembly GCA_049472235.1 of Thermoplasmatota archaeon. Lineage (GTDB taxonomy): Archaea > Thermoplasmatota > Penumbrarchaeia > Penumbrarchaeales > Penumbrarchaeaceae > JAFGLL01. The sequence goes on along the minus strand of JBLIRI010000079.1, from coordinate 2,085 downwards.
CGATTCAGGCGTCATCGAGCTGAGGCGCTCCTTCGATCCGGAATGGTACAGGGAGCAGGCGAGAAAGGTCCTCGAGGAAGAGGTCAAGGAAACTGCCGATCGGAAGATGGAGGAGATCGAGAGGATGAGGAGGGAAGGACTCCGCTCGAGGTCCGATATACTGGAGGAGGAGAGGAAGACGAGGGAGCGCCTCATGAAGGCCGAAAGGGAACTGGAGAACGAGGCGGAAGATATCAGGAAGAAGGCCGACCAGCTGACGGCCGAGCAGATGAGGACGGAGCTTCTCCAGACGCTTGCCTACATGGGATACGTGCAGAAGAGAGAAGGGACAGGCACCCTCGAAGCCGCCTCCATCCAGTGGGAGATCACGGAAGCCCTGGTCGAGAAGTTCTCGGAGTTCATCTTCGCCGAACTGATGGAAAAAAGTTCCGGGATGAGGGACAGGAGAGGAAGTCAGGTATCCGATGCCGGGGTCTACGAAAAGGCAAGGATGAGAACGGTCTTCGAAGAACCGAGGATGGATTTCCTCCAGAGCTTGGTGAATGCCAGGGTCAATCACCCGTCGGACAGGTCCATCGAACCCTTCGACATTATCATTCATCGCGAGATCACAACCTCCGAGCTCCACTGCGTCATTCTGGTCGATGTGAGCGGTTCCATGGAAGAGAACATGAGGCTCGAGGCGGCGAAGCGTTCGGTCCTTGCCCTCTCCCAGGCGGTAAAAAGGGAGAACCCCCGAAATAAGGTTGACATAATCGCTGTCTCTACCAGGGCCAGACCGGTGACCCTCAAGGAGGTCATGTCGCTCGAGCCCCGCGGCTTCACCAACCATCAGGAGGGGTTCGCCCTGGCACGAGGGGTGCTCGAGGGATCGAGGTCCGACAGGCATATGGTGTTCCTCATCACGGACGGTCTGCCTGAAGCTTACACCGATGCTTCGGGGGAGGCTGTCGCCGGAGATCTGACGAGATCGATGGACCTTGCACTTGGCGAGGTCAATGCGTTGAAAAGGGTCCCGGACCTCTTCTTCGAGATATTCCTCCTCGAGCCCGAGGATGAGAAGTTCGTCTCGGCCGCCAAGAGGATGGCAAGGGCCGGTGAGGGAAATGTCATCGTTGCCGACCCCCAGGAGTTAGCTTACAAGGTGATCGGGGAATTCCTTTCAACGGGGCGTCCTCTCGAGGGGATATGAGGCGTCACGACCTGACGATGACGGTCAAGAATATGAAGACTGCCAGCCCCGCCCCCAGAACGCATCCGATAAGTGCCATTAACGGCTTCAGCAAAGGTGCGGCGACCCAGTGTACGATCCCGAACAGGGTGTCATCCGGGTAATCCGCCTTGAGGATGAAATTGAAAAGTATCCAGAACCCCCATATCACTATCCCCGAGGCCAGCATCGGAACGGCGATGACCTTGGACCTCCTCTGCCCGTATTTGAAGGTGAAGAGGCTGGCGAGGATGCCAACTGTTGCAAAGGTCATGAGGAACGAGAATATCAGATAGGTGAACGGGTCGTTATGATAGTCATGTTCCGAACTGTCGTCCTCGGCCCCGCTCACGGGACCAACGGCAAATATGATCCCTGTCATGACAAGGACCATCGAAAAGAAAATAGCCATGGCTGTCCGGCCCAATGGCACACAGGTCGAAGGCGGGTCCCTCGGCATACAATGCCTTCTATCAGAACACCTGAAGGGGGGTCCTTCAGGTGAACTTTATTCCGGTGAGGGTCTTTGTATCTATGACCCCCGGGATGGACCTTACTTTTTCGACCACTATCTGACCCAGGGTATTGAAGTCTCTAGCTTCGATCTTGGCGATCAGATCGTATTCACCGAATAGGGGATGCAGCTCGACTATCTCGGGTACGTTCATCAGTGCCTTGAACACATCGTGCTCCTTCGCTGGTGCGGTGCTTATCAGTATGAAACCTATCACCATCTGACCTCACCTCTCTGACCAATATGGAGGAATCCCTATATACTTTTCGCCGCCGGGAAGTTCCTTGGATGTATTTTGAGGATTTTTCTTATCTTTATTCGTTTAATTCCCCATTATTACAATGTACAATGAAATCGATTT
>JBLIRI010000078.1:0-10795 GCA_049472235.1 Thermoplasmatota archaeon | reverse complement strand
GGGGGTCTCGATCACCCTCTGAACTTCGGTATCCTGCTGGACCGTGAAAAGGCGGGCAAGGACCATCTCGCGATAGTCTTCACCCTGAGAGGGACCCTTAAGGTCAAATGGAAGTCGATAAGTGAAGGGACCGGTCAGATCTTCGAGGGGGACAAGCAGGATGAAAGGTCCATGACGGCCCTCCTGAAAGAGGTGATCGGAAGAGAGGAGAAACAGAACGTCCTGAAGATGGACCCCCAGCAGATCATGGACCGGGTCCAGCCCGATCATCTTCGCAGATCGGTCCTGAAGCACATCAACGGGGGAAGATCAAAATTCGGTATCAGGCTTGAAAAACCGCCTCCGGGGTGCCACGACATCGCATTCTCCCCTTCCGAGATAGGGCATATACACTTCGATCCAAGCTTTCTGAGCCCCAAACAGGTATGGGGTATCGAGAAGGTGCTGTCCCGATGTGATGACAGGGGGGAAGCGGATTTCCAGAGGGTCGATATCGATAGAAAGCCGTATTATGCGCCTTACACCGACGAGGCGGTCCTTTCCGTTAACCGCCATATCCACCTGCTGGAAGAGCTCAGATCGGTTTTCCTCGAATGGGTGGAGGAGGAGGATATTGACGATGACCGGAAGAGGAGGGTCCCAAAGCTCAAGGTCGATGATATCTCATCGGTGGAGCTCGGTCCTGAACTGAAGGACGAGATGGACCGGATCTGCGGTTGGGCGGTTTTCTACCTGGAGAACGGGTGGTGGCCTCTCGAGAACGAGGAGCTGATCTGTACGGACCTTTCGACCACCGGTCCATTTGGACTCGGGGGGACGGATATACGCAGGATCAACAACTTCGACCTGGAAAGGTTCCTGGATTTCCTTTCCATGGACATGACATCGGGCCCCAGGGGGGACCGCGCCTCGAACCTCGTTACCCTGCTCCTCCTCCTCAGGAGGATCGACTGGAGGGAGGCAAGCGAGCTCGTTGTCAAGTACAACATGGGATCGGGGGCAAGGAAGTTCCACGAGGAATTCCAGAACCATGTGATCAAAGCATCTGAAAGGCTTCCTGACGCGGTTGGACCGGAGGACGGGATCGGACGCGAGGACCTGACGGAGCTTCAGACCTACACCATCGATCCGGTGGATGCAAAGGACTTCGACGATGCGGTATCGATAATAAAGGAAGGGGGACTGACGAAGATATGGGTCCATATCGCGGACGTATCCCATTACGTCAGACCCGGTGACCTTGTGGACGCCGAAGCAAGGTTCAGGGCCACATCCGTATATCTCCCGACCCGTGTCATCCCCATGCTCCCTTCGAAACTGTCGGAGGACCTCTGCTCCCTGAGGGAAGGGGTGAGACGGCTCTCGCTTTCTACTCTTTTGGTATTCGATGAGGGCCTGAAGCTCCTGGAATGGAAACATGTCCCGTCGGTCATCATGGTGAACGCAAACCTCGATTACCAGCAGGTCGACAGATGGATCGATGAGGGAAGAGAGCCATTCGTTTCCCTTCACAAAGCGGCATCGGTACTTGAGAAAAGAGGTGCAAGGCTGGAGATCAACACACCCGAGAAGAGGATCAGGTTCTCGACGGGGTCCAGCATCGATGTCTCCCTGAAAAGGCCCACAAAGGCCACGAAGATGATCGAGGAGCTGATGGTGGCCACGAACGAATGCGCGGCAAGGTTCCTTGAGGACAGGGGTGTCCCGACCTTGTTCAGGGTGCATCCTCTTCCGGACAGGACCTCCGCCGAGAAGTTCAACACAGCATGCGAAACACTCGGTCTGGATGTCAGGATCGAACCTGACTGGGAGAATACCGGAGGCCGTGAGGAGGGAACGGGCGATGATCGTTTGTTCAGGGCCCTTCTCTCGGGGGGGAAGATCAGCTTCGGAGCCGCCTCTGCTGCGGTTCGGGATGATGAAGACGAAGGGGACGGGGATCCGAAATTCCCACCGCCCTCGAAGGAAACAATGGACAAAGCGGTGGCTTCATACAACAGAGCCATGGAAGGGATCAATGAGGTCGGATCAGAGGTGCTCAGGGACATGCTGAACCTCAGGGTCCTGAGAACGCTCGGTCAGGCTTTCTATTCTGTCGATAACATCGGGCACTTCGGCCTGAGGTCCATGAGCTACCTCCATTTCACCTCCCCCATCAGGAGATATCCCGACATACTCGTTCACCGGGCAGTGAAGGCATGTCTTGCGGAAGACGGGGATATTCCCGATGTCGGCTGGTTCGCCCCTGATCGCGGGGAGCTCGAGGACCAGATGGAGCATACCAACGATATGACGGATTCGGCCGAGGATTGGGAACGGGACATGATCGATGTCGCACTTTCGACCCGGATAAGGATGACACCCGATCTCCTCAAGGGAGCTCACAGCGGGATCGTGACCTCCCTTACCCCCGCCTCATGCTTCATGCTCCTGGATGACGGGGTCACCGAGGGCAGAATTTCCTATCGTGAAATGTCCCCGTATCCCCTTACAATGGATGAGAACGAGAGCATGGTCCTTGTAGACCTGACAGGTGAAGCGGCTTCGGATCCCAGGTTCCGAAAGGAAGTGTCGCAGGGACTGAAGGAAGCGGTAGTCCTGAAGCTCGGTGATAAGGTCTCCTGCAGGATCGCCAGGGTGTCGATCGCCACGGGCAGGATAGACCTGGACATCGAGAGACTGCCCTAGAACCATTATTATCAATCAAATGCACTGAGATGGTTATATTTAATTCATATGTCTGCGTTCTATCTCTGGTTAGCGAAGCTTTCCATAACCATCAAGGTTTGCATGGGGGACGCTTGATGATACTGCCGAAAGGGACTGTGGAATTCCAGATGACGGGCGGGGAGAACGCGATAGAGGAGGTCATTGACAGGATCAAGAAGGGGGGCCTTACGGGCTACGTACTTGTCCTGGGCAAGCTCCAGAACTCCAAGGGCGAGGATGAGGATGTCACCGGTCAGCTCGTCTTCAAGGAGGGTGGAGCAGTTTTATGCGAGACCGTTCTCAAGAGCAGATCGCACAAGGGAAAGGATGGCATCTTCCCTTTCCTGAAATCGATGATGGTCGACGACGCTTCCATAGAGTTCAAATCGAAGATCGACGTGGAGCCGCCGATGGCCTTCTTCAAGGAGTGCACCATCGACGACACCTACCTCAACATCCAGGATTTCAAGAAGAAGGTCCAGGTCGAGGAAGAGGAGAGAAAGAAGGCCGAAGAGGAAAAAAGACTGATGGAGGAGAAGAAGGTCGAGATCAGGAGCAATGTCGACGAATGGCTCTCTGACGGCTTTTTGATCCCCAGTTTCCCCTCCATAATGGAAAAAGGCTTCAAGGAACTCGACGAGTGGTACGAAGAGCTGTCCCGGAGAATGAAGAAGATAGATGAATACAGTAGATGGCTGTCCTCGATCAAAGAGGTGGAGGTTGAGGACCAGAAAGATGAACTTCTCGAGAAGATAAAAAGGCCAGAAGAGATGCAGGCGATCGAATCGGCCAGAAAGAAGTTCCAGGATTCCCTCGATTCTGTGAACGACAAGCGGAAGGAGATCCTCAAATGGGTCAACCTCTGGAAGGAGGAGGGATACAACACCATCAACATAGAGGAAAAGCTTGAAGAGGACCTGACAACCGCCTGGAACGCAATGACGGAGTTCATGGACCATATCCAGCATCTCAAGGACTTCAGGGAGGAACTGGAGAAGATAAAGAAGAAGGAAGGGTCGGATGGCTTCGGTGCGGAGATAAGGGATATCGATTTCCTGCTCAACGACCCGGACGAGATCAACACCATCGAGCGGATGCTGAAAGACCTGAAAGAGACCATCGATGATGAGAAGAAGGAAAAGGCGGAGCTGTTGAAGAAGGCTGAGGAGATCGAGGGAAGGGGATACTCCATCCAGAAATTAAAGGAGATATCCAAAGGACGGCTCCGTCCATTCAAGGAGATGTTCAACCTGATGATGAACAACATCCTCAGGACCACCGAGATAAAGGAGGAGCTGATGGACCTCGACAGAAGGGACATCCCCGACGAGATAGACGACCTGGAGAGCTCGATGACGGACCCCTGGGCCCTGGATTCATACGAGGAGAAGCTTCTCGAGCTTAAGGACCGCATAGACGGCTTCAGGGATGCCCGGGATGAGGTCCTATCAGAACTGAAGGATCTTGTGAGAGAGGGTTATGCTATCGATGGCATGGAGGAGGCCCTTAAGCTCTCCCTGGATAAGTTCAAGGAGTTCAGGGATGACCTGGTATCGAAGGTCTCTGACCTGAAGGACCTGGGTGAAAAGCTTACCGAGATGGACCGCAGGTGGCTTGATGCGGATTTCGAGGAAGCCGAGGATGGATTGAAGGACCCCTCGAGGATCGGATGGTTGACGGACAAGATCGGAAGGATCCAGGAGAAGATAGACATTAGGGAGAAGAAAAGAGAGGAGGCCAAGGATGACATGGATGCCTGGGAGAAGGAAGGTTTCATGGTGACCAGGCTCCAGGATGTCGTAGAGGGCGACCTTCCGGAATTCAAGGACGTCCACAAGGAGATGAAGGAGCGCGTCCAGGGAGCCAGGGAGCTTCTTTCCAGGCTTGCATCTCTCGACCTGAAGTTCTTCAAGGACAGGGGCGATGACGTTAAAACGAGGATTTTGGATCCCTTCGACCTTGAAGGGGCAGAGGAGGCGCTGACCGAACTCGCGGGATCGATAGAGACCGACAAGGAACTCAGGGACAGGCTGAGCGCAAGGATAGGCAAGCTCAAGAAAGAAGGATGGTCCTTCAAGGGACTGGAAAAAATACTTGAGATCGAACCCTTCAGGCTTCAGGATACCATCGATGACCTCGAGGACAGGGTCACAAGACTCTCAAGTGCCGTCGATGAGATGGCCTCATGGGACGAGGTGGAGAAGAACAACCTATCCGACAGGGTCAAGGAACTGAGGGGGAAGCTCAAGGACCTGGGCGATGTGGAGACCGCGATCGATATCTTCAAGGACCTGGAAGCAACCATCCAGAGGAACAGGGAGAAGAGGGAGGACATAAAGAAAACCCTCACCGAATGGAAGGACATCGGATATATCATAAGGTCGACCTCGGACCTCCAGGACGGAAATATCGAAGCGCTCTCGGACTCCTTCGATGAGCTCAGCGAGAAGATCCACGAACTGGAAAATATCCAAGAAGAGTTCGATTCCCTTGACACGAAACATTTTCCCAAGGAGGCCGAGGAGATCGAGTTCAAGCTGAACGATCCTGGACTGCTGGAAGATATCCGCGCCGAAATGAAGGATATCAGGTCCAAGATACTGGCCGACAAGGAGAAGCGCGACGAATACAGGCAGAGGATCATGGATTATGTCGACCAGGGTTTCATGGGAGCCGAGAAGCTCTCCACCTTCCTGGACGAGGACATTGCCATCGTGGACCTGGAGTTCAAGAACTTCGCCAAGGAGATCGACCATTTCAGGAAGCTCAAGGAAAAGGTCGGTTTCGTGTTCAATGTCAGGTCCGATGAACCACCGGAAAAGGATGAGAGCGAGGAAGAAGAATAATAGGGACTCATCCCTCATCCATCAGGATGACCCAGACACGCCCCTTCTCGCATCTGATCTGGAATGTTTCGGAGATCGGTTCATTGTGAATTCCCTTTGTCGAGCCGGGCAGCAGGGTTTCACCATCCAAGGGCCATTTGAGACCTTTTGTACTGACCACCGCATCATCGCCTATCGGTATGATGGAAACGATCCCCGATGCCCCCGTTCTAAGCTCTGATCCTGCCCTCAGAAGGTATAGACGGTCGCGTCCGATGAATACCTCGATATTGACGTTACCCGGGACCAGGAGAGGGAGGAGCCCTGTGGAGATGATATGGTCCAGTCTTCCATGTTTTCCGCCGGCTATCCTTATCTCATCACATCCGAGGTCAAGCGCCAATCTCAGAGCGATCTCGCCGTCCGCAAGGTCCTTGTCGGCCGGGTACGAGAGCACCTTGACACCAAGCTCCTCCGCCTTCAGGAGATATTCCGGAGGAATGGAATCCATGTCACCGACCAGATGATCCACCTCGATACCGCTGTCAAGCGCCGCGACATATCCGGAATCAGCGCATATCACTATGTCTGCTCCGGTATCAAATTCCGCGGGTCTGGAGCCTGACAGGAGCAGCAGGGCCTTCTTTCCCATCTTTCCTGTAACGACCTTTCATTATTTATTGGATTAGAAAAAGAAAAAATGGGGGGGTGGGGGTTCCCCCCTAATATTCTATACCGATAGATCGATCACTCGCCCTCTTTCCTGTAAAGGTGGGGGAACTGTCCTTCGGGGAACTCCTCCTCTACGGGTTTCACCTTCCCGAGAAGGACAACGGCAGCGAGCACGATCACTATACCGATCGCGAGGATGATCACCGCGATCACGATGATCAGAAGGGTGTTGTCATCCTTCTCCTCCCTCGCATCCTTCACTGTCGGGTCACGGCTGCCGTCAAGGAACTCCTCGAGATTGGTGGTGCCATCGTTGTCCGTGTCGTCGGCACTGTCGAACTCATCCATCCACCGGGGGATGTCGCCTACAAGGTCGGACTTGCCCTCGTCGTAGGCATGTTCGTACTCCCAGTTGTCGGGAAGTTCGTCACCGTCGGTGTCGGCGTTCTTGGGATCGGTGTTGAGCTTGAACTCCTGGAGGTTCGTCAGAAGGTCGTTGTCGTAGTCGCGGCTCGCGTCGTCCATGGTCTTGTCAAGACCCTGGTCATCTTCCCACCAGTCGGGCATGCCGTCGCCGTCGGAGTCGAGGTTCAGCGGAAGCGGCTCGATGGTCACCAGGAAATACTCGGAGGCGGTGTTGTTGTTCGCATCCGTCAGGGTCAGGGTAATGTTGTATATCCCCTCCTCCTCGAACAGATACGACATCGAACGGCCCACCTTCACAACCTCGAGGTCGCCGAAACTGATGGTCCACTGCCTCATCTTGATACCTACATTATCCCAGGAATTCGCATCACGGAACTTCAGGAGGGAGCCCTCGTAGGAGGTTGTATCCTCAGGAGCCACCACCACAGGCGGAAGAAGATCAAGGGACTCTATATCGTACATCTCGCTGTCGCTGTTGCCCTCGGCATCGAAGATCTTGAGGTGAACAACGAGATCCCCGAGAACACCGTCCATGAAATATTCAAAGGTGGCGTCACTGCCGGTGATCCTTGTATTGTCTGGAAGGATGAGAAGCCACTCGAAGGTCACGATGCCCACATTGTCGGTGGACGCGGAAGCGTTCACGACCAGGGTCTCGTGGCTCCCTATCTTCTCAGGAACCACGGCAACGATCTCCGGGGCCTCGGCATCAAGGACCTCGATATCGTGGACGAGAGAGACCGTCGGGTTCACGCCGTCGGATACTTTCAGCTCCACGGTGTAGATGCCAACCTCCACGAAGGTGTAAGCGGCATCCATCTCCGTGAACGTCTCGCCGTTGATCTCCCAGAGATAGGAGACTATGCCCACATTGTCCGAGGAGCCCATGGCGGTGAACAGGACCTCCTCGAACTGATAGGACATGGAAGGACCGTCGATCATGGCCACGGGAGACTCGTCATCAATCACCGTGATGTCGACCTGTTCGGATTGGAACATGTTCATGGACGTGTCATACACGGTGAAATGGTAGGAGAACACGCCCGTCACATCATTGGGCATCGTGATCTCCAACCAGTAAGTGATGTCCATCACATCCATCTCGTGTGTCTCCCACTCCTCGCTCCCTGGATACATCAGAGCGGCCTCGACCTTCCCGATCCCGATGTTGTCCGTGGCATTTAGCTTCAGCATGAAGGTATCCCCTGTGGTCGCCTCCATATCCGATAGGTCATCCTCGAGCAACGGATCGTCGTTGTCGAGAACGGGAACCATGAACGTCTCCGTCATCATCATGTTCTCCTGCAGGTCCCAGGCTTCAAGCCAGAAATAGAGCGGTTCGAGGGAATCCGGGACTGGGATCGTGTAGGAATAGGTGTCTCCAGATACCTCCAGATCGAAGAACATGGGGGTCTCGTCACCGAAATAGTAGTAGATCACTGCGGTGGTCACGCCTATGTCGTCGGTGATGGTCGCCGAGATCGAATATTCGTCACCAGTGTATGCCTGGTCCGAATTGATAACGTCCGTGATCTCCGGAGGTGTCGCATCGAGGATCTCGACCTCGGTAACACCGGTCCTGTAGAAGTTGCCCGTCGGAACGTCGGTGGAAGTATACTGGTAATAAAGCGTCCCCGCGACCGTCGGGAGGTCGATGTTGACATAAAAGATCCCGGGAGTGAACTCTGTCATGGTCAGGTTCCGGACAGTGGAGTCGAAGGAATACCAGTACTCCACCGTTACGGTGCCGATCTCGATGTTGTCAAATACCATGGTCTTGATCGGGAAATCGGTCTCACCGGCCCTCGCAACGAGCCTGGTCATGTCGGTGAAGATCTCGGGAGGGTCGTTGTCGGAGATGGCGATGATCTTGTTCGGTGTCGTGATGTCGTTATCGGAGCTGTCGACGATGGTGTAGTTGTAGTAGAGGGGGACGAGAGTGTGGCGGATATCCTGAACTACAAAGTAGTTGCCCGAACCGCCATATTCCATCGGGATCATCCAACTCGGGGAGCCGGTTCCATACTGGAGGTTTAGGTAGGTTGCCTGAATGGCGATGTTGTCAGACGCGATCATGGTGAAATTATGCGGGTCCCCCGTGGTCGCTGCGAGAGCCGTGTTGTCTGCGTTCATCTCCGGGTCGTCGTTGTCATAGACATTCACAGAGAAACCTGTCTCGGTCACCTCGTTGTTGGCATGGTCCGCGAAGGTTATCTCGAAGGTTATGGGATCGAGACTGTTTGACTGGACTACGAATGTCGAGCTGTTCCAGAGCTGAGAGTTCGAATCGTAGGTGAGACCAAGTGTCCTCGAATTTATCCAGTCCTCGTTGTAGCACCATTCGATGGACGCACTCGCAACAGCGGGACCGTCGATATTGTCGTCTATCTGCGCGGAGAACTTGTATGGGTCCCGCGTGTATGCGTCCGATGTTGCGAGACCCGTGAGGGTCGGAGGATCGTTGTCGGTGACGACAATAGAGGTATACGAACTCGGCCCCGATGCCCACCAGTTGTTGTCGCGGTCCCTGAAATGATACCGGTAGTAGAGAGTGTCCGTGGACCTGAACGGGATCATGGTGCTTGCCGTTCCGGTCTGGTCAGAGCCGTATCCGCCGCTGGATATTCCCAGAGGCTGGATGGTCGGGGTCCCTGTTCCGTAATAGTATTCGACGTATGCATAATCGATGTCGATGTTGTCGTTCATGGTGATGGAGAAGTCGAACTGGTCTCCCGTGGTCGCAGCGGTATCCGAATCATCGCTAACGAAGGTGGGTGCTATATTATCAAGGACATCGAAATAGTAGGTGCCGGAGGTACCGACGTTGCTGGAATAGTCGGAGGCCCGGAAGTATAGATAAACGCGGTCCCAGTAGTTGCTCAAGGAGATCACATAGAAGAATCTATCTCCCGTCGCACGTGCCATAGATGCCGAGGAATACGTAGTAGTTTGGCTGTCGCGGTAGTAGATCGTAACTGTCGAGGGATCGTAGGCGACGTTGTCGGACACCAAAATGGTCACGTTCGCCGATCCTCCCGTCGTGGGTGTGCCATATAATATTGCATTGGAGAATGTCGGACCGCTGGTGTCGATGGGGGTCAGGCTCTTCGTCGTCATCTTGCCCCAGTTCCCGTGGTAGTCCTTGGCGGAGTAGAAATAGTAGAATGTGTCGATGGAGTTCGGGATCACTATGGTGCGGTCGAAATCGTCAACGAGTGAGAATGAGACGTTCGTGGGCGTTCCCGTTCCGAACCAGTATTCAAGATGGACCGCTACCAGTCCGACGTTGTCCGTGATAGTAGCGCTGAAATCGAACTGCTGTCCGGTGTATGCCGCGCTGTCGGAGCCGTCGGTAATGCTCGGCGCCTGGTTGTCCGCAAAGGCATCGCCTATCTTGGAAACGAACGCATCCGGAGTGCTTGCCGCGCTGGACTGGTATGGATTTACTGTCGGATAGTTGGAGGAGTAGGTGTATCCGGTCATGTAAACGCAGTTGAACTTGTCCATGCTCATCGCATACGGGTATTCCGAACCTGAACCGCCAAGGTATGTCGAATAGGAAAGTGAACTGCCCGTCGAACTGAGATTCACCATGAACCCGTCGGGTGATCCGGATATGCTGCTCTGGTACGCACCGGATGTTACGGGGAAGTTCGAAGAATAGGTCTGCCCGGCGATATAGGCGTTGCCGTTGGAGTCCACCTTGATAGGCGAGTACCTGGCATAATCGGAGCTGGTTCCTCCGAGATATGTCGAATAGCTCAGTGCGGACCCGGCCGAATTAAACTTCGTTACAAATACGTCGTTACCCCCGGGCTGAGTGGTGTCGTAGGCTCCGCTCGTGGTCGGGAAGTTCGAGGATCCCGTATATCCCGTTACATAGGCATTTCCGCTCGAATCCACATCGATCCCGTAGCCGTAGTCGCTGCTTGATCCCCCAAGGAAAGTGGAATATGAACCGCCGCCCGTGGATGTGAGCTTGGTCACGAATATGTCGTTGCCTCCGTTGATCGTGGTGTCATAAGCCCCGCTGGTGGTTGGGAAGTCCGACGATGTCGAACTGCAGTAGCCGGTGACGTATGCATTGCCGGATGAATCCGATGCAATTGCATAGGCATAATCCGAGCCGCTCCCGCCGAGGAATGTAGAGAACTGAAGGCTTG
>JBLIRI010000077.1:0-10803 GCA_049472235.1 Thermoplasmatota archaeon | reverse complement strand
GCCCTGGGGGGCGAAGGCGCTGGCGCCGCCTACCTCGTGTATGGGCCCGTGAGCGGGCTGGGCGATCTGGGCCAGGCAGACCTCGTGATGGTCGGTGAAGAAGACGCAGACCAGGCGGGGAAGCTCGTCATCAGCCTGGGGGATGTCAACGGCGACGGTTATGATGACTTCCTCATCGGGGCTTACGGGGACGATGATGGCGGCTCTTATGCCGGTCAGACCTATCTCATCTTCGGAGGCGGCAGGGGACCCTACCTGGCTCTGGACGATGAGTTCATGAGCGGCCAGATCAGCAACGGTACCTTGAGAGGCGACCTTGAAATAAGATGGAGTGCGAACTACTTCGAGGATCTCAAGAACCTCGAGGTGAGCTTGTACTATCAGAAAGGAACTGGTCAGAGGGTACCGATCATCGAAAAGACCGCCAACACCGGGTCCTATATCTGGAACACGACCTCTCCGAGAGTTCCCGATGGTAAGGATCACTCGATCCTGATAAAAGTGAAGGACCTGAGGGGCATAACAAAAGTGGCCAGGGCCTCGTTCAGGCTCGAGATCAACAACCCGGACCCCCCCATCATCTCCATATTGAAACCCTCGCTCTACGAGATCATCAGCAGGTCCTCCAACATCGAATGGGAGGCACAGGACGGGGAAGATCTGCCCGGGGACCTCTCCATAGATATCTGGATCTCGGATAATGACGGGGCCAGCTTTTCACTGCTCGCCGAGGGTATCCAGAATACCGGCTCGTATCGATTCAATTCCATCGACCATCCTGATGGTGACAGATACAGATTGAAGCTTGTCGCATGGGATACGGACGGAATGATGAATAATTCGATCTCCGAGAGGTTCCTGATCCGGAATGAACCGGGCGTCGATATATTTGCACCGCTTGAAGGCGATGTCATCTCCGGTCTGTATATGGTCCGTTGGGATTCCAGTGATCCTCAGGACCCGAAAACGGAGCTCAGAACGGATATCTGGTTGATCGACCGCGAGGATTCCCAGCATCTGCTGGCGGCTGATGAGAACAATACGGGATCGTTCCTCTTCGATACCACCGGCTACCGGGACGTCGACGGATACCGCTTGATGATCAATATAACCGATACAGATGCCATCACGACCTCCGTGCTGTCAGGCAATTTCTCGATATTCAATAACGACATCCCCTCTGTCGAGTTCCTCACTCCGGTGGAGAACCAGACCCTCAGAGGAACATTTGAGGTGACCTGGACATCCTATGACCAGGAAAGCGCTCCCGGGGAGCTGACATTCGCACTCTATTACCGGTGCGGGGAGTCCTCCCTCTGGAACGAACTAGTCCTCGGGCAGAACAATTCCGGATCGTTCCTGCTTGATACCCTGTCGCTCATCGAGGGGGACGGAAGATATGAGCTCCGGATAGTCCTCGAGGACCCCCAGGGAGGAATTTCGGAGCCGGACCTCATCAGCTTTTTCGTGTACAATCCTGATGCACCCGTGATAAGAACGGACTATATGATCGGACCCGATATGCCTGTCAGGAACGGGGAGGCCTACTTCGAATGGAGGGTGAGCGACCCAGATCCCGGGGAGACGGAGCAGTTGAAAATATGGATCCTGGTCTCTCCGGACAATGCAACTTGGGAAGAGATGGTCTCGGGGGCCCCGAATGAGAATGAATACACCCTGAACGTGACCGGCTTCGAGGACAGGCCCTATTTCGTGAAGCTCCGGGTGTCAGATTGCCAGCCGGGTGACGACAACAGGACGGTAGAAGCCCTCTTTCCCCGGCAGATGATCGTCAACAACATCAATGATCCTCCGACGATAGAGCTAGAGTCAGAGATCTCAGCAGATATGATCTATACCAAAGAGATCACCTTCAAATGGAGATCATCGGACCCGGATGGAGATCCCGTCTCTTACACTCTCTATTACAGAAAGAGTGGAGACGAGGAATGGATGGTCATACCCGGAGCAACCCAGCTAACGGAGACCAATTTTACCTGGAACATCAGCAGTCTGGAGGAAGGATACTATCAGGTGAAGATAGTGGCCAAGGAAATGACATCCTCCGGTTTGGAATCCGAGTTCGAGACCATAACTTTCCATGTGAAACCGGTGATGGTCGATATCGGAGATGACGATCACTCCATCTCCGTGAACAGCGGAATGCTGGTTGCGATAGCTGCCTGTATCGTGGTCCTGATAGTTGTTCTGTTGTGGCTGCTGTTCCTGTTCGCAAAGAAGAGAGGGGCGTCATCCGATACGGAGCAGGGCGATCTTCTGGACAATATCCCGATAGAGGAAGAGGAGTGAGCGGGTTACTAGGGATCGAACCCCTCTCTATTCATCAGGCCCCCAGTGGCTACCGGGTATCTGGACCAGGGCGGCCCTCACATCTCATCAGGCTGCATGTACTCGGGAGGTTTCGGCATCTCGGGGAAGCCGGGAGCAGGACCCTGACCTGACGTCGCGGGAGGCTGCTCCTGACCGGGGGCCGGCTCGGGTCCGGCCTCCTCAAGGGCCTCTTCATCTGGAGCTTCCTCATCACCAGCCTCCCAGGAGACCTGTCCAGGGACGGGCTGCGCAGGTTGCTGGGGAGGCACCTGCGCCACCTGCGAAGGGGCAATTGGGGCCTGCTGAATGCCTGCATAAGGACCCGATGTCACGGACTGACCGGAATAGGCACGACCCTTCGCGTAGGGTCTGTCGAAATCGGGGATGGACAGGTCCACGTCCTTTTCCGTAGGGATAACGGGGGTCTCGTCCGGGTTCTTTCCCGTTGTCTTGTTGAGAACGAAGAGGACGAGGACCACGAGGAGGACGACCAGGACTATGCTTCCTACTGCAATCCCGACTATCAGGCCGATGTTCAGCTCGCTGCTCGATGTGGAGTCATCGTCCCCGTCATCGTCATCGCCACCAGTCGGCGGATACCAGGGAATGTCCAGTGAGAAAGGACCGATGACCGCTTCCCTGGTGAGATGCTTCGGTGAGGCATCCCGGGCGACGATCTTCAGCATGTATGATCCGTCCGGAAGGGACGTTACGTTCCATATGAAGGCGGATTCCGTCATGTCCTTCTTGAGGAGCTTCCAATCCGCTTCCGAGGCCTCCTTCCAGTAAAGGGAGTAGGTGACATTGTCTCCGTCAGGGTCCGAACCCGTCCATATCAGAGCGATATTGAATACCTTCGTGAGGTTCGCGATCCCGTCCTCGTCCGAAATGGTTCCGTTGAAACCTTTCTCGGGATAGAGCCAGGTGACCTCGGGCTTGTCTGGAGCGTTGTAGTAGAAAGGTCCGTACTCCATCTGCACCTTCTTCCTGTAACGGCTGTCGTCAGTGGCTGTTACCCTCAACTTGTACCTGCCTTCCTCCAGGGTGGTCAGGTCAAGGTCGTACGAACTTTCCTTTAAACCCGATGCAAGGACCGTCCAGTTATCATCGGGAACAGGTGAGACCTCGATCTTGTAGGTAAGCGCCTCATCCTGGTCCGGGTCCTCGACGTTCCAGGAGACCGTTAATACGTCCTCCTTGTAGTCGGTCACATCGGCAGGCCCTTCGATGGGAGCCAGGAAGACGGGGTCGTCCGGATCGTAGACGACGAACCTTCGTTCCGTGTAGGCGGACCTTCCCCTGGAATCGGTCACCGTGAACCTCATGATGTACTCGCCGTCGCCAAGGAGTTCGGATGTGGCGAACGTCTTGTTGGCCATCTCCTTGTCCAGGTTCCCGAGGAATATGGTCTTCCACTCATCGGTCCCGACGATCTTGACGGAAAAGTTGCCGATCATGCTATCCACCATATCCCAGGCCTGGTCCTCCTCGTCCTCGATCTTCCAACCCACATCAAGGGTCCCGGTCACAACCTGGTCCATCACGGGGGATAGTATCCATGCTTCCGGCTGATCGTTGTTGTATATCTCGAACACATCTGTTATGGCCTCGGTGATCATGCCGTCGCGGTCCATCAGCTGTATCCACAGCTTGTAGGTGTCATGGTCCGGGAAGTTGACGGTATTGAGCTTGAAAACACCCGTGTTTGCAATGAAATCCGTCAGGGTCTGAAGGTTGAAGGTCAGTGTATACCATTCGGGCTCGAGCTCGCTCGAGATCGATATGTTCACCAACAGGTCTGTCATGATATCCTCATCGTCGGAGGAGTTCCATTTAACATCCGCAAGTCCGGAGAGCGATGCCCCTGCCATGGGCGATATCAGCTCGAGGACCGGATAGTCAGGGTTGTTGATGGTCAGAACGTACTTGTTCCCTGATATCACCCTGTTGCCATCGGAATCCTCGGCCACTATCCTGAACCAGTACTTGCTGTCCGGGACCGTTTTCGTATCGAATGTGTACTTGCCGGTGTTCGGAATGTTCTGCAAAAGCGGCTGCCAGATATTTCCCGGGACCGCATACTCGAGGTCTATCTTCAGGTCGGTCCCGTCCTGGGGATCGTTGGCGGTGAAATACAGGTCAAGGCCGCCTTTGACCTTGTTGATGTTGATCCCGGAATAGGTCGTTTCGGTATCGATGGTCACCACGGGATGGTCGGCCTGTAGGGTATCGAACAGTTTGGAGAACGTCCTCCTGTGGGTATGCCTCAAGGTGGCATCCCTGTCATTTGTCTTGAGGTCCTCCACCACCATGGCCTTGAGCGCCCAGTTGCCGCGGGGGAGAGCATCGATGACCTCGAAGCTTACGTTGAAGGACATCTGGTCCCCGCTTGTGGACGCCCAGCCGCCCAGGATCACGTAAGGATCGTATATCGAGGTCCTGTCGATGAGATTGTTGTATGCGTTTGTGAGCATCTGGCTGTTTACAGACGAATCCCCTCCGGCCCTTCCAAGCATTCCGTCGAACATGACGGTCGGGGTGGCTGTAACATTGTAGACATTGAACCGGTTCCCCGAGGCTCCCGTCTCGTACGGGTCGTTCCCCGGTTCGAGGGCCCTGTGATATTCGATGAGGGAGAACTGGTTCTCCCCCCTTTCCTGGAGGATGCGGTCAAGGGTCTCCTCGGCGCTCGGACAGTAGAAGCAGTCCGTGGCGGTGAACAGCTCGACCAGAGGTCGCCTCGTGGTTCCGGAAGAGTACGTGTTCCCGTCGACCGGGAACATGTAGGAATTGGCGACCTCCATGTAATTGTAGAAACGGTCGCTGTTGCTCACATCCGTCCCGGGATACTGGTCCTCGTTCTGGAGGAAGACAACGAGCCAGAGGTCCTCGGGCTTCCAATCGAAGTTCATGGTGAAGGTGGAGCCGAGATGGTACTTCGTGGCACGGGTCGGCTGCTGTGGTTCGGCGAAGGTCTCCTCCTGAACCCCGAAGAACATGAATAAAGCTGAAACGGTCAACAGCGCGGTCAATAACAGAGCGGGTAAACGGCCTCTTCGGTCCGTCATGGGAACACCTCTTTCCGAAAACCAAGTTCCGGCTGCGCCCCTATCACCCACTGGATTATTAAAGATTAATCGTCATGGAATGACCCCGACCAATCTCGTTCGACCTGATCGATCATTTCAAGGGTTTCCGCCTTCGTCCTCAGCGAGTACATTTTATCCCTGTACTCCCGCCTTCCCTTGAACCTTTTTAGATACCAGCCGAAATGGGGCCTGAACTCGATGGCCCCCCTCTCCTCGCCGTACCAGTATACCGCGTTGTCGAGATGCCTTCTGAGCAGTGCAAGGTGGTCCCGGACCTGCTCCACGGAAACCGGATATCTCTCCTCCCACTGTCCCCCTTCGAGAGCATTGATGCACCTTTTGATCCATGTCGGGTCCCCGAGGAGGCCCCGGGCGACCATGACCGCGGCGGCCCCTCTTTCGATATACTCCTTCACATCCGAGGGGGACCGGACGTCCCCGGATGCTATCAGAGGAATATCGATCCAGCCGCTCATCCGCGATATCAGGTCCCTGTCGGCCTTTCCGGAGTACTGCTGGACCATCGTCCTTGGATGCATGGCAACGTATGAAAGACCGATGCCCTCAAGGTCCTTGACCAGTCCTTTCAACATTTCCTCTTCAAGGTGGCGAAAGCCCATCCTCATCTTGACCCCCACAGGAACCTTGACGGCATCGAGGATGGACCCCGCGCATCTTATCAGGTTGTCAGGGTCCTTGAGCATCGCGCTCCCCGCTCCGGTCCGGTAGACCTTTCTTTTGGGGCAGCCGGCATTGAGGTCGATGATATCGTATCCCGCTCTCTCCATCTCCGAGGCAGCGAATGCGAGATAGTGAGTGTCAGCTCCGAAGATCTGGGCTCCGGAAAACCCCCTGTCAGGGAGCCATGAAAAGAGCTTCTTCGTCCTTTCCGCGTTCTGGTACAGGGCCCTGGCTGAAAGCATCTCAGTGAATGAGAGAGGGCATCCGAGATCGTGAAGGAGCATCCTGTATGGGGGGTCCATCCCGCCAGCCATGGGTGCAGCTATAACGGGGTGGTCGACCCTGACCGACCTCGAACCCCTCTTGATGCTCCAGGGCCCCATGTCCAGGGTACGTTCGGACATACCGGGGTATTCAGGAACGTATTATATAACCGCGTCCATGTTCCATCTGTCAATGGCAGGAGGCGAAAGAGGCAGCGGCGGAAAGCTGTTCAACCGGTCCACTTCCAGGATGTGGATCCTGGTCGCGATGGCAGCCGTCTCCACCGCCGCTATACTCATCAAGCTGTCCTCCAGCCACCCCCTTGCGATCGCAGCCTGGAGGCTGCTAATCGCGGATGCGATCCTCCTTCCGTTCTTCATCTGGACGTTCCGCACCGAGAGGTTCACCATCGGGAGGAGGCGGTTCTTTCAGCTCGGCGTGGTGGGTCTCGCCCTTGCGCTGCATTTCGCGATGTGGATATGGTCGTTCCAGATGACGAAGGTCTCGAGCTCGGTGGTTCTGGTAACGACACATCCGCTTTTTGTGGCGGTGATCTCGGTCACCCTGTTCAAGGAAAAGCTGAACGTCAAGGCGGTTCTCGGAATGATCATCGCCCTCTTCGGCTCATTCATTCTCATCGCTGGAGACCTCACCATATCGAGTGAGACCCTCACGGGGAACCTCCTTGCATTGGGAGGGGCGGTGATGGCGGGAATCTACATCCTTGCGGGTTCCCGCTTCAGGAAGGACATCTCCCTGCCGGGATACGCGTTCATAGTCTACCTATGGGCGGCACTCTTCCTGCTCATAGCGATACTCATCGGAGGTGTCTCTTTCCTTTCGAGCTCGCCGACCGAATACCTTATCCTGTTCGGACTTGCGGTCGGCCCCATGCTCGCGGGGCATACCATCTACAACTGGGCCTTGAGATACATCTCCCCTACCTTCGTTTCGGTCTCGCTCCTCGGCGAACCGGTGGGGTCCACTTTACTTGCAATGTTGATACTTGCAGAGATGCCCGGTGCCGGAGCCATCATCGGGGGGCCGATCGTGCTTCTCGGGATATATCTCGTTGCAAGGAATACAGGGTAGAAGTTCCATCGGACCTCTCATATCCTCTCGGGTCCAGGAACAGGTAATCTTAATTAATAAGTGACGGATTCCCCCAATACCGCATACGTGCGGAGGGGAGCTGAGAGGTGAAATAATGAACGATTACAAACCAAAGTACCTAGTTTTCGGCCTGGCTATTTTGTTCCTCCTGTCATCATTCGTCGTGATGATCGGCGCGGGGGACGGAGAGGAAAATGCAAGTGAAATACCGACAAGAGCCACACAATACTCATCGGCATATGCTAGCGGTCTGAACTCGCATTACATCGGAAGCAACGTGCAGTTCAGGTTAACGGTGAACAATATCTACAGCGGCGAGGAATGGAAGGGTGATCCCTATTCCTACCTTCACGATGACCTGTATTATGTGAAGCTCTCGATCCTCGCCGACAAGGTGACAAATGCCGATGGGAAAATCCAGGCCAACCTGGTGAATCCAATGGAACCGGGTTCCTTGAACCCTTACAACGGGCCTGATGGAAAAGGATACAACATTTCCAGCTCCCGCACGTATTACAATAACGAGGACAACGACTACTTTGCGATGTACATCAAAGCGCAGGGCATCAAGGAAGGATATTACACACTGCCCGTCCAGATCTCCGGACGGATCCAGATCGACTATTCGGCGACGGACCCGTCGGGGTACGTTTGGTACACCTTCAACGAGCAGGTCGAGATAACCTTCTTCGTTTCGAGCTACGTGTCGGGGGCTTCCGATGATATGACCATAAGCGGGTACGAATCCGGATACTGCCCCATTTACGCCGGCTCGAAGTACCTCACCTTCATCGGAACGAGCATCTCTCCACAGGGACCTGCCCTGGATGGGTTCGAGATGGAGCTGACCATACCTCCGGAATATTTCTACATGGACAACAGCATCATCAAGGTCTCGTCGTTCTCGTATGCAAGGACGCCGATGTGGAAGGTGGACATTTCCGAGTTCACGCCCCCCGGGAATTATGTCGGCTACGTGAACTTCAAATACAATGTCGGGGAACTTTTCATCTACGACGGTCCGTACAACATCACGTTGACGGTCGCCCCGACCCCGCTGCTCATCGGACCGGATACGAAGGACATGACCATACCGACCTTCACAATTACCCAAAAGACCACCGAGGAGACGGTGACAGTGCAGTTCACGAACTCCGGTAACGTCCCTCTGCTGTCCGCAAAGGTCCGGCTGGACCTCGATTCATCCATGTTCCTCCAGCAGAAGTATTTCTACTATGATGAGGACAATTACGCGCGCAAGGTCTATCCGCCGCTCGAGTTCATGACAGATGAGGTGGGGATAGGTGAGACCTTCACGGCAGCGTTCCCTGCGGTCTCCATTGCGAGGATGCTCCCGCCGGGAGACTATCTCGTTCCCTTCGATTACGAAGCGATCTATATCGACCCCTCCGACGACACCGGGATGGGGATCAGGCTCACTTCATACCAGTACGACGAGATGGGGATAGAGGAGTACATGGACATAATGTGGTTCAGGTCCGATCCAAGGAAAACGGACCTGAAAAGACCTCACATCATGATCAGGGTCATGGACGACGATGATATGCCCGAATACGAACTGGAGATGGAAGATGTCCTTAAAACAGGGGACAGCGGGAGGTACATCCATTTCGTGTTGAGGAACATGGAATTCTACGACATCACGGATGCCAGCGTCCAGATATGGTCAAGCGATCCATCACTCGTTTGGAACCCGAACTCCCCGAGCGATCCGGCCCTTCTGGCAGAGGTCACAGGGGCGAGGATCGAGGGGAGCGATTTCTACTCCTACGGAGAAATCAGCCTGTACTCCAGAGTGGATGTCTCAAAGGAAGCGGGAAGCGGCCTCTTCGAGATCTATACCACCCTTTCGGGCAGCAATGATCAACTGGAGATGGTTGCCGGGAACAGATCCTCCTTCGTCCAGATCAAGGCCGAACCCGGGAGGCTGGACGTCGCCTCCATCTCCACCTCCTCCGTGAAACCGGGGAAGGATTTCAAGCTGACCCTGACCCTGATAAACAACGGGGACGTATCGGTGCAGGATTACCAGATCATGGTCTCGTGCCACGACAACATGATATCTGTGGAGCAGCCCATGATATCCGGAAGCGTGGTTGGGCCCGGTCAGACCGTGACCATCGAATTCTCATGCCATGCCAGCGATTGCATGGACTACGAGATGTCGTCGGGGGTATACGTCCTCACGAAGCTGAATGACGCCGAAGGCAACCAGGTGGACTTCTCGGACGGAGATGGGTCCATGTTGAACATAATGGCTGCAAGGGAGCCGGAAGAGCTTCACACGACGAACGCCGTGAGGGATACCGCCAGGTACTTCTTCCTGGCAGTCCTTTTTGCGGCGATCATCCTGTCCCTCACGGTCCTTGGATCGATATTCCTCTTCATCAAGGCGAAATACGGAGGTATCCTGAAACCGAAGGAAAGGACGCCCCCGGAAGAGAAGCCAAAGCGGATGGAGAAGAAGGAAGAGACTGTCGAGAAGGATGAACCATCAAAACCTGAAGCACCGGTCCAACGGCCGTCTCAGACCCCGGCACCGTCTCCACCGGTCCAGCAGCCACCGGCTCAGCAGCCGGCTCCGATCCAACAAACCCAGACCGAGTTCATGAAAGCCCCCCCCGCAAATACGGGCAATATTCAGCAATCGCCCCAGCAGCAGATGCTTCCATCGCAGAAACCGATGGATCCGGACGATGAGTTGAAGGGCGTCTTCGACAGCGGCTCCAAGGTGGATGACCTGTTCACGTGAAGGAAAAATTTCGAAAGGAGCAGAGGACCGGCCTTCCACGACCGGTCCTCACTCTGCAAAATATTAATTATCCAGCCCCGGAATTAGGGCACCATGAAGAGGCAGCACCTGGTCATCGCCTCCATAGTTGCGGTGGCCGTTCTCGTCGTCGCCGGGATATCCCTCTTGTCCAGCAGGAAGGGAAAGGGCCCGGGGGAGCCCGAAGGTCCAACCGAGGCGGAATGGACTACCTTCATGTGGCTCGACGGAGAGGGGGACCTAGGCGAGTGGAACATGATGCTGTGCAACGTCCATTATCTCGAGATGGTACCGGACAACGAGCTCGTCAACGTGGTGATCATCATCGACAAGGAGCTCGAGGGGGACACCAGGCTTCTCGAACTGAAACAGGGGGGCTCCATCGAGATGAACCTGACCGATATCAACCCCGAATGGTCATCAAAGGAGCTCAATATGGGTGACGGCGATCAGCTGCTCGAGTTCCTGAAATGGGGGGTCGAGAACTATCCCGCCAGGAAGTACAACGTCCACCTTTCGGACCATGGTGGGGGG
>JBLIRI010000076.1:0-11017 GCA_049472235.1 Thermoplasmatota archaeon | reverse complement strand
TGATCTCCCTCATGGTCTTCATGTTCGTTATCGGCGGAGGCGGCATCCTGATGGGGCTCGTCACCGGAATGGAGATCCCCCACCTATTCGAGGTCTTCCTGATAATGCTTCTCGGCGCGACCCTGATAACCGTCGTCACTTCGACGGTGGCCTACTACATAGCCTACCTCTCCTTCAAGCTGGGGCTGGACCCTGACAATGTCGTGATCCCGGTCCTGACGGCATGCATGGACGTCGTGGGGTCCGGCTCCCTGATACTGGTCCTGCTCGTTATCAGCGTTCTGTTCTGATGGATCGAAGAAAGAAAGCGTTATTTACAGGCGCCCCTTTCCCTCGACCCGGTGCGCCCATGACGGATGACATCTATCAGGGATACAGGGGTCCTGCCCTCGAGGTTCTGAAAAGGGAGAAGATCGCCGTTTGGGACAGGATCGCGGTCAAGACCCCCGAGGGAGAGGTGGAGGGCATCCTCCTTCCGAGGTCGGCGGGGGACGATTCCCACCTTGTCCTCAAGATGATCACCGGATACAACATAGGCATCAGGTACGATCACGTCATCTCCGTTCAGCCAAAGGGCCAGAAGAAGGCCCATTACAAGATCCCGGAAAAGGAGTTCCCCTTCGACGAGGAGAAACCGAACGTCACCATCCTCGGGACCGGGGGCACCATCGCTTCAAGGCTGGACTACAGGACGGGGGCCGTCATCCCCGCCTTCACCCCGGGAGAGCTTTTCGGGGCCGTCCCGGAACTCGCCGACCTTGCGAACATAACAACGAGGAAGCTCTTCGGCGTTTTCTCCGAGAACATGGGCCCGCACCAGTGGAAGGTCCTGGCCGAGAACATAAAGAAGGAGGTGGAGGGGGGCGTCGCCGGGATCGTGATCGGCCACGGCACCGATACCATGCATTATACGGCGGCGACCATGAACTTCATGGTCCAGAACACCCCCGTTCCGATTGTATGCGTCGGAAGCCAGAGGTCCTCCGACAGACCATCCTCGGATGCGGCCCGGACCCTGATAGGCTCGGTAACAACGGCAGCCTATTCCGACGTGGCAGAAAGCGTTGTGACCATGTTCGGGACCACATCGGACAAGTTCATCTACATCCACCCCGGGACCCGGGTCAGGAAGATGCATTCATCGTACCGCAACACCTTCAAGACGCTTGGGGACCTCCCCATCGGGAAGGTCGAGGACGGGAATTTCACATACTTCAGGGACGACTACAGGAAGAGGAGGACCGACACCGATATCCAGATCTATCCCAAGTTCGAGGAGAGGGTCACCATCCTCTACTACTACCCCAACATGCACCCCGACATCCTCGAATCCATGATCGACAAGGGATACAAGGGCATCATAATCGCGGGAACGGGGCTCGGCCACGTCAACAAGCCGCTTTACGATCCTATCCAGAGGGCCCATGAAGAGGGGATCCACATGTTCATGACCGTTCAGACCCTCTACGGATACACCCAGATGTTCGTTTACGACACCGGAAGGGACCTCATGGCGAGAGGGGTCGTTCCTCTGGATAACATGCTTCCCGAGGTGGCTTACTGCAAGCTCGGATGGGTCATGGGACAGACCCAGGACCCCGAGGGTATCAGAAAGATGATGCTCACCCCGATAAACAGGGAGATAACCCCCAGGGAGCCGTATGACGGCTTCGTTCAGGGTCAGGGCGGGTTGGATGTTGTGGAGGACTTCCTGAAGGAATACTCCTGAGGGCGGCAAATCTCTCAATATTTAAATAATCCACAACACAATGGACCCCGGTCAATAGCTCTAGCTGTACGTGGTAGCTGAGTCGTCTAGCGGGTGGTTCACTTGAAAGACCTTGGGTTGATTACGAGAGGTTATCGATACATAGCTGTCCTTGTTTCGATGGTCCTCCTTTTTCAATTAGGCATGGTCATTCCGGCAGGGAACTCGTTGAAGGACCTGGGATCCCAGGAGACCATACATTCTCCGATGTCCGATGTCGGCGATGTGATGTCCATCGGTGATTTCGACAGGGACGGATATCACGATATCGTTATGACCATGCCGAAAAATTCCACAAATGGTGTGGATTCCGGGGCCGTGTTCCTCTTCTGGGGGGGCAAGGACGGTTTCCCCGCCCTTGAGCCCTACAATGCGGATATAATCCTGACCGGGGAGGAGTTCTTCCTTTTCGGACAGGATGTTGCCGCGTGGGACTATGCGGGAGATACCTGGGCCGACCTCGTGATAAGCTGCCCGGGCGCCCTGGGCGGGACGGGCAAGCTCCTCGTCTACGAATCCACCGACATCAACATTGCGCTGAAGGGCGCGGTGATCGATACTTCCCAGGCGGTCTTCGAGATCGCCGGCAACAATACGCACTTCTTCGGGTCCCATCTCGAGGTAGGGGACATGACCGGTGACGGCATCGACGATCTCATGGTCCTTTCAATGGCGGGAGAAGGTGTCATACCCAGGTTCGAGATGTTCTCGGGCGGGGTGATACCGGATTTCGGATACGAGGTGGAGCTGCCGGTCATCAGCGTCAAGAACTCGACGAGGACCGCCTCCCTGGATTTCTACGGTACGGGGCAGGACGCATTCGTCTACTCCTCGCCTGACAACGGGGAGGTGAGGGTGATCAAGATCGATGTTTCCTTCGATCCTTATTCCTTCCCCGGCGCCAACGAGACCGCTGTGGTGGATTTCCAGGGCTCCATCGAATCCACCGGCAACACCTTTGGTTGGGGGGCTGGGGACGACGGGTGGGACACTTCCCCGACCCACATATACGACTCTAGCACCGGATACGACTCGGTCAGGTACAACCAGCAGACCGGCAATGCCAACGGGGCAGACAGGTCGATCGGCGTCGAGAACCAGCTGTTCATCGAGGTCGGAGGCGTTCTCACCAACAGCAACGAGAGGGACCAGTCGGGCGCATACGGAGTTTCCTTCCAGCTCTCCCCTCAGAACATCACGGGCATCAATTCCGCCATCCTTTCCTTCGACTACGAGTACGAGGACTGGGGCTTCGAGCAGCAGGAGAGGATGTGGGTGAAGGGAAGGTGGACGGATTCCACCGGGGATATCACCTGGCTCGGGAGCGGGATGGACAGGAACCCGGAGCCCGACCTGACCCCCGAGATCTTCACCCTTGCAGGTCAGACCAACAACAACGGCCCGACCATCTTCGG
The DNA here is from genome assembly GCA_049472235.1 of Thermoplasmatota archaeon. Classification (GTDB taxonomy): domain Archaea; phylum Thermoplasmatota; class Penumbrarchaeia; order Penumbrarchaeales; family Penumbrarchaeaceae; genus JAFGLL01. The sequence continues at coordinate 7,834 of JBLIRI010000076.1, read as the reverse complement.
CAGGGGGACCTTCAAGACCGACGTGCTGCGACTTCTCGACGGTCCCGGAGAGTACTACCTGGATATGGGAGGAAAAGTGTCCAGGTGGACGGCTTCCAATGAGTTTGCAGGTTTCGGTTTCGACAATATCACCCTGACCTTCAGGTCGCTGTCCCATGAGGTCCAGAAGATCATGGGCTCGGGGGGCCTGGGTTCAGGTCTCCTTGCCGCGGATACGGACCGGGACGGAAAGAACGATCTCCTGATCGGGTCGCCCCAGCAGGGGGTCGTCCGCATCTTCAAGGGCTACCAGCCGTACTGGTCTCAGATGTCCGGCCTCAATCAGGGAATGTGCAACTCCACCATAGAGGGAGTGCCCAACTCGGGTATGGGGACCTCCATGGCCAGGCTGGGGACCTCTCCGTTCAACCTGGTTCCTTCGATCGCCATCTCGGCCCCTTCCAACTACGTAGGCTCCTCCTCGCTCGGGACCATCTACGTCTTCAACCTTCCGATCCCCGAGGGGACCGTCCATGCGAACAATGCGAACGAGGTGAACCCCGCTCCCGCAGGTACAAAATACTACGGTTGGAGGATAATTCCAGTGGGAGACCACGACGGGAACCTCTACCCGGAACTGCTGCTGGTCTCGTGGACCTGGAACGACAAACTCATGACCACTCTCACGGACAGGTCTCCTTCTTTCCCCATGCTCTGGATACTGAACCCAAGAAGGCACGACACCGTTTCAGGCAACATAGATATCGTGGCAAGGATCTTCGATATTGACAACGATACGTACCCGGAGGATGTGAGGTTCTACAGGTCCACCGACAACAGGTCCTGGAATCCCATCGGCGACGGGACCCCGGACCATGTGGAGGGGGACACTGCAACGAAATACTGGAATACGACGCTTTTCGGGAATGGTGGGTATTTCCTGAAGGTGGCGGTCACTGACAGCTTCGGCCTGGAGACCGTCAAATACACCGACAGGGTCGATGTTCTCAACCATGCCCCTCCCTTCGTTAAGCTGCTCTATCCCGCCGACGGAACCGAGCTCAGATGGGTGGAGGAGATCACGGCAAAGGTCCTGGTCCCCTCCTCGGAGGAGCTGGACCCCCCCGTGAGGTTCTTCTATTCAAGGGACAACACCACCTGGACCGAGTTCGCGAACAGGTCGTCCCCGGTCGAGGGCTCGACCTCGGACTTCCTCGCCGAGTTCGATACGGAGGTCTTCACGGACGGTCCGTTGTGGTTCAAGGTCAACGCGAGCGTGGTCTACGGCCTGGGTTCGGAATCCAGAAACATTGCTCCGGCCTACATCAACAACTCCTACCCACCGGAAGGGACCATAACCAAGCCCTATCCGGGATCCACCATCTCCGGTGTTTTCAATATCACCATCCAGACCGTTGACCCTGATGACGATATCGTCGATCCCGTGGAGGTATACATCAAGGAGCCTGACGTTGAGACCTGGGACCTGATAGGCAATATGATCAGGTGGACCAACGGCACTTTCTTCTTCCAATGGGACACGACTACGGTCGATAACGGGAAGTACGATATCATGATCAGGGTCGTGGATTCCGCGGACTCCCAGATCGAGCTGAGGCTGAACCAGTCCGTAACGGTGCACAACCTCTACAAACCCTCTGTCGTGATAACGAGCCATGAGGGAGATGAGGTCCTGGTAAGCCTCGTGACCTTCGTTGCCGTCATCGACGACAGGGACATGAACATCAGGGAGAACGATATCAGGTTCATCTACAGACCCGAGGGTCTCGACATCTGGAACCCCATGGGGAGGGCGGCCCTGATCGGCAACAGGACCGAGGTTACCTGGGATACCAGGGAGGTCAAGAACGGCCTAATAGACGTCAGGGTCGAGGTTACCGATATGGACAATCTCACCGCAATGTACCAGATCACCGGTATCCGGGTCAAGAATATTTACGCCCCCCTGCTGGATACTGACCTCCCATCCTTCAGCACCGCCCTCTCGGGGGTCGTCAGGATCGCCTTCAACGTTTCCGACGACGAGCCGATCCCGCCCGTCAACCTGAAGGTCGAGGTTCTGGTCAGGACAACATGGATGGACATCGGGAACGTCAGCCGCCTGAACCCCGGCGGGGAGTTCATTCCAGACCAGTGGGTATCATATTATATCGATTGGAACACCCTTCAGAAGGGATCGGATGGAAAGAGGTTATTCCCGGACGGCATAGGATATGACATCAAGATCACCGTAACGGATTCCGACGGCGAGACAGTGGACTACATCACGCCGGTATCGTACCGCATAAGGAATGACGACAGCGGCGGGGACGACGATGATGACACCGGAGGTCTTGCCATCGAGGGGTGGCTAATCGCCGTTCTGGTCATTGCCGGTGTGGTCGTGTTCATCGTTATTCTCCTCCTGTTCATGTTCAGGGGCGACAAGAAGATCAAGGAGCCGGTCCCCAAGGTGACGATGCCCCCTCCGAGGGCAGCCCTTGAGGAGACGAAGCCAACGGAGGCCCCTCTCACACCCGTCGAGGGAAGGGATGGAGGCATCTATTCTCCCCCCGGATGGGAGGGCCAGGCACCATCCGCTCCTCCGGAGGATGTCCCCATGTTCACGGCTGATGCCGGAGAGGTCGACCTCGGGATCGATCTCGGGATCGAGGCCGAACCCGAGGCGGAGGACCTGACGGACCTTCGCGACCAGTTCTTCGGGGCAAAGAAGGGCAAACCCAAGAAAATGCCAAGAAAGAGGGTCCCGGAGGCCGAGGTCAAACACATCGAGGACAGGATAGACGTTGTTCTGCCAGAAGGCGTGGTCCCGCCCACGATGGGCGCGCTAAAGAAAAAGACAAGACCGAAGGAGGAGCCCGAGGAGTGGGCCGAAGAGGAGGAGGACTGGGACGTTCTCGATGAAGAGGAGATAGAGGAGCTCGAGGAGGACGAGGAGTGGGAGGATGTGGAGGAGGACGAATGGGAGGACGATGAGGAAGAGGAGGAGGAAGAGGAGCTGGTCGTGACATGCAAGTGCGGGGAGGAGATCGAGATACCCCCCGAGTTCAAGGGAACGAAGTTCAGGTGCCCCAGCTGCGGCAGGAAGGGAACGATACCGGGCAGGTAGGACCGGGCAAAGGCCGGCATTGTCAAAAATGCGTTCCAATATTTGATTAAATACTCAACCGCATGTTTTTCTCACAGGGTTCGGCAAGAGGCCGATCGAGGTGAGAGAGACATGGCAAAGAAAAAGAGCTCAAGGTTCGGGCGAAGGCTCGAGGTCCCCGCCGGGGCGGTTTACGCACTTCTGGCTGCGATCTCGCTGATATGCGTGACGGTTGTCGCGGTCGCCTTCGCCGATGACGGCGGGACAAAGAAAGTGGACGACGGGATCCCCGAGAATATCAAGATTCCGCACCTTTTCATCGACGAGGTCTTCTTCCGCAGTTACGAGAACGAGGGCATAACGGTCGAGATAACCATCTATGTGACCAACGACGGTACCAAGGACGCATACGGCGTCGAGGCCCATATCTGGCCCGTTGTGGACGAATCGAACATCGCAACCGACAAGAAGGAGATCTCCTTCGGCGACATAGGCGTGAACCAGACCATGGACCAGAAGATCGAGATTCTCCTCAACGCCGGGACGATGCATTCCGTGGAGATCCTCGTTTTCGAGTCCAGCAGGCTGGTCCTCAAGGGGGTCGCCGATGTATCAACTAAAGGGTCCGGCGGGAGCGACTACCAGACCGTTGAGGTCAGGGGGACCAGCGACGACCAGGACTACGACGGGATGCCCGATACTTGGGAGAACTTCTACGGGCTGGATCCCAACAACCCCAATGATGCCGACATCGACCGGGATGGGGACGGTGTGAACAACCTGATGGAGTACAGGCTCAACAGGAACCCCAACCTGTCCCCGGCGGAGGAGGCAATGGCGGACGATGACGATTATGCCCCCGATGATGATGTATCATATTCCATAGGCGGAGACAACGGAGGGCTTGCCATCGGAGCGATCCTCTTCCTCATGCTGATAGTCGTGGTGGTGATAGCACTCATCATTGCAGCAGCGATATCATCGAACAGGGCCAGGAAGAGGGGCGAGGAGAAGGAGTTCTACAAGGACGCCCCCAGGCCTCCTCCGACCAGGAGGGAGCCCAGGCCGCAGTTCGAGCATGTTGTGAAGGAAGGGGCAAAGGACGAGGATGCTGATTACGACACCATCTTCATGGACAACCATTCACCTTAAAGACGGAGGAGGCCATCCGGTAGAGAGGAGATAAGAAAATGAGAGAAGAGGAGAAGGCCGGAAGGGCGGACGCCTTCAGGATCGCAGCCTCCGCAGCCCTTGCCCTCCTTCTCCTCGCATTCTTTTCCATCACATTCACGGAACCGGTCCTCGGCCAGGATACGAACGATCAGGACGAGGACGGGATGGACGACACCTGGGAGGAGCAGTACAACCTGAATTCGTCCGATCCCTCGGATGCGAACCTGGACCCGGACCAGGACCAGCTCACCAACAGGGAGGAATACTGGAACAGCACGGACCCCACCCGAAACGATACGGATTCCGACGGGATGCCGGACGGGTGGGAGGTCCTTTACGGTCTGGACCCGAACTTCGATGATTCGGATATGGACAAGGACGGTGACGGGATCCCCAACCTCCGCGAGTATCAGATGGGATGGGACCCCACGAATCCGATGGAACCCCCTGACGGTGTCGATGACGATGACGACATATCCCCCGATGATGATGACGCTGTTTCTGATGAGGCAGGAAGCATGGCATCTCCCCTGTTCTGCCTGGTCTTCGTTTTCATACTGATCGTCGGCTTCATCGTCTTGATGGTCGGGATCGGCATATATTCCAAGATAAAAAAGGACAGGCTGATGGACCACGAGACCAGGCAGAGGATCGTCGATTTCCTCAGAGAGAATCCCGGGGCATATTATTCCCAGATGAGAAAGGAGCTGGACCTAGCCCACGGGGTTCTGACGCATCACCTGAACATCCTCGAGCAGCAGGAGCTCCTTTTCTCCAAGCAGGACCGATCGTACCGGAGGTTCTATCTTGACGGAATGCACCGGAAGGGACCCATAGTCGTGGGCAAGCAGAAGGAGGTCCTGGAGATGGTGAGGAGATATCCGGGCTCGTCCCAGTCCGAGATCGGGAGGCGCCTGGACATGGGGAGGATGATCGTCAGCTACCACATAAACCAGCTCGAGGAGCTCGGGCTGATCTTCAAGATAAAGCACGGGAGGGAGAACCTCATCCATCCCGCCGGGGAGGGCGAGGGCCCCGAACCCGGATATGGAGCTGGGGTGGATCAGTTCGGAAGAGGCCCCTACGGGACGGATATCCGGGAAACGGGCAATGTCGAAGGCTGAGGTCTCCGTATTTCCCTTTAAACTTACATATCTTGTATTGATTATACCCTGAACATGGAGGCCGTCCTCTATCTTCTCCTCCTGCTGATCTCCGCCATATTCTTCGGTAAACTGGCGGAGAGGTGGGGGCATCCGACCATCGTCGGGAACATCATAGGCGGCCTCTTCGTTGGTCCTTTTTTCCTTTTCATACTGAAGCAGTTCCATTCCATCGGCCAGGCCCAGAGCCTCGAGGACCTCATAGAGTTCATGGACCCGGAATCCGTGGAGATGGAAGTGTTCTTCCTTTTGGACCTGTCCATCATCATGCTCATGTTCGCCTCGGGGCTCGAGACCAGGATCAAGGATTTCGTCGCTTCCTTCCGAACAGGCATCCTTACCGCTACCATGGGTATCGTCGTCCCCTTCGCCCTTGGATTTGGTGGAACCTACTTCTACACAGGCAATGTCATGGTATCGTTATATGTGGGGGCGGCTCTCTCGATAACTGCTGTAGCTCTTTCCATTGCGACCCTTATCCAGATAGATGCCATCAGGACCCGTTTCGGGATGACGATCGTTAACGCCGCCATTGTGGACGACATAATTGGCATCCTTATCCTGTCCATCCTCCTATCGTTCTCATCCACCGGCAAGCTGCCGTCTGCGGTATCCTTGACGGCCACGATCATTCTTTCAGTGGTATTCGTTGCGGTCTCAATATTTCTGTTTCCGAGGCTCCTCAAGATGATCTACAGATACCTCCGCGAGCTGAGGACCACTGAAAAGGTGGGGATCGGGATACTCATGGCCGGACTCTTCGCAGTCATTGCCCATATAATGGGCCTTCACCTTATGATAGGGGCGTTCCTGGGGGGAATGGCCATAAGGGATTCTCTGACGAGGGCTACCAAACAATCGCTTTCGAGGTGGTCCTTCGGCTTCTTCGCCCCTGTTTTCTTTGCATGGGTCGGTTTCTCGGTATCATTATCCGGCATAGCTTTTTCATGGTTCGTCCCTATGCTTATTGTCCTTGGATTCATCGGAAAGCTCGGAGGTGCGGGGCTGGGAGCCAAGCTTTCGGGGTTGACATGGCCCGAGTCCATACTCGTCGGCATCGGTATGAACGGCAAGGCGGCCGTTGAGCTGATCCTTGCCACCGTAGCCCTGAGGGCCGGTATCATCGAGAGAGACCTCTACTCGGCGGTGGTAATATTCGCGGCTTTCATGGCCGTGTCGACCCCGATACTTCTGAAGTGGGCCAGCTCCAGGTTCGTCAAGAGGGGATGGATAGAGGAGCTGTAAAAAAAAATAAAGAAGGAATCCGTAGGAATGTCTATTCGGCATGTTCCACGTATTCCTTCTCGGCCTTCTTCAAACGTATGTCGGCCATTACATCTTTGACCTCGGAAGGGGACAACCGAAGTCTTCTCTCTTTTATTCCGGTCCTGATGAGCATCTTCCATACTTTGAACCGGTGGAGCTTCTCGTAGGGTATCTCGAGGTCGTATACCTTTCCGACCTTCTCCCCCTCTGCATCGATGACATGGAGGTCCATCAGCTCCTTGAGGGGGTAGAGGTCCTTCCTTGGTGTCTTGGGTACCTCCCTCACGGTGTGGTCGTCCTTGACGATCAGGTTCTTACCCTCGATGTCCAGGGAATTCATCTCCTTGAGATCAACCAGAACATGCTTCTTCAGTGCTCCGGGGGAGACCTCGAAGGCGACTACCTCCCATTTGTCAAGGTCCAGATAAGCTTCCTTGATCTTTCCCACCGGCTCGCCAACAGTGTTCGTGACCTTGTACTCCTCCAGTATCTTCATCAACATTCACTTACCTCCTTTTGCTGCTTTCTGGATGAGGTCCACGTCTCGCTCCATGTCCGATATCCGTGCATCGGATGTCAGCATGAAGTCCTTCATGGAGGATATCCTTCCGGTCAGCTGACCGTACCTCATCTCGTAGGCCTCGAGGTCCAGACCAGTGAGGATCCCGTACTCGTTGATGTATGCCGACATGTTCTGGTCGAGGTATTTCTCGATCCTTCCGTCCAGCAGTTTTCTCTTGTAGTGCGGTGGTTCGGGCTCAATTTCCTCTTCTTCCTTCTTTCCTCCGAAGACCGACCTGATCCAGGCGAGGAACCCTTTCTTTCCAGTTTCTTCTTCAACAATTTCTTCCGTCATCATGTCACCTCCTTCAGAGTCCCTCCAGCTTGGAAATGGTCTTCTCGAGTCCGCCCATCCTCTTTTCGAGGGTCGTTCTCTTGGTCTCGAGTGTCGTAATATCCGTTCCCACGACCTGGAGCCTCTTTCCGATGTCCTTCTTGAACTCCTTCACCCGGTCGCGGGTGACGAAGTCCCATTCGCCCATGATGTTGCGGAAGTTCTCATCGAAGTAGAGCTGAAGATGCGACGGTTCCATTTTCCTCTTCCTTCTCAGGTGGAGGTACCATCCGAGAGCAAGGAACCATG
>JBLIRI010000075.1:0-11339 GCA_049472235.1 Thermoplasmatota archaeon | reverse complement strand
GCCCGGCTTGGCTTAGTCTGGCTAGAGCGGGGGACTGTAGTTGGATCCCGGAGCTTGCTCCGGTACCCCGCCGATATCCCTAGATCCCCGGTTCAAATCCGGGAGCCGGGACCATTTTTAATTTATTTATGTTCCAATTTAGACCATATAGAGGCTCCCGCTACCAGCTATAAATAATTGTAGGCTAGCACAAAATCTTACTATTGATGTGTAATCTGATTTTGTGCTAAGGTCCGGGAGCCGGGCATGAAAATATTAAAAATGTAATTATTTCGCCAGCTCGACCTCACCGACAGGCTCTCTGAAGTTCAGATAATATAGGTAGAACCAGCAACCTTCAGCGATATCCTCCTCTTCCTTGATATTGAAATTATCGTTGGGGTCCATCTTGATCAATGTGGGAGTGTCGACGAATCTCACCGTCGCGTTCCTGGGAACGAGGATGATATCCGATACCGCTCCTTCTTCCAGGACCTCGCCTTCGGCGCTCTCGATTGCAAAGGTGTAATTGGCGATGAACTCTTGTGAAGTAACGTCGCTCACAACGACAACAAAATGCGCATCCAAGGGGGGCAGGGCGTCCTGATACTGGCACTCTAGGGAGACCTCCGGGGCCGAATCGGTCTCATTGACAATGATCGTCACCTTCACGGTATCGGTATCCCACAATGTATCAGGAGAATTGTAGGGTCCGTCGGTAACGTTCAGGGTGACGATGTAGGTTATCGTCTCGAAGGCTATTGGATAGATGTACGAGATGTTCTCACCGACGATATCCTTGTCGTTATCCTTGATTCCATCGCTGTTGCTGTCCACTCCGGCATCCATATCCCAGAAATAGAAGAGGTCGTCCCCGTCCTTGTCAGTGGAACGCTCTCCGCTCAGGAAGAACTCCTCTCCGGACTCTATCGATATGTCATAGCCCGCATCAGCCTCGGGGGAATGGTTCAGATCCCCGTTCCCGTTATCGCTGTTATCCTCCTCACCCCCCCTGAAGAAGACGAAATATCCGATAACACCAAGGACAATTACCGCCGCAACCGCCCCCGCGATCAACGCATCCCTTGTCCTGATCCCTTTCACCATGGTAAACAAACCTACTCCCTATGTATTTAGATTTTCTGAAGGGCATCCGGTAGTTGGACGTGATCATTTCTTTGGGCTGAGTGTACAACCTATGGTATAGGTCCGAAATTGAACAAAATGCAATATTCGGAGCCCCAGGGGCCGAACCCGGGGCTCCGGGACCCAATATCGAGGCGAAGCCTCACTTCTTCATTATCTTCATCCAGCCCTTGGACTCGTAGATCGCAAGGCCTCTGGAGCCCAGAGCCTTCTCGAAGTCTCCCCAGCTGATGACCTCTAATCTCTTGTTGTTGCCCTTCGTGAACTGGACCCCTGCAGTGCCGACGACCCTGCCGGGCTTGAGGTTCTTCTTTGCCGCAATATCCTTTGCTTTCATCATATCTATCTTGCTCATTGCCATTTTTCCATCCTCCGCAGAGGGTAGCTAGTTCCCCTACCCGGCCCCTATATCAACTGCTGGCTATATAAACATATTCCTTCTGGCCTTCCAATTTTACGGATTTTCCACCGATTGTTTAGAAAAATAAAATTCAGATCAACGTGAAGCCATATCTGACCAGCAAGTTCCATGGAATGCCGGAAGCCATGCCTTCTAAATATGTCCAACAGACCCATTTTTCACTTATGGGAGCCTCCGGGGCAACAATGTTTTCATTTTTTCTAAATTTATTCAAATTCTTTGTAATAATGTTATTGACAATTCAATAATAAATGTTCACAATTGGGGTTTGTTAGGGTTTAATCGTTTTAGGTCCGGGAGAGCAGATGCGAAAAGGTAAAAGTAAGGTAGCGTGCTTCCACGGTATCGGAGGAGCAACGATGAAGGCATTGGTACTTGCTGCAGGGCAGGGGGTCAGGATGGGCCCTCTCACGGAGAACAGGCCGAAACCCATGCTTCCCGTCGCCGGGAGGCCGTTTCTCGAACATACGATAATTGCGTTGAGGGAAGCGGGTATCGAGGAGATCTTCGTCCTGACAGGATATCATGGCAATGCCATCAAGGACCACTTTCAGGACGGGAGGGAGTTGGGGGTCAGGATATCCTATCTCATCCAGCCAAAGAGGCTGGGGACTGCCCACGCAGTGTCCATGGCCCGAAAGCTCGTCGATGAACCCTTCCTCTGCCTCAACGGTGATGTGATCGTTACCCCTTCATTGCTCAAGGGTCTGATCTCCAAGTTCGAAGAGACCGGCAACAATGTGATGACCCTTGTGGAGGTATCGGATACCTCCAGGTTCGGTCTGGTCACGATCGAGGACGATCTGGTGAAGGGGATCGTCGAGAAGTCCGGGGTCAAGAAGAAAGGCCTCATAAACGGTGGGATCTACCTCTTCAAACCGGATGTGTTCGATGCCATCGAAAAGACCCCGGTCTCGCCAAGGGGCGAGTATGAGATAACGAACTCCATCGATATCATCATGGAAAAGGAAACTGTAAGGGCCTATGTTCCACGGGAGAAATGGGTCGACATAGGATCGCCATGGGACCTGCTCAACGCACACGAGATCTACATGGGAGGGATCTCGACGGACATACAGGGCAAGGTCGAGGAGAACGTTCACATCCACGGGGAGGTCATCGTGAGGAAGGGTGCCGTGATCAAGTCCGGCACCTACATCGAAGGCAACGTCATCATCGACGAGGATGCAGTGATAGGCCCCAATTCCTACATCCGGGGGAACACCTATATCGGTAAAGGTTCCAAGGTAGGGGCGGCGTCTGAGGTGAAGAACTCGATAATCATGGACAACTCCCACATCCCGCATCACAATTACGTGGGTGATTCCATTATCGGCTCGGGATGCAATTTCGGGTCGGGGACGAAGGTCGCGAACCTCAGGCTGGATGACGGTCCCGTCCCGGTCACCCTGAAGGGAAAGAAGGTCAGCTCCGGAAGGCGCAAGCTCGGCGTCATCATAGGGGACGATGTCAAGACCGGGATCAATTCCACACTGGACGCCGGTACGATGATCTTCTCGGGAACGAGGATCGGACCGGGGGCGCACGCCGCGGGTACCATCGGCAACAATTCGAGGATACAATGACGGTGGGATGATGAAGGTCCTTCTGGTATCCTCCGAGGATCGCGCCTCCCTGAACATCAGGGACCGTCTCTTGGAGGAGGCCGACTGGGAGCCGGTCGGCAGGTTCCAGGGATCGGACATCCTACGCAACAGGAACCTCCTCTTGTTACAGAAGGAAGGAACCCACCTTTATTTCGAGAACGTGGACATGGAGATTGCCGAGCATTTGTCATCTGAACTCCCAGAATTCCCGGTAAAGGGGGCCTCCAGCCCTCTGGAGCTCCTGGTCTTTTTAAGCAGGCATCGATCGGAAATGGACGTGAGGTCGCTGACGGTCCATCCTCCGGGGAATTACCTGCAGGCCGATTTTGGAGGAGAACCAGGCAGATTGCCCCCCTCGGCCCCTTTCGAGATGACAGCGGCCTTGAAGGCGTTATACAAGGAAAAGAAGGCCCTTGGCCTTCCCGATCGAACGACCTACGAGGTGACCCATCACGGCCCCTTCCTCTCATCCCCGTGCTTTTTCATAGAAATAGGTTCGGACCCCTCGAGATGGGAGGTCCCGGACCTTGGCAGAGCTATAGCCAGGGCCCTTCTTTCGGAGGACTTCCGGGAACCTCCCGCGGACCTTCCTGTCGCCATTGGCATCGGCGGGGGGCACTATGCACCCAGGTTCACGGACAGGGCGATGAGGGGAAAGTTCGCCTTCGGGCATATGATACCTGATTACATACTGAACGAAACGGACGACCTCCGGACCACGATCGATCTGGCCCTTGAAGGGACCAAGGGAGCCGAGCACGCTTTCATTCACCGGTCGGGATCCAACGAGAGATCTCTTCGGGAGGTCCCGGGAATACTCGAGGACCTTGGTATCAGGATCGGATGAGCACTAAATCACTCCCCATCGACCGGAGCAGTTCCTTTCCGTTATACATAAATCTTTAATAATATGGCAAGGCCAGGCCTCGGGAGCGGGGCTGATAGAACGGGTATATCCTCTCTTTCCCATTTTCATTACGATCCCGAGGCCAGTTCTTGGGAGAGAGGAGATATTTCACATGATGAGGACCGTCTTCTTCATGACCGGAATAGCCCTCGCCATATCGTGCTCCCTTGTCGTGGAGGCCGCGAGGGCCGGCGGCGATGGTCTTTTGTTCGACCCGCCGCCGAGGACAGAGCAGGAAGAGACCATGGAACAGTCGTCGGCAGTGGACATCTATCCGTCCGGGGAGGACCGGATAACCTGGTCCCAGGTGATGGAGAACCTATCCCTTCCCGCCCCGAATGCTCCTACATACCTGAAAATTCCAACCTATGACGGCAGCGGCCAGTGCGTTCATCCGGATATCATGTTCTTCCCGGAGGGATGGAACGGCTACAGGTACTGGATGGCCATGACACCCTATCCTAACAGCAACGACAGGTACGAGAACCCATCCATTGTGGTCTCGAACGACAATGTCAACTGGACGGCCCCTGTCAAGAACCCGCTGGATGATACACCTCCGGGCTCCCACAATTCTGACACCGAATGGATATTCGTACCCGATGAGGACAGGGTCCATCTTCTTTACCGGATGGGCGATTGGGAGCTTTTCATGCTTTCGAGCCCGAACGGTCTCGAATGGAACGGGGACAGGGTCCAGGTGTTCAACGGCGCCAAAACGAACTGCTGTCTTTCGCCTGCTGTTGTCCGGGAAGAAAAAGGTCTCTACAGGATGTGGATGGTCAACGGAAAGGGCTCTCCGAACACATTGATGACGTACATCAAGGAAGGTTCGCCCGATGGTCCCTGGACCGTCCAGGAGAATTGCACCGTGGAGAACCGGCCGGAGGGCCGAGACCTCTGGCACATCGATGTGATCCGCTGCGACGGCGGCAGGTTCTACCTCGCCCTTATAGTCCTTGCGGACATGAACAAGACCATCAACACCACCCTTCATCTAGGTCTCTCCACGGACGGCGTGAAATGGACCATATCCGAAAGGGAGGTCGTATCGGCCTCTAGACATGCCTGGGACAATGATATGATCTATCGTTCCAGCAGCGTCGTCCTGGATGGAGAGAAGAAGGACCTCCTGGGAATATGGTATTCAGCAAGATCATCGGCGGGAAAGTGGCACATCGGCTATACCGAGGTGAAACTGAACGTCACATGGATATCGCAAAATGCGAAACAAGCGGCTCGACCTGTCTTGACTCCTAACAGCTCCACACCGAGATCGTATTACAACGGGAGTTCTCACTCCGGTACGGGAAGCCTCCCGATAACAGGTCCTTTCCCCGAACCTCCGGAGGACAATCCTGCCACCAAAGGTTCCGAAGATGATGGGAGAAGCGATGGTCCCGACATTGACACCCCTGCCCCTTCGGAACCGGGCAACTCGACCACCGATGACAAAGAACCTGAACAGAAGGGTGACAATTCCTCCTCATCCTCGAGAAGCGGGGATACTCCATCGAACTCCAGCCAACCTGTTGGTCCAGGCGACGCCTCGGGCGGTCCGGGCGATCTACCGCAAGAGGATGACATGGACCTCGGGGGCGTGGGTCCAAATAAGACCCGGAAAGAAGGTGATCTCGATGAGGCGGCCGCAGATACGATGCCGTTGAAGATAGGTAAGGGAAAGCGCGGGTGCCCCATTACGGGGGTCGTATTGCTTACGGTCTTCCTTTCCCTGGTATCGATCTCGGTCTTCACATCCGGTGCCCCAGGCAAAAGAGCTTCCATGAAAGCTGGCTTGTTATGAAAGCGGTTCAAAGGTTCTTGTACATATACGGACCCAGCCTCTTGAAGCCGAACTTCCTGTAATATTCCCGGGCCCCGATACCGGAGGTCACAAGCACCCTGTCGAGACCCCACTCGTCCCAAACTATGGAGCCGGCATATTCCAGCAGGCTGCTCCCGTATCCCCGGTGCTGCCATTCTTTCATCGCCTCCCTTCCAATGGGCACCATGGGCCCGAAGACCTTGAGCTCCCTTACGATACCTGCCCCTTTCACCTCGGGCCTGTGAGCTTCTTCGGAGGGCTTCCTCAGCCGCATGTACCCGATGAGAGCATCCTTCCATTCCACCTCGAAGGAGAGGAAGACCTCGTGCCCCCCGGATGCGGGATATTCCCTCCGAACCAGTGAGACGTCTTCCGGGAGGGGCATCCGCTCCCCCCCTTTCATTCTGTGGCCGATCTCCCTGCATCTGATGCATCTGCATTCCCACCCCTTCCGGTGGAGCTCTTCCTGCGCTAGCTGCCTGAGATTGCTCTTCTTGACGCCCCCCTCGACAAGAGGGCTTGGAATGTCCCTCTGCACCCGCTGTATGCGAACCCAGGGAGGTGTGATCCTCTTGATCTCCGCAGACAATCTGGCTGCCTCTTCGGTCGAGAGCGGCTGGTATTCCCCTCTCTTCCACATTTCATGCAGCTTCGTCCCCTCGATCACCAGAGTGGGGTAGATCTTAATCATGTCCGGTCTGAACCCGGGATCATTGAAGACGTCGGCAGCGCTCTGAAGGTCCATCTCGAATGACGATCCGGGCATGCCCGGCATCAGGTGATAACCGACCTTCAATCCCGAGTCCTTTGCGATCCTGGTCGCTTCCACGGTCTCCTCCACGCAGTGGCCTCTCCCGCTGGCTTCCAGCGGACCATCGAAGATCGACTGCACGCCAAGCTCGACCCTGGTCCCTCCGAGTTCCATTATGAGGTCAGCCTCCTCGAAATGGAGCCAGTCCGGCCGTGTTTCGAAGGTCATGCCGATACAACGATGGACGGACCCTTCGTTTTCTCTCTGGGCCTCCTCCAGAGAGCCGGTCCTGGAACCGTTCATGCCGTCGAGGCAGCCCTTCACGAACTCGATCTGGTATTGAAGCGGGCGCGCGGTCAATGTGCCGCCCATCAGTATCAGGTCTATCTTGTCCGTGGGATGCCCTGTCATTTTCAGCTGTTCTATCCTCCTTGATACCTGGAGGTACGGATCGTAGTCGTTCTGGGCCGCCCTCATGGCGGCCGGTTCCCTGCCCGTATAGGACTGCGGGGTAGGGACGTCCTGCTCCACGCCCCCAGGGCAGAAGATGCACCTTCCGTGCGGACAGCTGTGGGGCGAGGTCATCACTGCAACCACAGCCACACCCGAGATCGTTCTCGTGGGTTTCTTCCTCAGGATGCCGATAAGGTCCTCTTCAAGCCTCGGGTGTTCGTTCCTCACGTAATCCAGCAGGGTGGAGTTGGTCGGGACATCGCCCAGGCCAGAGTTGCGAAGCAGCTTGATCTTCTCATCCTGCAGGCCGTCCCTGTCGCGGACCCTTCCGGTGGAAAGGCCCTCGACAAGCTCATGAAGGACCTCCTTCAACCTCTCATCGTCCTTCCAGGAGTCTGACCTTCTCGGCCCCTTTTTCCCGGGCGCTCCTTCCAAAAATGATCGACCTCTTCCGTGGTTATACCGGTTCTGTTTTAATGTTTTCCCTCGTTCGCTCGTGGAAGGCCTCAACGGGAAAAGTTATTTTGGGAGTTCAACCTACACCCCCCGAGGTGTTCCAATGACCCTTCCTCTTCCAAAGAACGAAGACGTGAGATACATTTACGAGCAGGTCGACACGCACACTGACTGGTTCAGGGACTCCCTGTGCATGATCGCATCGGAGAATCTCGTATCCCCGCTGGCAAGACAGCTGCAGGTAAGCGACTTCACCGACAGGTATGCGGAAGGCCTGCCTGGAAAGAGGTACTACAACGGCAACATCTACGTCGACAAGGTAGAGGTCAGGGTGGAGGAGCTTGCAAAGAAGCTGTTCAGGGCTCCGGAGGCCGATGTCAGGCCGATCTCCGGCACCACTGCCAACATTTCCGCGTTCTTTGCCTTCATCGAACCCGGTGACCTCTATTTCGCCCCCCACCTGAACGACGGAGCCCATATCTCATCCGCCAAGTTCGGAGCAGGCGGATTGAGGGGCGGAGTGGAGATGACCTATGTCTGGGACAAGGAGCGGATGAACATCGACGTCGACGCGACCAGAAAACTCCTCCTCCAGCACAGGCCCAAGCTCTGCCTGTTCGGCAGATCGGTCTTCCTTTTCCCCGCCCCCATCAAGGAGCTGCAGGACACCCTGCAGGAGATCGGGTGCCATGTTTGGTATGACGGGGCTCATGTCCTCGGGCTGATCGCCGGGGGCCGCTTCCAGGACCCTCTGAGGGAAGGGGTCCATGTGATGACCGGATCGACCCACAAGACCCTTCCGGGACCTCAGGGAGGCGTGATCGTCGGCAATCCCAAGGACGAGGAGCAGTGGAAGGGGATCAGGAGAAGGGTCTTCCCCGGTACACATTCTTCCCATCATCTGATGACCATGGCCGCAAAGGGTATAGCCTTCGCAGAGCACCTTGAGTTCGGAGCAGAGTATGCCGACCAGATCATCAGGAACGCCTCTGCACTGGCCCATGCCCTGCATGAGAGAGGCTTCAAGGTCCTTGGTGAGGCACTAGGTTTCACCCGTTCGCACGTGATGGTCCTCGATGTCACGGAGCAGGGAGGCGGCGCCCCCTGCGCCCTTGACCTCGAGACCGCCAATATGATAACCAACAAGAACCTGATCCCGGACGACCCGGGGACCGCGATGAGACCATCCGGCCTGCGCCTCGGGACCCAGGAGCTCACAAGGATAGGCATGAAGGAATCCCACATGCCCGAAGTAGCGGACTTCTTCAAGAGGGTGCTGATCGACAAGGAGGACCCCTTGAAGGTCAAGGAGGATGTCACCGAGTTCAAGAAGGGGTTCCAGACGATACATTACTGCTTCAACCCTGATTCCCCGGCCTACCACAAATGGAGGATAGTCTGACCTTTTCAGGGATGAGTGGAGGAATATAACATGGAATACGAGATCATCAGACTTCCGAAAGGAAAGAGCGCGGTCCTCGGAAAGATAGTCCAGGACGATCTGATCAGCAGGCAGACGATCGCGGTGAGGGATTCGGTCTCCCTCGGTCTACCGGGGGAGGATACCCTTATCCTGATAGAGGGTGCCGATAATGCTTTGGCCAGGTTGAAGGAGATCATCGGCGAGGAAGGTTCATTCATCACTGGAGAGGAAAAGGCCGAGATCCACAGGAAAATAAAGGATGATGAGGACAACGTCGCCGAAGGGCTCGGTATGATGTTTGGATGAGCGGGATCACATCAGGGACCCGCAGTAGTCGACCCCCTCCTTTGCCAGGGGGTTCTCGGGATCGAGTTCTAGTACTGTCTGGTAGCATTCCATGGCAGGGCCGAACTCTCCCATCTTCTCGAAAATTATACCGGTGTTGATCCATGTTTCGATGGATCTGTCGTTTATTCTGAGTGCCTCATCGAGGCATGTGAGCGCTTCCCTCATCCTTCCGGCCCGGTAAAGGACAACGGCCTTATTGTTCCAACCGTCCTCCGAATACGGGTCCTTATCGATCGCGGCGTTGAGGGTGGAAAGGGACGCATCCAGCTCTCCCATCTCGGCAAGTATGAGTGCGTAATTGATCATGGTCTCTGATGAAGGCTCGCCGATCTCCATTGCTTTTCTGTAACAGTCATACGCTCCAGATATATTGTCGAGCTTGTAAAGCAGGACCCCGCATTCGTTGAGCACTCCAACGTTCTCGGGCTCCTTCTCGAGGATCCTCCTTGACATATCGAAGGCCTTGTGGAGCTTCCCTTCCTCCATGAGGATCTTGATGGAGATCAGAGAATCCTCAAGGACCTCTATCTCCTCCCTTTCCTCCTCCATCTCCTCGATCTCTTCTTCCTCTTCCTCCTCCGATTCCTCCTCTTCCTCCTCCTCCAAAGTTTCCTCTTCCAACTCTTCCTCCGTCTCGGTGTCTTCCTCTACGGCAATATCCTGAACTTCAGGTTCCTCCGGTCCTTCCTCGAACCCTTCTTCAGGTTCTGATGAAGCCTCAAGCTCCAATGCGGTGACCTTCTCCTCCTCAGCAGGTTCGGCAGCCATATCCTCCAGTTCCTCGGAGGCAACATGGGTGGATGTGCTCTGATCGATGAGGGACTGGACAGGTCCCGACCTGCCGTTCTCCACGATCACCCCCATGGGGACCTCCTCAACCGGTTTTTCTATGGTGGAGGGCTCCACCGCGATAGGCTGAGAGGATTCCTTCATTCCGTGCTTCGGAGCGGGAGCGCTTATGGGCGTGGTCCCCTCCTCCATACCGGGTTTCGGAGCCATGGCCTTGATCGGTTCCTTGCCGTATTCAAGTCCTTCATCCCATTCGACCCTAGTCTGGACAGGTTTCTCCTTATGCTTTGCATCCGGAGCTTCATCAACAGGTCTTTTCAGGACCTTTTTCTTGATCTTCCTCTTGAGGACCCTGGGAGACTCCGGCCAGTCCATATCCTTTCGGGATGACCTATCCTCTTTGGAACCATCTTCGCTCGCGGTCTTCACCACCCTTGGCTTTTCATCATCCTCGAACGATACCAGTACCTTCTTCTTTGTCGTCTTCTCGCCTGATGATATTTCCTCTTTCTTGATATCCTTGAGGAGCTGTTTCATTTCCTGCTTGATCTCTTTTTGGATCTGGTCCTTCGTCTCCTCCGAGGTCGCGGGAAGCTGCTGCTCCCTCTTTCGAAGGGTCTGGATCAGGTGCAGGTGCTCCTTATCCGTAATGTTCAGATGGCTGCGAATATCATTGAGAAGCTGCTCGGTGAGAATATCCCTCTCCCCGGTCTGGACGTACTGTTTCACGAGAGACCTGTAGAATTCCATGTTCTTTGCCCTTCTTTCCTCCTCCTCCACCTGTCTGGACTTCCCCATTTTCTCCTTGTCCTTGATAAGGGCGCCTAGGCCCCGGCCTAGAGCTTTGATCGGTCTCTTTTCGCTCATGGGATGATCACCTTGGTTCGGGCTACCCTTAGATACCCTTCTCTCAGATAATATACCCTTAAGAAGGATAAACCCCAGTGGTTTGCAATTACATTCGTCTTTAAGCAATTTACGGTGTTATTACTTTCGCTCATCCCTTCTCGGGACACCTTAAAAAGGTTTTCTTGACTTTTAGAGGTGAGGAGTCTTTATGGCGGACCGTAAAAAGACCGCGCCCGAAAGGGAAACAGACGGGGCGCTCAGGGAAAATGTAAGTGACGAGTTTTTTCGAATGCAGGAGGAGGTCTACCGATTATCAGAAGAGCTTGGTATACCCCCTGAAGAAGCAACGAGGATAATCTACGAGGAACGAGGTTTGAAGGTCCCA
>JBLIRI010000074.1:0-11388 GCA_049472235.1 Thermoplasmatota archaeon | reverse complement strand
ACTGCTGTTTTTTTGTTGACTATCTTTTGCGTTCACCTTCGCAGTTAATGCGGCTATTTTATTCGAATATTCTGTTTCAATTTCTTCCTTTTCGAATTTCAATCGTTCTAATCGCATGTGATACTCGTATTTCTCTTTTTCAGCCTGGACAGGATTGTACATGTCCCGGTCGCACAAGGTGATAACAGCTCCCTTATTCTTATATAGACCATTATTCCAATTAAAAACTGAAAAGGGGTAACCATGGAGAGCGAAAGGAGCAGGAACAGGATCAGATCGGGATTTTCATATGACCTTGACCCGTGTGAACGGGAAGCCCTCTCCAATATACTCGAGGCAGAGCTCGATAATTCGGTAAAAGCCCTGGAGAAGAAGCTCCAGGAATACTGGGATTGCCACTGATCACCCTTCGGAAGGGGTCCTTTTCGGATATTCGAAACCGACCAGCGACAGCAGTCTTCTCACCAGCGTCATGGGCAGCCCCACGACATTGTCCTCGTTCCCCGCAGTGACACTTGCCTTCAGCGGCCCCCCGTCCTGGATCCCGTAGGCCCCCGCCTTCCCCGCCCATTGACCGCTCTCGATATGCTTCTCCGCCGCGTCCTCTCCACCTTCCATAACTACTGTCGAGACCTCGTATCCCGTGTATTCTTTACCGGTTGAGCGGTCAAGAATACAGACCGGTGATGACCTGCTGCGGGAAGCGGAGCTGAAGCTCCACCATCCTCCGGGCGTCATCCATGTCCCGAGGCTTCCCCAGGACCTCCCCGCTGCAGACAACGACCGTGTCTGCTCCGAGAATTATATCGCCCTCATCCGCTTCCACCGAGAGGGCCTTAGATCTCGCATTCCTGACAACGAACTCCGCGGGGGCCCCCTGGTGGACCTCCTCTGCATCGGGTTCCTTTACAATGAGATCGTATCCAGCCACCTTCAACAGCTCTCTTCTCCTCGGAGAACTCGACGCAAGGACCAATGTCAAGACCGCATCACTCCCATTCGATGGTCCCTGGGGGCTTCGATGTCACATCGACCGCGACACCGTCGATCCCGTCGATGATCAGGAGCCTGTGTACCACGTCCTCGAGGAACTCCTCGGGCAGTTCCGAGACCTCCGCGGTCATGGCCCTGTTGGACCATACGGGTCTGATCACCACGAGCTCGCCGCCCGCATAACCCACCGGAACGAGGACGGTGGGACACTGCCATATGGAATCGTAGAGGCCGTGCCTCATCAAACCTTCCATCACGATGGAATCGGCCTCCCTGAGCATCTCCATCCTCTCCCCCGTGATGGTCCTCTCAACGGGCATCGGCGCTCCGAAGATCCGGGGCTCGATCATCAGGACGCACCTGTTGATGCCGGGGGTCTTGTTGACGAGCCGTGTGGAGAAGAGCTTAAGCTCCTTCCATGGTATCGGACCGGCAGCCCAGAGGGCCACTGGATGCTCGTAGGACCTCGCGTCACCCTTCACTCCGACCGACCTCACCGGGAGCACAAGCCCCTGGACGTTATCCTTCCCCCAGGGGTCCGCTTCCATCCCCGCATCCACCCTTGGCTGGACCTCCGCCGCCTCTCTGATATCGGTCCGTATCAGTTCCCGGTCCTGGCACAGCGCCCTGATCCCCAGACCGGGCCCGGGGAACGGGTGCCTGTGGACAAGCTCCTTCGGAAGTCCGAGCCTCTCGCCGACCTCTCTGACCTCCGCCTTGTAGAGCTCCTTCACGGGCTCTATGACCCGTCCCTCCCGGATCATCTTCATTATCACGTCGACCCTGTTGTGGTGGGTCTTGATGATATCGGCGTTCTTGGTCCCCCCGCTCTCGATGGTATCGGGATACAGGGTGCCCTG
Organism: Thermoplasmatota archaeon; assembly: GCA_049472235.1. GTDB lineage: Archaea > Thermoplasmatota > Penumbrarchaeia > Penumbrarchaeales > Penumbrarchaeaceae > JAFGLL01. The sequence goes on along the minus strand of JBLIRI010000074.1, from coordinate 9,535 downwards.
GGCAAGGACCCAGTCCGAAGAGGCGGCCTCGCCGGCCTCCTCGTTTATGATATCGATGAAGAGCCTTCCGATGATCTTGCGCTTCTCCTCGGGGTCGACCTTCCCCTTCAGTTCACGAAGGTACCGCTCGGAAGCGTCAACGACCTTCAGGTCCAATAGCCCCTGTTCCCTCAGGGCGTCCATGACCTGTCTGGATTCGTCCTTCCTCATCAGGCCGGTGTCCACGTGTATGAACCTGCACCTCTCCTGGGGCAGAGCCCGGGAGAGGAGGGCGGCCACCACCGTTGAATCCACCCCCCCCGACACCAGACAGAGGACGTTTCGGTCCCCGACCTCCCGCCTGATATCGGCGACGATCTCCTCGAGGTTCCTCTCGGGGGTCCAGTCCTGGCGGGCCCTGCAGATGTCCACCACGAAGTTGCGGAGCATCTCCTCGCCGCGGGCGGTGTCCTCCACCTCGGGATGGAACTGGAAGCCCCATCTCTTCCTTATCGGGTCCGCGAAAGCTGCCACGGGGCAGTTCTCGGTGGACCCGATGGTCCTGAACCCGATGGGAAGGACGGTGACCTTGTCACCGTGGCTCATCCAGACGCGGTCCCCCTGGGGGACGTCCCTGAACACGGGATCGTTCCTGATGTCAAGGGAGGCGAAACCGTATTCCTTGAAGTCGGACCTCGCCACCGTCCCGCCGTAGTTCATGGCGATCTCGTGCATCCCGTAGCAGAGACCCAGCACCGGAACGTTCAGGTTCAGTATCCCCGGGTTCAGCTGGACCGAGCCCTCCTCGTGAATGGAATCCGGCCCTCCCGAGAGTATGATCCCCTTGACGCCCCTGAGCTCGTCCTCATCCGTCTGCGGGTCGACGATGATGGTCTTGACCCTGATGCTGTCGCGGACCTTGGTGGCGATGAGATGGGCGAACTGTCCGCCGTTGTCAACGACCGCTATCGTGTCGTGGCCGCTCATCTTCCCAGCACCTCTTCGGTGGAGCTGTATACCTTCTCCCTCATCCTCCGAAGATACTCCTCGAGCCTGGCAGTGTAGATGCTGTTCGAGGTGGCCAGGATCCTTATCGCAAGCAGGGCGGCATTGTCGCCTCTGTCAAGCCCGACGCCTCCTACGGGGATCCCGGGGGGCATCTGGACGATGGAAAGGATCGCATCGATGTTGACCTTGCCCGAGACGGGAACCCCTATCACTGGCATCTGGGTGTTGGCGGCCACCACTCCGGGCAGTGCCGCCGAAAGGCCGGCAATGGCGATGAACACCTTCGCACCGGACCCCTTAACGGTCCTTTCCACGAGCTCCGGTGTCCTGTGGGCCGAAGCAACGGTTATGGAATAGGGGACCTCGAACTCCTCGAGGATGCCCACTGCTTTCCTGGCTATGTCCATATCGCTCTTCGACCCCATGAGGATATGGACCTCACAGCTGTCTTCGGGCGAGAGATGTTCCCCGCCCCCTAAATGATCCTCCGATCGCGGCATGAAGGCGGGATATCATTGCCTCTAAAAAGGATTATCCCTCGGCGGGGCCGGGCTGTCATCGGTCCCGGTCTATCACGTCGGGATCAGGACCGGCGGTTCCAAAACCTAGATATATCTCCCGCCCCTCTATTTCTTATATAAGTTCTTCATTCGGGACACGTTCTTTGGAGGTAGAGATCATGGTCAACCCGGAAATGTACAAGAAGCGGGTGGAGGAAATCATGTCCGGCGTCAAGTTGAGCGTTGGGCCGATGGACACGCTCTCCGAGGCCCTGGGAAAGATGAAGAAGCACGATGTCCAGGAGCTGCCGGTAGTGGAGAAGGGAAAGCTCAGGGGGCTGTTGACCTTCAGGACCCTGGCGAGGAGAAGGAAGATGCCGATAACCTCCCAGGTCCGACATTTCATGGTTGTGCCCCCCAAGATCAACCCAAACGACAGGCTTCCGTCGATAGCCGAGAAGCTCATCAACCGGGACTTCGCATCTCTGCCTGTCACCCACAGGGCCGATCTCAAGGGCATGGTGTCCAGAAGGGACATCATCAAGGAGATGATGAACGACCCCCAGGTGAGGAGGATCAACGTCGAGACGATCATGAACTTCGCCCCGACCTCAATAAGCTCCAATATGGGGGTCAAGAAGGCCCTTAACATGATGGACCTCACCAGGGAGGTCTACGTTCCCATCACCGATGAAAACGGCAAGTTCCTCGGGGTCGTCAGCGCCAAGGACATGATGTCCTACCTGACCACTCCCCCCAGCAAGATGCACCAGGGCGACTTCCACGGCGAGAAGGTGCACCTCGACCGCAATGTAACATCGATAGCCACCTTGCCCAAGACCCTCGAGATGAACGCAAACCTCAACGATGTCGTTGACATAATGCTCGGAGAGAACGTCCCGGTGGTCTTCATAACAGAGGAGGGAAAGCTCCTGGGATCGATCTCCGAGGTGGATATCCTCGAGATCCTTCTCCGCCAGAACACCAGGAGGGGCCCCCTCATCCAGATCGCCGGGGTCGAGGATGCGAAGCTTATGGATTCCAGCGAGCTCAACAGCTCGATCTCCCACTACGTCTCCAGGATCTCGAAGCTGACCCAGGTATCCGCGGCCACCGTCAGGATCAGGCATCATCATCACATGACCGACGACGACAAGTACACGGTGAGCGTCAAGCTCTCCACTCCGGTGGAGGTATTTGCCCGCGAGGCATACGACTGGAGCCTCGAAGGGGCCATCGGGAGCGCCTTCGACAACATCGAAAAGGCCGTCCGAAAGGAGATGGGGAAGAGGAAGAAGAACCGGTAGGTCATAACTTCCAGTAGTTCGACGCCGTGTCCCGGAGGAGATCAATGACCCGGCGGTCCCCCTTCTCATCCCTCGTCCGGGTGAACCTTGGGGGCGTCTTCGTTTCAACACCGGCAGCGTAGGCGATCGCCCCCCCGAAACTTTCCGCGAGGGCGTAGGTATGGTAGCCCCCCTCGAGCTCGATGCAAACCTTTCCCCCGACCTCCTTCTTTCCGAGGTCGATGAGCTGCCTGGTCATTTCAAGGAATCCCGGTGTTGACAGGGAAAGGGTGGTGAGGGGGTCCATGAGATGACCGTCGGCCCCGAAGGATACGAGGAGCAGGTCAGGCCGGAACTCCCTTACGATCGGGATCACGATCTCCGAGAACGAGGCCGAGAAGGTGCCGTCACCCGAGCCTCCGTTGAAGGGCAGGTTGACGGTCTTCCCCTCCCCCTTCCCTGTCCCGACATCGGTGAAATGACCGGTCCCCGGAAAGATCCCCCATTCATGGGTGGAGATGTAGAGAACGGTTGGGTCATCGCTGAAGATATCGTTCGTTCCGTTGCCGTGATGGGCGTCGATATCGACGATGGCCACCTTTTCGATCTCATCGAACTCTTTCTGGGCCATCCTTGCCGAGAGAGCAACGTTGTTGAAGTAGCAGAATCCCATGTTGTAATCGAAGCCGGCATGATGACCGGGCGGCCTGGGGGCGATAAAAGTCGTTCTCTTCTCCCGGATGCACTGCCTCACGGCCTCCACGAGCCCTCCGGCGGCCCTGAGGGAGTAGCCGTAAGTCTTCTCCGTGTGGAAGGTGTCCGGGTCCATGTATCCGAGGCCGAAATCCCGGACCTTCTCTATGTGGCGCCTTGAATGGACAAGCTGAAGGTCCCCCTCCGTTATCTCAGCAGGCCCCATGAGCTTCACAGGAAGTTCGTTCTCATGGATGAACCTCATGATCTCCCGGACCCTCTCGGGGGATTCCGGGTGGCCCGGAGATTGCTCGTGTTTGACGTAGTCGTCATGATAGTACAGCGGGACCATATCGCCTTCCGGACCCATGGCGGAGGGAACCGCCAGATGGGTAGATAAACCTATTGGAAAAGCGGGAGGCCTTACTCCGGTTTGACACTAATCAGTCCCTTGAATTGTGACAGGAAGAATAAAAATGCCAGCAAAGATGCTCCAAATGCTAGATACATCGGCCCTTCATAGGATGATCCCGGCAAAAGCTGAACGATGACGAGGGAGATCAGGGGGCCGATGAGGGACGAGAGGGATATGGATGATGCGAGAAGACCGGCTGCCGAGGCCCTCTCCCTGTTGCGCTCCAGCATCAACCGGAGGGAGCCGACGTACAGGTTGGCCCATGAGAAACCGAGAAGCACCTGGGTAACGAGAAAGAGCGGGAACTCCTGGATGATGGTGAAGGATATGAAGGCCATTGCCGACGCTATCAGGCCTATGCCGATCAGCGTCCTTGGTTTCAGATGGTCCCCGATCAAGAACATCGACAGGAACTGGGTGAGGGCATTGGTCGCCTGAACGATCCCGATCTGCCAGAAGTTCAGGCCCAGCTTCTCGTGGAGGAAGACCGGCCAGAGGACCCAGATCGAGGCGGCCGTCGAATGCCTGATGATGAAGGGGACCAGTATCCTGAAGTTCTTGCCGAACATCTTGAACGGGAGCAGAGGGGACCTTATCCTGATCTCCGGGATCCGTCCCAGCCTCATGGATATGAAAAGGGCGATCCCGACCATTGCAGAGGCGAAGACGAACACTGACCAGACACCTATCCGGTCGGCAACGACCCCCGAGAACAGAAGGGACAGGCCCCAGCCAAGCGCCCCGAATGCCGAGAACCTCCCCATCTTTGCCTTGGCCTCGAAAGCATAGGCCGCCAGGGCGGCGGGGAACATGCCGAAGCCTATGCCGGCCAGGAATCGAAAGGACAGGAACGAGAAGACGTTAGAGGCCAGTGCCTGGCTGGCGGTGATGAAGATCAGTGAGAACAGGCCGACGATCAGGACCTTCCTCTTGCCGTAGGTGTCCGCAAGGCGTCCGAATATGTATGCGGAGAAGAAGGTCGCGCTGGCATACAGCGAGGCCATGATAGTGATGTGGAAGTTCGTCAGCCCCGCTTCCCTGGCATATATCGCGATGTAGGTGAAGGATGCCAGGAAGGCACCGCTCGAGAGGACCTGGATCGCGGCAATGCGTTTGAACACGATGTCGCTATCCTCACCATGGATAAAACACTATCCCCGTTCATTCAGGCCTCTAGAACGTTCCGGGCTTTGTCGAGGAAGGTCTGGGCCATGTCGAAGGCTGACTGCTCGAGAAGCATCCTTGCCTTCTCGATGAACTCCCTTGCCTCGAGGTAGCCGTCCTTCCCCGCCCGGTCCTTCAAACGCGTGTTGAGCTCGTTGAGGGAGCTGGTCAGCTGGTTCACCCTGAGATGGGTCCTGGCGTTCCCGGTGATGGACTGGAGCTTGTTGGCGACCTTCCTTGCCTTGATGTACTCCCCCTTCCAGAAGGTCTCCTCAACCTGCTTGAGAAGGTAGTCCTCGTAGGATGTGTCCACTCCGCTCTTCTTGAGATCGTCTATGGAGGCCCTGAGCTCGATTATTACCTTTGGTATCTCCCCTTTTATCGTCTCCTGCTCGAGCTTCCGGAGGATCTCCCTTGCCTTCCTCGAGAAGTTGACGGCATCCAGGGGCTTGTCGGAATCCAGGTTCTGCTGGGCATGCAGCAGCAGCTCCTCGATCTGCTTCTTGTAGAACCTCTCCTTGGGGGACCTCGGATCATCGGGGAAGAGCCCCTTGAGGTTCCTGGCGATCTCGTCGATCGTCTCCTCGACCTCTTCCTTCAGCCTGTCCTGAGGCGACTGAATGGTCGTCAGGACCTCATCGCAGACCTCCATGACCCGTTCGTACCTGCCCTGAGCGAGGATCCCTTTCGCATCCTTGATCAGGGTCTTGGCCTTTGTCATATCCTTGCCCCTGTCCTCCTCCTGCTTCATCTTCAGCCATACCTTCTGGAGGCTGTCAAGAGCTTCCGAATAGAGCTTGGGAGCGTTCTTCTCCTCATCCTCAACGGTCTTTGCTCTGTCGTCCTTGGTACCCCTGAGCAGGAGGTCGTAGGCGCCCTTGAGGTCGCCCTTGCTGAACTTGTCCCGGGCATCCCTTATGGACCGCTCGAGCCTCATCTTCGCAACGACGTCCTTCTCGTCCTTGATATTGCCTATGACCCTGGAGATCATGTCGTTGAACAGCTGGTCCTTCGCCTTGTTCAGAAGTCCGACCGCAAGCCTCTTGTTCCCGTACCCCTGGGCTTCCTTGGAGAGATTGATGAAGTTCATTGCCTTGGTTATGGTCATCCCTATGGACCTGGCCTCCTCCACCTGCCATAATGCCTCCTCAAGGGCCTTCTTGATCTGCTGGGACTCGAGGTCTGACATTGCAATGCTCCTTTTGGCACGGGACCGGCTGTCTGCTATCGAGGATTGCCTCCTGGACGTTATAACCGTTTCGACCTGATTTTTTGTTTTGGTAAATCATGTCGATGATGCGATCCTCGTATCCTTCCCCCTTATCATCGATTGATAAAACAAGTGGGTGTAATAAACGTTTCTGAGGAACATTAACATGGTCCGGGAACGACCCGAAGATCCCCCTGGGAATGTATTTTATAGGCGCCTTTGTTCTGGTGGTGCAGGTAGCAGGAATGGCATTTCGCTTCAAGGTCCCCCAGGACAGGATAGGGGTCATCATCGGGAAGCAGGGTGAGACCCTGAAGATGCTCGAGGATAAGGGCACGGTCAGGATAGAGGTGGATTCCGAGACCGGAGAGGTCACCATCTTCGACGAGAACTCCAAGGATACCTACCTCTCCTACAGGATGAGGGACGTCCTCAGGGCCATCGGACGCGGGTTCTCCCCGGAGCACTCGCTGAAGCTCCTCGAGGATGACATGTACTACGAGGAGCACGATATACGGGATTACGTTGGAAAATCCGGAAAGAGGATCATGCAGGTCCGGTCCCGGGTCATCGGAACCGGGGGGAGGACGAGGCGGCTCGTCGAGGAGCTTACGGACTGCATGCTTTCGATAAAGGGGAACACCGTGGCGATCATCGGCGACCTCGAGGGATTGAAGGTCGCCTCGAAGGCGGTGACGATGCTCCTTTCAGGTTCCGAGCATTCGACAGTCTACTCCTTCATGGAAAGGAAGCGCAAGGACCTGAAGGTTTCAAGATGGGGTTTCTGACCTCCTGCATCTGTTGGCAAGTACGTGAGCCCTCCTCGTTGGTTCCGGAACCCTTGAGATCGTCAGCCCCGAGATCGTCCGCTCGACGGTTCCGAGATCGACCCGGTGACCCCGGGACATGTACACCGGTCTGGAGGTATCCTTCCCCCGAAGGGCCGACCCTATGACCTCTCCGTTGTCCTGCACATCGCAGAGTATCAGACCGTTGACGGTCCGCTCATCCCCGGCGACCTTCCCGACAAGCAGCTTCTTGGCGATGCCGCATGTTCTTGCACCCGTGGCTGCCCCTATCTGGCAAGCGATCCCCATCCTCCTGGGATGGAGGACGCCGTTCCCGTCCAGGGTTATCAGCGAGTGGTGATCTATCAGCCCCTTTTCCGCTGCCCTGGAGATGAGGGGGAGGAGGAGGGGGGCCTCCCGGTAGAAAAGAAAGCCGGACACATAGGGGAGTCCCGGAGCCCCTCTGACACAGAGCTCTCCCAGGCTCTCGCCCAGAGGGTCCATGACCGCCATACCTGCAGCGTGGGTCCCTCCGGCGGACGAGATGTCCGCACCTGCCACCGATCCTATCCGAGCCGGACGCTCCTCTCTTAGAAGATGGGTCATCCGGTCCTGCAGACCGGAAAGTACGGTAAAGGGAGGCGAGGGAACCTGGAACTCCACCAGCCTGTCCGCCTCCACACGTCCGTGTACAATTTCCCGTCCGTCATCATGACCGCCTGTTCCGGTCGGGGGGACGGTCCCGTCGGAATAGACCACCCTGTGAGCCGGCCCCTTCAATTTCCCCGAGGCGGCGCGCTCCCCGACCGCTCTGGAAGCCCTGGGGGTCCCAAGCGCTCTTGCGATGGAGCCAAAGGTGGTGAACATCCTCTCCGGGAGATGGGACAGGACATGGTCGATCCATTCGTCCATGACAAGGAGCGGGAAAAGGTCCTTTATCATCGCATCCCCCAGCTCCCCTTCCGTCATCGGGAGGTCCCGGACCGCAGCGTCCAGGTCCTCCATCCCGGCGGAACGGGGTACATTAATAACCCTTGTCACGTTGAACCTCCGATGAGACCTTCCTTCATCTTCGCCTCCGACCTCCACGGCGACGTGGAAAGGATGAAACACCTCATCCAAAAAGCTATCGAGCTTCAGTGCTCCCGCATCATCCTCGGGGGGGACCTTTTCAGAGGCGGAGGCGGGAATTCCATCGAGAGGCAGAGGGAATTTCTCAAAGAGACCGTGCAGCCTGTTTTCGAGCGGTTCCGGGGAGATGTGCACACGATATTTGGCAACAACGATTGGGGGCTCGTCTCAAGGGAGTTCGGAAAGCATTGCCCGAAATTGAAGGTCTTCGAAGGGGCCTCGTTCAGACTTGATGAGGGGATCGAGGTGGTGGGGATCTCCCACGTTCCGGTGACCCCATTCCCGATCAAGGACTGGGAGAGGGTCGAGGCGACCTCGCCCGTGAGCCCCATGTCAAGGGTGGACGGCTACTGCTCGTGGGAGGGGGAGGTCAGAGACTGCATCGTCCGGACGGACGCAACGATGATGGACGAGGCCACCAGGCTGGGCAGCCTGGAAGGAAAGCTCCTCGTCAGCCACGGCCCCCCTGCCGGCACATCGATGGACCTTGGATGGGGCGGGCAGCATCTGGGCTCCACCGACCTCCGGGAGCTCGTGCTCTCCGAGCAGCCCCTCGGGGTCCTCTCCGGGCACATACACGAATCGCCGGACCGGTCCGGCAAGATGACGGAGCTCCTCGGCGACACCTGGATCGCCAATCCCGGCTCCCACCGGGGGGTCAGCACCTTCATTCTCGGGTACTTCGACGATTGCCTGAGATTGACAGGGTTCAGGGAGGAAGGCGGGAATTCTAGGTTGCCCTAAAGGGACGGACACAATTATATATGGTAATCCTTTACTGAAATCCGTCTTCCTGTCATCAAGGAAGCATTTTGGAGGCAATAAAAATGGCCGTTAAAATAGACAAGGAAACCTGCATCGGCTGCGGAGCTTGTGTCGGAACATGCCCGGTCCAGGCCCTTTCCCTGGTTGACGGGAAGGCGGAAGTGGACGCCGGAACCTGCGTCGATTGCGGCGCCTGCGTCGGGGTTTGTCCGACCCAGGCCCTATCCCTCTGAGCAGGTAGAAAAAACGGGTTCCACGGAACCCATCATTTTCATATCCTCCAGCTAAGGCACCATCTTGTAGAATGCCTGGTACGCGTTATATGTGGACCAGATATCGGCCTTCGAGGAGATCTCCATCGGCGAGTGCATCGATATAAGGGCCGGACCGGCATCCACGACGTCCATGTTGAGCTCCGCAAGGAACTTGGCTACGGTCCCTCCTCCGCCCTCGTCCACCTTTCCCAGCTCGGTGTACTGCCACGGGATCTTGTTCTTGTTCAGCAAATGGCGTACCTCGCCGAGGAACTCTGCGTTGGCGTCGTTTGAGCCGCCCTTGCCGCCCGCGCCGCCGAACTTGCATATCCCGATGCCCTG
>JBLIRI010000073.1:0-11601 GCA_049472235.1 Thermoplasmatota archaeon | reverse complement strand
TCGCCTTGAACGAGCCGCAGGAGATGTCCATCGCGGTACGCGGCACGCTGGTCAACGTGGCGATGAACGGCCGTCACGCACTGGCTTACCGGCTGCCGGTCGAACGTGAGAAGGGCCGCATCGATCTAATCACATTCGATGCGGAAGCGGTCGATGTTGATATTGGAGATGTGCTCCTCTACAGTATCTCTTCTCATCCAGCTTCCGATATATCGATAGACAGGAACACCGGATCGATCAGTTGGATAGGATCGCTTGAAGGATTGCGACCTACACCGAATTATGTTCTGAACGTTGAGATCAAGGCCAGTGATGGCGTGGAGGTCATCGCTCATGCATTCACGATCCAGGTCATCCCCACTCCGTCTCCGACCTCCTATATTATCGGCCCAACTGATGGTATCAGGATCACATCGGCTGGTGTTCTGCTTGAATGGGGGGGGGAGGATGATGGAGAGGAACCCCTGAAATATGATATCTATCTGGGTACCTCACATACAGATGTTTCAGTACTGGATAGAAGCGTTCAATGGGTGGAGGACGTTGAAGGGACCTCAATCCATACTGGCAATGTGGAAAAAGGGAAGACCTACTACTGGACGGTGATCCCGAAGGACATCTATACATCCGGTATCTGCACCAATGATGTTTTCAGCTTCTCCGTGAACATCCCTCCTTCCATTCAGGAGTTCTCTATTCCTAAAGCAAAGGTTGGAGTTGAATTCAGATTGAATCTAATCGGCTCGGATCTCAACAACGATGACCTGGATTTCGAGTTGGTGGAAGGTCCCATTGGAATGGAACTATTCAATGACATGCTCACCTGGACACCAACTGTGAGCCAGATCGGAACACATACCACCAACATCTCTCTGTATGACGGCTACGAGTATGTTTACAAAGAGTTCAATGTCGAGGTTGAGGAGAAGGAGGTCGTGAGCCAACCAAAAGATGAAGGTTCCCCCTTTGTGATCATTATTATCGTGATCTTGATCGTTCTTCTCTTGATCAGTGGAGGTTTAGGAGCTTTTCTTTTCTTTAGAAAGAAGAGTGCAACCTCTGATGAAGAAAGTGAAAAAGGACCCCCTGAAACAGAAAGTCTCGAAACTACAGCTGATGAAAGTCCATCGATTGGACCTCCAACATTCTGAATTCATTTCCTACTGTTCTTCAGGGATTTGGTCCTGTGGTTTAGGGGCCTCTGAAACAGGCTCCGGCGCTTCAGGGGGCCCCGGCAGCTCCTCCTCCGGGGTCATTTCCGGAGCCGCATCCATGGGTTCCGGCACCGGGGCTTCCTGGACATATTGCTCCGGCTCCGCCGGAGGATATTCCATGGTTGCCGGTGCTGGCTCTTCCGGGTACGGGGCCGGGGCCTGATAGTATTCATCTCCGGTATCCTGGTACCCCTGGGTTACCGGTGCCTCCGCAGGAAGCTCCTCATATCCCAGATATCCCTGATGAATGTCCCCCTGCTGTGGTGCGGGGGCCTGTTGGGGCGGATATGCGGGAGGTAGGGCTCCCTGCTGACCCGGGGCATAACCGGGCATCTGCTGATATCCCATCTGCTGCGGGAGCTGACCGTACTGCGGCCTCATTCCCGGGAGCTGCTGTCCCGGGGCAGGGTATCCCTGGTACTGTGGAGGCGGCAGCGGAGCTTCCTCTCCCTTCTTCTTGATCACCAGGAAGTAGACCAGAAGTACAGCGATGATCAGCAGAACGATGACGGCAGCGATTATTCCTATTATCAAACCTATATTGCTGCCCTCGCTCGCTGCCTTAATTTCTATGGAATAGGTCGTAGTGGTGACGCTTTCCCCCGCTGCGTTCTCCGCTTTGATGGTGTAGGTGTATTTCGAACCCTCTATGACGTTCTTGTCCGTGTATGTCGTCGCTGTCCCTTCGAGGGTCACGATCAACTGCTGGACCCCCTCGTCCCTGGACCTGTAGATCTTGATCGCCGTGAGCGGGGACCCCCCGTCGCTTTCGGGAAGCTCCCATGTGATCACGATGACGCCATCCTGCTCGACGACCTGGACGTTCCTCGGGTCCGATGGTTTGCCGAAGGGCATTGCCTCTATGGTATCGGTGAATGCCGATTCGCCCTGGAGGTTCTTTGCGGTGAGCCTGTAGTAGTAGATCACGCCGTTGGTAACTGCAGTGTCATGGTATCCCGTGGTCTCGGTCCCGACCTCGGAAAGTAACTCGAACTCGACATTATCGGTGCTCTTGTAGACCTTGTAGCTCATGAGCGGGGTTCCTCCGGTCCGGGTCGGCGGCCCCCAGGTCAGATCGACGAAGCCGTCCCCAACATGATGCAGGAAAGATACCGGAGCACCCGGAAGTCCAAGAGGCTGGGCGGAAAGCTCGATGGTCTTCGGCGACTCGCCAACGATGTTGACGGCCGATATCATGTAATGGTAGGTCTCCCCGTTCGTAACGTCGGTATCGTTGTAGCTGGTCCCGTCGAACATCTTGTACAATGCGAAGTCTCCTGTTCCCGCCGCCCTGAAGATATGGTATGTTGTTATTTCTGCACCGCCCGTATCGGCGGGTGGGGACCAAGACAGGAGGACGAAGCCATCTCCCGACCTGATCTCGAAGGATGCGGGGGCATCGGGGAGACCGAGCGGGATGCCGCTTATCACAACGCTTGGCCGGGATTCTCCCCAGGAATTGACGGCTGTCAGTTGGTAGAAGTACTCATGGCCGTTCTCCAGTTCCTCGTGGGTATAGGACCTATCGACAGGATCGACAGACTCAAGCAGCTCGAGGTCCTCCTCGGTATCCCCGACATAGATATTGAAGGATATCAGAGGCGAACCTCCGTCATTGGTATGGGGCTCCCAGGTCAGCAGGAGGGAGCCGTCGCTCACCTCGACCTCGTACAATGTCGGCGATAAGGGGATGGTTCCCGGGGTCGCCGAGATATTGAGGCTCCAATCCGATTCTCCCACATCGTTCACGGCAGTTATGGAGTAATAATAGGTCACTCCGTTTGTGACCTTCGTATCGTTCAGACCCCTGGCTGCAGTGGAGACGGTCTTCAGAAGGAGCATCTCGTCGATGTCAAGCCCCTTGAAGACCTTGTAGCTCTTTATCGGTGCGCCACCATCCCATTCGGGTGTTTCCCAGGTGAGGTCGACGAACTCGCTCCCAGCCCTGGCAGAGAAGTTCACTGGTGCCAGGGGGACGTCGGGAAGGGTCGCCATTACCTCCTCTGTGGGATCCGATTCTCCCTTCTCGTTCTTTGCCGTCACATGATAGTAATAGGTCTGGCCGGCCTCAACATCGATATCGACGTAAGCCGTACTGGTCGCAGCAAGCTCCACGAGGAGATCGAGTTCACCGCTTGCAATGCCCTTGTAGACGAAATAACCCGTTATCATGGTCCCGCCGTTGAATGCGGGTATGTTCCAATCAAGGTCGACCTTTCCCACGGATGCCGCGGTAGTGAGGTTGACGGGCGGGGATGGAACCGAAGTGACCATTGCTCCAACCTCAGATGTCTTTGCACCTTCCTTGAAAAGGTTCCAGGCTGTGAGGGAATACATGTACTTCACACCGATCTCGACGTCAAAGTCCTGATAGGACAAAGTGGTGACATTGATGGTCTGCGTATCCGGGTGCCCGTCTATCCTCTTGTAGATGGTGTACTTCGCGATGGGGAACCCTCCGTCGGAGGTCGGTGCCGACCATGTCAGGTCGATGCGGTCGTCGCCCGGGATGGCGGCCAGGCTCCTCGGTGCTGACGGGGGAAGCGTGAAGTTCAGCCTGGTAAAGAAGCAATCATAACTGCCGGAATTCGTCCTCGATATCACCCCGGCCGTTGTGGGGAAGTTCGAGGAGTCCGTATATCCGGTCACCAGGGCCTCGGCGATGGCATCCACATTGATGCTGAAGGCCATATCATCGGAGCCGCCCCCAAGGAAGCTTGAATAGGTCAGGGCTGCGCCGGATTGGGACACGACAGTGACGGTACCGTCGTAATAACCTCCGCGGAAACTCGTGTAATCCGCTCCGGTTGTCGTGGGGTAATTGCTCGAATCGGTGTATCCGCAGATGTAGGCCTTGCCGTTTCCATCCACTTCTATTTTCTGGCCGTAATCGTCGCCGGACCCACCGAGGAATGTCGAGTAAATCAAACCAGATCCCGCCTGATTGAGCTTGAACGCGAATGAATCCGTCATCCCTCCGTTGTAGGTCGTGGAGTATGCTCCGGTCGTGGTCGGGAAGATCTGACCCCACCCTCCCCAGGTGTATCCGGTAACATATGCATTGCCCGAACTGTCAATGAACAAGGAATATCCCTCCTCATCATCGTCCCCGCCAACGTAAGTGCTGTATATGAAGACCGAGCGGTCGACGTTGAACTTGAACACTATCACGTCGGACCAGTCCACCAGTTTCTGCTGATATGCTCCCGTTGTGGTGGGGAAGTCGTATGACCAGGAGCTCCCTGTGACGTAGACATTCCCGTTATCGTCATACTCGATACCGTAAGCGTCATCCCCGCTGTCACCTCCAATATATGTCGAGTATTCCAATGAGTCCCCGTTGGCAGACAGCTTGAACAGAATGATATCCCCCGACCAGTCGTCACCCGCCGAATCATAGGCATCGCTGGTGGTGGGGAAATCGAGCGAGTAGGAGTAGCCCACGACGTACGCATTTCCGGAAGAATCAATGTCGATGTCCCTTCCCTCCTCGTCCGATTCTCCTGCAACGTATGTGGAATACAAGAGAGATGTGCCGGTGGAGGAGAGCTTGAAGACCACCACGTCAGTCCACAGGGTCGAGTTATAATGCGTCTCGTTATATGCCCCGCTGGTGGTCGGAAAGTCGTCGGAATATGCAGAACCTGTGACGAAGACGTTCCCCGAACCATCGACCCTTATGCCGTTCCCAATCTCCATATCGGTCCCGCCAACGAATGTAGAGAAGATGAGGGCCGTGCCATCGGAGTTGGTCTTGGTCACGAAGATGTCGAAATTCCCGCTGTTCGTGGTCTGATAGGCCCCTGAGGTGGTAGGGAATCCGGTGGAATCAGTTACACCGAGCAGGTATGCATTCCCTGAGCTGTCGAGGTCACTGTCGAAGATGCCCTCATCCGAACTGCCTCCAAGGTAGGAGGAATACACCAGGGGGTCGATCATGACGCCTCTGTCCATGTCCCTGCCCTTCAGATCGAAGCCGTAGGAGCTATCATCGAGAATGTCGAATTCGACCTTGACCTGCTCGGCCCTGTCATCGGTGTACCAGGCCAACAGTCCCCCATCGATAATCGGAATCCCGATAGGGGTATCGATGATCAGGTCACCTCCTTTCGTCGATAATCCGGTGTGCCCTTCCAACCCGAGGACGATCGTCGAAGCGTCGATCCCGGGTTCCACCATTATATCGTACTTCAGGCCGCCCTCATCCAATCTGAACAACATATCGATGCCATCCCATATGTTTCGGTATTCCACGCTCCCGTAGGACCTGGCCCCGCTCGCCCATCTTGACGGATCGCTGCCGATGAAGAAACTTGAGATGCATGGCATCACATCGTGGCCGACCGGCTCCACCGGGTTCGGGTCATCGAACTCGACGGTTATCACGGCACCATCGATCCCGGTGTCGAGGGCGTCACGTGAAAGTCCCCCGCGTATCCCTGGAACCTCTGAGCGCTCCATGATATTGTAGTAGATGCGGTCCTTTCCAAGGCCTACGTGTCCGAAATCGGTCCTTGCCGAGAAAAGTATATCGTCATCCCACTGGCCCAGGTTCTCGATTAAACCGCCCCCATACGATGCCCTTTCGTTATCTCCTGGAAGTACGATCTCCGGAGATGCCAGTTCATCATCCGCAGCAAGGGTCCCTGCAAGCAGGGTGGTCATCAACAAAGCTGAAAAAAGAACGGCCGTCAGCCTTTTCCAGGACAATCTATTCCCTCCTCTAATCGCTTTCTAAGGTGCGGGATATGCACCTCCTTTGGTCATATAACTACCTTTCGAAAAAGTGCCCAAAATATTACTCGTTCATATCCTGGATGAAGAGAGAGGCCATGACCTTGCAGTCGTTGATCATATTGTCGACGAGGATATGCTCGTTCGGAGCATGGGCCTGATTCAGTACCGTCTCCCATACTGCAACCTCGAGGCCGCTGTTGCGGAGGATCGCCGCGCAGGTCCCCCCTCCTATTCCCCAGGTGCCCGGAGTCTTTCCGGTCGCTGATACGATGGCATTTGAGAGCCTCTCCACTATCTCGGCTCCCGGGGGGGTCGGGTGGAGTGTGGTCTCCCTGAGCGTGGTTGTCAGCCCTATGGAGGTCCCGGTCTCCTTCTCCACTTCATCCGCGACCCTCCTCATCTCGGCCAGTACGTCTTCGATATTGATCCCCGGCAGGAGCCGGCAGTCGAAATAGAAAACATCCTCCCCCGGCAGGACGTTTACACCGGAGACCCCTGCCTCCCTCTTCGTCGGCTCGAAGCTGGAGAACGGGTGGTCAAAGGAAACGTCTCTGGCATCGAACTTCTCATGGAGAACCCGATCGACCCTGGAGCCGAAGATCATTGAAGCCCTGAAGGCGTTGTTCCCAAGATGAGGCATGCTTGCATGGCACTGCTTCCCCTTGACGGAGACCTTGACCCATAAAAGGGATTTTTCCACCAGCTCTATCATGGTCCCGGTAGGCTCCCCGTGGTCGGGGACCAGGATGAGGTCCTCCTTTCCGATCAGCCCTTTTCTCACCAGATGCCCCATGCCTTTCTCGTTCGTCTCCTCCTCATCCGAGACGAAGAAGAGGACGACCTCATGGGCCGGGGTGATCCCGAGGTCCTTGATCGCTTTCAACGCGAAGATGGACGCAGTGAGGGCCTGACCGTTGTCCTCGACCCCTCTTCCCGTGATCCTGCCATCCTCGACCTTCGCCTCGAAGGGGTCGGAATTCCAGGCCCCCGGGTCCCCCGGTGGGACAACGTCCATGTGTGTGATAACAACCATCCGGCGCCCGACCCCCCTCCCCCTCAAAGTAGCCCTGAGGTTGGGCCTTTTACCGGATGGAACTGAGCTGTCCTCCACATCGATATGTTCGATGTCATCAAGTCCCATGCTGCGGAGTAAGCCCTCAATAAGGTCAGCCTTTTCCGTCTCCCCGCTTCCGCCTGAGAGGGGGCCAACAGCAGGAACGCTGACGATCCTCGAGAGGAACCCTATCATCTCCTCCCTGAGGGATCCGATATGATCGAAAAGCTCCTGCTCCTTCATCTCAATCCTCGTGAAATTCGTCCACCTGGGACATCTCGACCTTCTTGGCCCTGTAATCGTGGAGGGAGTTCTCCTTGTAGTCCATTACATCCTGGATGACGAGCTGGACGTTGTCCGCCTGAAGAACAACGATGTCACCCTTCTCCGCCATATCCAGAGCTGCCTGTGTCGCCTCCCTGCCGTCGAGGACCAATGTGATGTCGGAATCTTTCTTGCCCCCTTGTATCAGGCCTTTCTTCACCAATCCTGCGACCTCGCCCGGAGGTCTTCCTCTCCTATCAGTATCGGTGAGGATGATATGGTCGTAGTATTTGGAAAGGGTGAGACCGTACTCGATTATGTCCTCATCCCTTCGGTTCCCCGTACCCGAGGCCATGCGGATCTTTCTACCCGGAGCAAGGTGAGGGAGAAGCTCTCCGGTCGCCTGGATGGCCCCCATGTTGTGTCCATAGTCGATGATGACCTTGAAATCCTTGACCTCGATGACGTTCATCCTTCCCGGCGACAGTCCGAGTGACGGGCTGAAGCTGACAAGGCCTGCCCTGATCTGCTTCTCGTTCAGGCCCAGGGCCGAGGCGGCCGCCGTTGCGGCCATCGCGTTCTGGATGTTGAAGGTGGCCTTTCCGCTGTAGGTGATCGGTATCTCTATGACCTTGGCGACGGTGGATGTCCATCCGCCTTTCTGGATCATGATGGAGTCCCCTTTTACCGTCACGTTCATGTTCCCCCTCTCCAGGTTCTCCTTCAGGGCCGGATTCTCGGGGTCCATGGAGAAGAGGATCACGCTCCCCTTGGTGTTCTCCCTGAACTTCAGCACCAGAGGATCGTCCGCATTGAGCACTGCGTGCCCAGTCTCCTTTACGGTCTCGATCAGGATGCCCTTGAGATTGGCAAGGTCCTCGAGAGTGTTGATGCCTCCCTCTCCCAGGTGATCGGAGGTGACGTTCAGGAAGACACCGACGTCGCTTTCGCCGTATCCAAGCCCACGTCTCAGAATTCCTCCCCTGGCGACCTCGAGGACAGCGTGGTCGATGGTGGAATCCATCAGAACGACCTTGGCCCCGCCCGGTCCGCTGTAGTCCCCTTCCAGGATCGGATCGTTGTTGATGACCACGGCATCTGTTGATGTCATCCCGACCCTGCCTCCGTTAAGTTCGAGGATGTGGGAGATCAGTCTGACAGTCGTGGTCTTGCCGTTCGTTCCGGTAACCGCGACTATCGGGATCGTGGAGCTCGACCCAGGGGGGAAAAGCATGTCCAGGACATTCGCTGCGATGTTCCGAGGTTTTCCCTCGGAAGGGCTGAGATGCATTCTGAATCCCGGTGCCGCATTCACCTCAATGACGCCCCCGCAACCTTCGCAAATGGGCTGGCTCAGGTCCTGGGCTATCATGTCGATACCCATGACGTTCAAGCCGACTATCTGCGATATCCTTTCCGCCATTGCCCGGTTCACCGGATGGACCTCATCCGTTACATCGATCGCCCTTCCTCCGGCGCTCAGGTTGGCGGTCGATTTGATGTGGATCTTCTGACCTTCAGGAAGGACGCTGTCGAGTTTTAGCTGCTTCATCCTGAGGAGCCTCTCCGTCATGTGGTCGACCTTTATCCTGGTGAGGTTCTTCTCGTGTCCGAACCCCCTCGAGGGGTCCTTGTTGATCTCCTCAATGAGTTCAAGAATGGTGGACCTGCCGTTCCCGATGACGAAGGCCGGTTCCCTTTTGGCAGCGGCAGCGAACTTTCCGTCGATGACGAGGATCCTGAAATCGAAGCCGACCAGGTAATTCTCGACCAGTACGGTCCTGTTGACCTTCTTGGCGTTCTCGAAGGCGATCTCGAGCTCCTCGGGTGTTTGGATATCGGTGGTGATACCACGTCCATGATTCCCCGAAAGGGGTTTTACCACGACGGGGTAACCTATCTTGTCCGCCACCTTCTTTGCTTCGTCCACATCCCATACCGAATAACCCTTGGGGACGGGTATGCCCATCGTCGACAGGATTTCCTTGGCCCGCTCCTTGTCATCGGCTATCTCCACGCCTATCGCAGAGGTGTCGTCCATCATCGTTGCCTGGACCCTTCTCTGGTGGATGCCGTAGCCAAGCTGGACATAGCTCTCGTTGTTTAGCCTGATCACGGGAATGTCCCTTCTCTTTGCCTCATCCACTATCGACTGCGTGGAGGGCCCGTAGAGGTTCCTTTCCCTGATCTCCTTAAGATCATAGACAATAGGCCTCACTTCTACCATTTCATTCCGATAGATCGCTTCCACGATCCTGACAGCGGCCTTTCCGGCCTCTATTCCCAGGTCCTCATCGCGATATCTGTAGACAACATGGTAGATCCCCTTCTCCTTCGTATCGAAGGTCTTTCCGAATCCGACCTCGGTCCTGGCAAGGCATTGAAGCTCGATCGCAACGTGCTCTACCAAATGCCCCGCGTACGTGCCGTTATCCACACGTTCCAGGAAACCTCCACGGTAACCGGGTGAGCAACGATGTTCTATCAGTGTGGGCATGGTCTCCTCAAGCCGCTGCCTGAATCCCGGGACCTTATCGGTCGGTCTTTCTTCAAATTCCCCGATGTCCAGTTTCATGAATATTGTCGGATATCGGCTGTAATAGTTCGGGCCTCTAAGCGCCCGTATCTCAAGGATCTTCATTCACGGGTCCCCCATTTTCAATTGCAGACCAGGGACATGCACTCCATCTCCTCCGGTCTGAGATATTTTCTCTCCTTCAGATCGTAACCATATCCTTTGACGATGGTATGGACGTGAACGTTCTCGATGGCTATCGCCTGTCCGTCCTTGATCTCCGTCACGTTAGTGAACCTGAGATGCAGGCCGTCGAATATCACGACAAGTCCCGTTCCGATCGCCTTCATTATCTGACCTTTTTCGATGACGATACCGGTGTCCTCACCGAGCCCGACGCCAATGTGGCCGGGATTCATGCTCATCATCTGCATCAAACGGCTGAACCGTCCCCTTTTTATGAAATGGCTGTCGATTATGACATCTCCGATCAAGCCCATGCCGGCGGTGAAGTGGACGTTCCCTTTCAGTAGGGCCTCCGAGCTGTTGCCTCCGTATATCATGGTCTCCGACATCGCAGTGGCACCCGCGCTCGTTCCGGCTATGATGCATGCCTCGTTTTGATATTTCCTAAGGACCTCTTTATGAAGGGCCGAGCCTCCAAGTATGCTCGTGATCCGGAGCTGGTCCCCTCCCGTGAAGAAGACGATATCCGCCTCCCTTATGCGCCTGAGAATTTCGGGGTCCTCTCCCTGTTCCCTTGACCTTATATGCATGAGGTCGAGGTCGTTTCCCCCGATCTTATTGAAGGCCTTGACATACATCTTTCCGACCTCTTCGGGGATCTCGCTGGCGGTGGTGATGACCTCGATCTTGACGTTCTCCTTCTTGAGGAGGGAGACGATGGTCCTGAGAATGAAGAGGTTGTGCTTTTTATCCTCGTTGCCCCCAACGGCTACTAGGATACCTTTCGGGACAATTTCCATCGATCCGGCCGGCTGCTCCCCGTCGGTCATTGAAATGACCTTGAGATGGAAGCAATATTTAAAACCAATGACCGTGGAAGAACGGATGTTGCGCAAGCTCCGGGCATACGAACCATGATGGTCATCAGTGATGGCCATTCTCGCATGTTTAATAAACGATGATCCATTGTCGGTCCTGTCCAACATACCAAGGAGCGGACAATGATGACCGAAGAGAAGCGAAGGGAGATCATAGTCATCGGCCTCGGGGCAAGCGGATTGTATTCCTCGAAGGCCGCCCTGAACCAGGACAGGAACTGCCATGTCACCATCATCGAGATGAGGGATTTCGATCAGTTCTCACCCTGCGGCCTTCCGTTCGTCCTGGAAGGGATGGTGGATGATTTCGATGAGCTGAAGCATGTCGTTCCCGAGGTCAAGGGGAAGCTGGACAAGCTTCTGGGCCATGAGGTTATTAAGGTGGATCCGGAGGCAAGGACCGTGACGGCAAGGGAGCTCTCGAGCGGTACGGAAAAGGTCCTGCCGTACGATTCTCTCATCCTGTCAAACGGGGCCAGACCGATCAACCTTACCATACCGGGATCGAAGGATTTCATCGGCAAAGGGCTTCACTTCGTCAGCACCATCGATGATTCATCGAAGCTTCTGGAGGCTGCCAGGAACTCTCCGAACAAGAGGTCCGTGGTGGTCGGCGGGGGCGCAATAGGACTGGAGGTTGCCGTCGCCCTCAGGGAACTCGGACATCAGGTCACGGTGACCAAGAGGACCGAGCCCCCTCTGCCCCGGAATCTGGACCCCGTGATGGGCAAGCTCATCGTCGAGAAGCTCGAA